>WRGQ01000075.1 GCA_009787115.1 Bacteroidota bacterium
GGCGTGGCGTATATCATTTCACTGTTTATGTCGCTCATTGTGGCAATGACGGTTACTCCGCTGATGTGCCGCCTTATGCTTTCGAGCGATAAATATTTAATCAAAAACGAAAAAGACAGTTGGCTTTCCCGCAAACTGACAACGGCTTATGGCTCGTCGCTTGCGTGGGTATTACGGCACAAAAAGAAAGTTTTGTATTCAACCGTCGGCGTATTTATTGCATCGGTAATATTGTTTTTCACAATGGGACAAAGTTTTTTGCCCGAATTTAACGAAGGCTCTTTAACGCTTGCAGCGGTAGTGAAACCCGGTGTTTCGTTAGATGAAAACAACCGTTTGGGCAACCTCATAGAAACCGAATTGCTGAACATTCCCGAAGTAACAAGCACCGCAAGGCGTACAGGACGCGGCGAATTGGACGAACATTCGCAAATGACCAACAGTGCCGAGATAGACGTTAATTTTCAATTGAAAAACCGCAGCCGTGAAGCATTTTTGGCTGATGTGCGGAAAACGCTTGCCGATATTCCGGGCATTGTAGCCACTGTCGGACAACCGTTGGGACACCGCATAGACCACATGCTTTCGGGAACACGCGCCAACATTGCCATTAAACTTTTCGGCACGGATTTAAGTACTCTCTTTATGATGGGCAACAAAATCCAAAACTCTATTCAGGGCATTGATGGATTGGTGGACGTATCGGTGGAACAGCAAACCGAAACCCCGCAAATACAGATACGCGCCAATCGCAGAATGTTGGCACAATACGGCATTACTATTGAAGATTTCAACAATTTTGTGGAACTTGCCTTTGCAGGCGAAAAACTTGCCGATATTTACGAGGGACAGCGCAGTTTCGACCTTGTTTTGCGGTTGAATAAAAACTACACCGAAAGCATTGAGGGGATACGCGCCGCATTGATTGACATTGGAAACGGTCGCAAAGTGCCGTTGGAAGAAGTTGCCGATGTGGTTTCCGTGGGCGGCGCAAATTCTATCAGCCGCGAAAACGTACAGCGCAAAATTGTAGTTTCGGCAAACGTGGCAGGCAGAGATTTGAAAACCGTAGTAGATGATATTAAAAAGAATATCGCCCAAAATATCAAACTGCCCGAAGGCTACCGCATAGAATACGGCGGACAGTTTGAGAGCGCTGCAAATGCCTCTCGCACGCTGTTTATTGCCTCGTTGCTTGCCATTTGCGTTATCTTTTTGCTGCTCTACGGCGAGTTCAAAAACCTGACGCTCTCAGCAATTGTACTGCTCAATCTTCCGTTAGCCCTCATTGGCGGCGTGTTCGCCATATTCTTTACTTCGGATATCGTCAGTATTCCGTCCATTATCGGGTTTATCACGCTGTTCGGCATTGCTACGAGAAACGGTATTCTACTTGTTTCCAATTACGAATTACGGATGAAAAATTACGACAAACGAAACGTAATTCGTAATTTGAAATTCGTAATTATAGAAGGTTCGAAAGACAGGCTCAATCCTATTTTAATGACCGCTATAACTTCGGCGTTAGCGCTTATCCCGCTCGTCTTTCAGGGCGAAAAGGCAGGAAACGAAATACAAAGCCCTATGGCAGTGGTCGTTTTAGGTGGATTGCTTACCTCTACACTGCTCAATATTTATATTGTACCTATTGTTTATGAAATAATTCAAAAAAGAAAACAGAAATAATAAAAAAGGTAGTGATGATGATAATCGGGAAAAGCCCTCGTTTGGCGCAAGATTAGAGTCGGTGAACAATGAAATAGAAAAATAGTTAAATAAATACTATCTTTGCAAATTAATAAAAAAGAAAAATAATAATAAGGAAAACAAAATTGAAAAAATGGAATGAGAAATACCAAACATTATAATTTAGATATGATTATATCGCTTGGCTATCGCGTAAATTCTAAAATTGCTACACAATTCCGAATTTGGGCAACCGATAAACTGCACTCCTATATTCAGTTAAACTAATAATGTAGTTAATAAAATTAAAGAAATATGAAACAGAAAAAACAAAAAAAACAGAAAAAACAAAAAACATTACTATTAATGGGTCTGTTGGTAACCGTTTGTTTGAGTGTACAAACCACCACCGCCCAACGGGTGTTAACTTACAAAGACTATATTAAAAACGTCCGTGAGAAGAACGTCGAATACATTGTGGAAAAATACAATGTGAACATCGCAGAGGCAAACGCGCAGGCAGCAAAAGTGATGCCTGACCCCGAACTTTCGTTTGGTTACGAAAACAGTCAGGATTGGAGCGTGCAAATGGGGCAGTCCTATTCTGCCGAACTCGGCTACACGTTGGAACTCGGCGGAAAACGTCGTGCCAGAATGGCAATCGCCAAAAGCGAACAACAGATGACCGAAGCGTTGGTTGAGGATTTTTTCAGAAATCTTCGTGCCGATGCCACGCTTTGTTATTTAGATGCGTTGAAACAAAAACAATTGGTTGGTTTGGCGTTGTCTTCGTATCAAAGTATGAGAGATTTGGCACGTGCCGACAGTTTGCGTTTTGCACTTGGAGATATTGCCGAAGTAGATGCCATGCAATCCCGTTTGGAAGCAACAACCATGATGACCGATTATTTTCAGACAGAGGCAGATTATAAGAATATGCTTTCCGATTTGACGGTTTTTGAGGGCGGAACAGCGGCGATAGGTGATGTTGCAGGGACATTGCGCACAACGCCCCTACGCGACGCATATAATCTACAAAATCTGATAAATCTTGCTCAAGATAATCGGGCAGATTTGCGGGCGGCAATTCGCAACCGCGAACTATCGGCAGCCAATTTAAAACTTGCCAAAGCCAACCGAGTTATTGACTTGGGATTGAATATAGGTTTTGCACACAATACCGTTGCTCTGAACGAAGAAGCGCCGTCACCCAAGAACAATACCATTTCGGCGGGTATTACCATTCCGCTAAAATTTTCAAGCATTAACAAGGGGGAATTGCGTGCGGCTCAATACACGCAACGGCAGGCAGATGCACAATATGATGCGGTGTTGCTGCAAATTCGCAAGGAGGTTGAGCAGTGTTATAACAGTTATCTTTCGGCTTGCCGGCAGGCGGAACTGTATCAAAACAGTACGCTTTCCGATGCAAACACGATTTTGGAGAAGAAGAAATACAGCTATTCGCGTGGGGAAACTTCGCTGTTGGAAGTGTTAGATGCACAGCGTACGGCTAATGAGGTATTTCAGAATTATTATGAAATACTTTTTAATGCTAATGCTTCATTGGTGGAACTGTGCCGTGCGGTGGGGATTTGGGATTTGGAGTTTTAAAATCATACATACAAATTTTAAATTTTTATCAGAAAACAAATGAAATTTTAATGATTTTTCCTTGATGGAAATCCTCATTAATGTTGTAACTTTTTTACTATTTTTGCAGGCAGATATGAAAAAACTTCTCATTTTATTTTTTATGCTTTTTCTTTTCATTATTTCGTGTAATGATTCAAAGCAAAACAAGCCTGTAGCAAAAGAGGAACAAGTTGCTATTGTGTTTCCAAATTTTGACGCCGATTCGGCATTTAATTTTGTGAAAGCACAAACCGATTGCGGACCCCGAGTGCCAAATACGGATGCCCATAAACAATGTGCGCAATTGTTGCAAAATAAATTAGAGCAATATTGCGATAAAGTCTTGGTACAATCTTTTGTTACCCATACTTTTGATGGAACAAAAATCAACTGTAAAAATATCATTGGTTCTTTTTCTCCTGAAGAACCGAAACGGATTTTGTTAGCATCACATTGGGATTCACGACCTTTTGCCGATAACGACCCTAATCCCGCCAACAAAGACAAACCTATTGACGGCGCTAACGACGGCGCCAGTGGCGTGGGCATTCTGTTGGAAATTGCCCGACAACTGAAAGAGAAAAATCCTCAGGCAGGCGTAGATATCATCTTTTTCGACGCTGAAGACTGGGGCACGCGTAGCGGACAAAATGAAAGCGGCGATTGGTGGTGTCTCGGCGCTCAACATTGGGCTAAAAATCCGCATATTGCCAACTACGAAGCAACCTTTGGCATTTTATTGGATATGGTAGGCGCAACAAATGCCACATTTAAACAGGAATACTACTCTACTTATTTTGCTTCGCCCATAGTTCGCAAAGTGTGGGGAAAAGCCTATCAATTAGGATATAAAGACTATTTTGTAAATACTGCAAGTAATCCCATTACCGACGACCACGTGTATGTAAATCGCCTCGCCAAAATCCCAATGATTGACATTATCCATCAAGATAACACTACAGGAACGGGCTTCCCTTCCACGTGGCATACACTACAAGACAATATCTCCAATATTGACAGACATACACTGTACGTAGTGGGAACGACGCTACTGACTGTGATTTATGGGGAGGAGTAGATTGATTAAAGAGAAACCCCTCAATAAATGCAACGTTGATATATTTTAAAATAGCGTTCCGCAATAGATTCCCAATTAAAAACAGAGAAATCTAATTGCGCAATATGGGTAATGAGTTCCGAATAATTACTGATTGTTAAAGATATTGCCTGTGCAATTTCTTCAATATTTTCAGGATTAACGGCATATCCTGCTTCATTAGGCTCAAAATAACCATCAACACCCTGTTGTTTGGTATATACAATGGGCAATCCCTGAGTCAGCGCTTCAATATAAACCAGTCCAAAAGTCTCTTTATGAGAAGGCAGAACGAAAATATCGTGGTTACGATATATTTTTAATAATGCTTCCTGAGATTGTTTTTCTATCAGCGTAATATGAGGTTTATCTTTGATGTATTTTTCTAATCGTCTCAGATAACTAAGGTTATCCTTACTTCCTTTTCCCACAAGAGTTAATTCCACTTCTTTTCCGTTTTTTCGCAATAATTCTATGGCATAACACAGCGACAGGTAGTTTTTATTAGGATCTATTGTCCCTATTGATAAAAGTTTAACGGGAGAAGAAACGGTTGTTTTCTGATATCTGTTGTTGAGCCAAAATGGAAACGCTCCATTGGGAATAATACTAATTTTGCCGGAAATCTTATTCTTGATTTTTTGGGGTAATAAATGATTTACCAGATTATCTTTATATGCCGGAGAAATAAAAATGATTTGAGAAGCATTTTTCAAAATATTATATCCCAAATTTCTGAGATGAAGAAAATATCTGAAGAACAGATTAATATCTGTGTTCCGAATGGCAATAATATAGGGAATACCGTATTCTTTGTACAAATTATAAGCCACCGCCCCATCGCTAAACCAGGTATGTGCGTGAATAACATCGAAAGATTCAATGTTTACTTTTTCCAAAGTAAATTTTGTTAATTTTCTTATTTTTCTGTTAAATCTCAATCGCGTAATAATATCGGAATCTCTGTAGAAATATTCACAATGAATATCTTCATAATCAATTGTCGGCTCTTTCCATACAGGCGCTATAACGGATTGTTCTACGTGATGTTTCGTTAAAGCATTAAACAGAAACTTATAAAACGGGGAGTTTCCCTGTGCACCGTTGCAAATATGAAGGATTTTCATTAGTATGTTTTATTTTTAAAAAATATCGTCATCTTCAAAACCGATGTGATAAATTGGCTGCAAAAGTAGATTTTTTAAAGCAAGAGAGGCTGAATTACACACTCAACTTCTTAATATCATAAAAAAAACGTAATTTGCAACGAATTTTAAAAGTATCTAAAATGAAGAAAAATGGACAAATGTTAGCACCTAACGAGCATAGTCGTTGCACAACCTCATTTCTTCAAATATAAATCTCAAACTTGGAACTTATGAAAGATTCTCAATCTTCAAATGCTAAAGAACTAAAATGGCGATACTACAACCATGCCCTATTGCCAAATTGCGCTCCAAATGAAGATGCAGAGATTGAGCAATTAAAAGATAAAACTATATGGAAAGCGTTTACCCCCAATCGTCCGCTTTTAGCTTGTTGGACAAGCCATTTCGACTGCGGATATGAAACCGGTTGGTGGTATTGCATATTGGATAAACCCTTTGATATTACTTCCATCAGTAGCAACCGTCGAAGTAAAATAAAACAGACTGCCGGAAATTTTGATGTTTCTATTATTGATGTAAAAGAGTATGCAGAGCAGATGTTTGACATTCATAAATCTGCATATAAAACCTATAATAAAACCGGAACTTTTAACACCGATAAAAATCGTTTTTGCGAAGAAGTAAAACAATGGGAAAATATTGTCTTTGGAGCATTTGACAAGGATAGCAACCGGTTGGCTGCCTATTATCGCGTAAAAATTAACGCTACGCATATAGATTTAATGACATTAAAGTCTGATCCTGATTTTGAAAAGAGAGGGGTAAATCTTGCCATTATGTATTTTGTTTATAACTATTTCAGAAAAGATATTGAACAGGGAAAATATCTTTGTGGGGGAAGTCGCAATATATATCATCAAACAAATTTTCAAGAATTTAGAGAGAAAAATTTCGGGTTTAGAAAAGCATACACCCATTTGCATATCCAATATGCACCGTTTGTTGCACCGTTGATAAAACTACTTTATCCCTTTCGGAGGATTATTCACAGACTTCCTTTCACCATCGCCAATCAAATCAACGGTGTTTTGTTAATGGAGAAGATTCGCAAGAGGCAAAAATTTGATACAAAATAATGAATTTCTCAAAGATAATTACCTTCTACTGCTTTACAAATTTCCGATATACTCCGTCAATTTCTGCAATATAAATTCCATTTGGCAGCGAAGAAACATCTATTTTACTTCCTTTCGTATTCATTAACAGGATGCCTTGAATAGAATAGATATTAGCGGACTTCCGATAGTTTTACGTTGCCTATTTTTTCTTTTAAAATTTCTTCTATTCCTTTTTCGGAATATATAGCGCCAAAAAGTGTAGA
This sequence comes from Bacteroidota bacterium, assembly GCA_009787115.1. GTDB lineage: Bacteria > Bacteroidota > Bacteroidia > Bacteroidales > WCHB1-69 > WRNX01. The sequence goes on from WRGQ01000075.1 coordinate 6,908, forward strand.
TTTGGCTTTGTGAAAAATAGTTTTGCCATGTTTTTTATACAGGTTTATGGCTTCTTTGGCAAAGTAGCGGCTGTTTTTTTTGTCACCGACGGCGGCAGGTAAGAGGTAATAGGCAATCCCAAATTTGTACGATGTTTATTTACAAGGTCTTTAACAGGACGATTAAGAGTAATAGATGTTTTTTTATGTGAATATATGGGAACTCCTAATAATTTATTTTTTACATTTTGATTTTTCAAAAAGCAGGAATCCCATTAAAACTTTCTGAAAAATCTTTAAAACATCGCTGCAAAACTATCAAAATA
>WRGQ01000076.1 GCA_009787115.1 Bacteroidota bacterium
CAATTTTTTGAAGGGATTCCGTTTATTGTACAAAAACTAAAAACGCTCGTGGAGGTGGGATTGGGCTATATCCGTTTGGGACAGCCTTCTACAACCCTTTCCGGCGGCGAAGCGCAGCGCGTGAAGTTAGCCGCTGAACTTTCTAAAAAAGATACCGGCAGCACTTTCTACATATTAGACGAACCTACCACCGGCTTACATTTTCACGACATCGCCATCTTAATGGATCTGCTTAATCGCTTTGTAGATAAAGGAAATACCGTGTTAGTAATTGAACACAACATGGAAGTTATAAAAATGGCAGACCATATCATTGATATGGGACCGGAGGGTGGACGCTACGGCGGTGAAATTATTGCCACCGGCACCCCCGAAGAGATTGTGGCGCAGCAGAAAGGGTTTACTTGGGAGTATTTAAGATTTAAGATTTAAAATTTAAAATTGTCACTTTCAAACCTCACCCTGTTAAATTTCAACGCCTTGAGGATTATCTTCGGTAGCGGCTTGTTTGGGTCTCTTTTTTTGAGATTAATATAGAGATTTAATTTTTTAAGAACAGGTATTTTGTGTGTTTCCACAAACTCAATGAGCGTTCCGTCGGGGTCTTCGATATAAGTAAAATGACCGGCGGCGTCTCCCATATCAAAAGTTTCGCCGCTGGGGCAACTATCCACCGTAAACGGAAATCCTTTTTCCTCGCATATTTGCTTAAATGCTTTCATATTGTTAATATCAAAGCATACCTGAATAAAACCGGGGTCTCCCCAGTAGCGTCCTTCATAGATTTTTTTCGGTGTTCTATCTAAAGCAACCACCAATTCAATTTGGCTAGGACCAAACATTTCGGAGAAAGCCCCTACCCTATTTTCAGCGTGTTTGAGTAATACCCTGCGATATTGCTGTTCGCCTCCGTGCATAAAAGCAAAATCTTCAAAGATATCGGTTTTGTCATATACTATAGTGTCATAACCCAAAACATCACGATATAAAGTCAATGCTTTGTCAATGTCGCTCACCCCGATTTGTGCTCCGATGCAGCCTCCGTTATTTTGTTTGCAATCCGAAAAAAGATAACTATCTTCCACCACTTGGAAATAGTTTCCGAAGGGATCATATATATAATATGTAGGTGAACCGTCCGGAGCAAGATAGAGAGGGCTTATTTTTGAATATTTTTTTTGTACTTCTTCGTGAAACAGTTTCACATTTTTACTTTTCACTTTTGCGCAATAGATACCGAGATCTCCAATCTGTATTTCAAAATCAATGGGGTGTGGTTTTCTTTCCGAGTATTGCCAAATTTCGAATCCTGCACCGCCTTGCATATTTATAGTGATGGCGGCATGGCGTTTTTGCGGTTTATTTCCCGTGTAGCGCAACATCCGTTCCGCCACAGTATCATCTTCTAAGATGCGGATATTCATTCCAAAAATATCGGCGTACCATTTCCATGATTCGTAAAGACGGGTCGTTCCTATTCCAATTTGTTGTATTCCTGATATATACATAAAATCACAATTTTCGGCAAAGATAAAAAAAAAGGCTCCCGTTTTGGAGAGCCTTGTTGCGGATTGGAACCGGTGCTTGAGACACCGATTAACTTTGAGCGTTATCGTTTTACAAATTTCTGTACGGAAGTTCCTGTTTCGGAAACAATGCGAACAAAATAAACGCCACTATTCAGATTTGACACATTAAGCGATGCGCGATGATCGGAATTAGGTTGAGTAATCACAGTTTGACCTAAGAAGTTAATAACTTCAATTTTACTGAAATTACTCTTTGCAGTAATGGTAATCTTGTCTGTAGCAGGATTGGGAACGATAGTGAATGAATTATCTACAATTTCGGCAACACCTACCTCTTCACAATTTTCTTCTGTTCTATAAATAGGAGCAGACTGGTCACCTGCGGGGCAAGCCACTCTTACCGACCATTTATGTGCAACTGTAGGATTAAAAGTTATATCTGAGAAGGAAATCTCTGTTAGTTTGGTCGCGATAGATTCGCCATCTCGGTAAATATTGTACTCTATTGGGGTAGTGGATTTATATCCTTGAACACGGAAATAGAGTGAAGGATACTCTCCATCTGAAGGTTCCCAACCGGTGCCGGAACTTTCATCAAATGTATGATACACAGAACCGTTAGGAGTATTACACATCGTAAGATAATATAGGCGATTAGGATCTTCCTCCTTTTCATGTACTCCATAGCATGACACCCAATATTTTCCCGGAGTAGAGATTACAAGCGGTTCGGGAAGCAGGATAGTCATAAATGAATTTAGCGATCCTTCTAAAGGAATATTATAAATTTCTTCATAAATTTGTTCTCCCGGATGACCGTTATCATCAGCGAACATTTCAACACCTATGTAATCCGGAGCTTCATAATCGTTATAGAAACCATTACAGAATACTTCGGTTATCAGCCATGTTTCACCATTGGGAACTATAAAATCATCGGCAGAAATATAGCGACTCAATTCTTCCATTAGCCAGCGCACGCTCATATGACCATACATTGCGGCTCCGGCAGTGTTATCCCACAATATTTCGGTGGGCGCATTCCATTTCAATAGCGCTTCTGTACATCCTTCTGTATAGGTTACGGATAATTTTTTTGCTCTACTGCAAGAAGTAGCCAAACAAACTTCTTTAGAAACGTTTTTGGCTATTGATAAATCATTGCCGCAAATTACTTTAATTGACCACGTATGCTCTAAAGTTGGTTCGAAATCATTGTCTGTATATGATTCTGTTTCTATCTTTCCAATTTCTTCACCATCTCTTAATACTTGATATGTAAAGTTTCCGGAGCCCGGTGCATCCCATTTTAAATTGGCTTTACAATCTTCGGTATAGGTAACAGTAAAGTTACTTACCGGACGACAAAGACATTCCGCCACTTCAATATCGTCAATCATAACAAATATTCCTTCAGATACTGGATTAAGACAATGAAAACCAAGATAATAAGTCCCTGTAGATGGTGGAACAAAAAATGCTTCGACCAAAGTCCATGGGTTAACCCTATTTGTAATATTACTAAAAAGCAAAGTAGCGTCGCTCATACCCTGAGCGGTTGCGGTTTGTCCTATGCGCACTTCAAAATCGTCATACTCGCCATAGTTGGGGTATCCGGGCGCTCTAAACCAAAAAGTGATGGTGTAATCTACGCCTGCTGTAAGAGTCATTCCCTGATTAAAAGCCCATACTTTACCGCCTGTTGCATTCCAACTACGCACCATAAAGCGTGAACCGGAATGGGCAGTTTGAGGATTTGATACCCCTGGAATGTCTCCGTCTGATGTAATCCACACTCCAGCCAACGATGTTGTCCATCCTGACGGTAAATCAGTTCCTGTTGTATTTTCAAAGCCTTCAAAGTAAACAACCGCACGGGAAGGAGAAACTGTATTTACATCATATTGAAAGGCGGTAGCACGAGATGATGCTATAGTCCTGGTTTCGGTATTTTGCGCAAAAATCGTACTTGTAATCAAGAAAATTACTGTTAATAATAGAATGTTTTTTTTCATAATAAATAAACAAATTTTGGTTAATAATAAATTATCGTTTTACAAATTTCTGTACGGAAGTTCCGGTTTCGGAAGCAATGCGAACAAAATAAACGCCACTATTCAAATGAGCAACGTCAAGTGTTGTTGCACTATTTAGAATATTAGATTGAGAAATAACAGTTTGACCTAAGAAGTTAATGACTTCAATGGTATTGAAATTGTTATTTGCGGTAATGGTAATCTTGTCTGTAGCAGGATTGGGAACAATAGTGAATGACTTAGTTTTAGTTTCATTGACTCCCACATCTCCACATTTTTCTTTTGTTACATAAATAGGAGCAGACAAGTCTCCTGCGGGGCAAGCCACTTTTACAGACCATTTGTGTCCAACATTAGGATCAAAAGTTTTATCTGAGAAGGAAAGGTCTGTTATTTTGGTTGCAATAAGTTCGCCATCTCGGTAAACGTTATATTCTGGCTCGGCAATAGTTTTACTTCCTTGAATACGGAAATAGAGAGAGGGATACTCCCCTGTAGTGGCTTCCCAGCCGTTGCCGGAAGATTCATTAAGTATATAAAATACGGAACCGACAGGAGTAGTACACATGTGAATATAATAGAGGCGATTGTCATTATCTTCTCCTTCATAGACACCATAAGAGGAAACCCAATATTTTCCCGAAGTAACTACCAAAGGTTCAGGAAGCACCAAGGTCAGAAATCCCGTCATAGAGCCTCCTAAAGGAGTAATATAGAATTCTTCATAAATTTGTTCTCCCGGATGACCGCCTTCGTCTTTGAATATTTCAACGCCCAAATATTGAGGAGCTTCATAATCGTTATAGAAACCCGCAGTGAACACTTCAGATATAGTCCATGTTTCACCATTGGGAACTATAAAATCATCTGCAAGAATAACGCGACTCAATTCTTCCATTAGCCAGCGCACGCTTGGGCGACCATACATTGAGTATCCATCAGAGTTATTCCACAATACTTCGGTGGATTTCTTCCATTCCAACAACGCTTCGTCACAAGTTGTACCATAAGTTACGGACAGATTTTTTGCACTGCCGCAAGAGGGTGGTGTACAAGGTGTTTTGTAAACGCTGCGGGTTATAGAATAGTTGTCGTCACAAACCACTCTCACCGACCATACATATTCCAATGTAGGTTCAAAATCACTGTCGGTATATGATTCTGTTGTTACTCTTGCTATTTCTTCGTCATCTCTAAGTATTTGATATGTAAAGTTGCCTGAACCGGGTGCGTCCCATGTTAAATTAGCCTTACTGCAATCAGTGCTATAATTAGCCACTAAATTATTTACCGGAGGACAAAGAGCTTCCGATATTTCAATATCGTCAATCATAACAACATATCCGACTTGTGACGGAGTAAGATCATGAAAACCGAGATAATAAGATCCTGTAGCCGAAGGAGTAAATGAACATTCAACCTGTGTCCATGGAACTACTAAAGTGTGAATATTGCTGAAAAGTAAATGAGCGTTGCTCATACCTTGAGCAGTTGCGGTTTGTCCTATTCGCACTTCAAAATCGTCATACTCATTAGCATTTGGGTATCCAGGCGCTTTAAACCAAAAAGAGATAGTATAATCTGCACCGGCTGTAAGCTGTATTCCGGAACTAAAAGCCCAGGACATAGCGCCTGTTGCATTCCAGCTACGCACCATAAACCGTTCGCCAGAATGAGGAGTTTGATGGATTATAATCCCTGGAATTGTATCGTGTGCTGTAATCCACACACCTGTAGCTGATGTTGTCCAATCTTGAGGTAGAGGACCCCAAAGAGAGGGGGGGGAACCTACTGTACTTTCAAAACCTTCAGTGTAAATGAGTGAACGAGAATGATTGTCTGCCTTGATATCATAAGAAGAAACTGTGGCATTACGTGGTGACTCTAAAGTCCTGCCTTTAGTAGCTTGCGCAAAAATCGAACCCGTAAATAGAATCATCAGAACTAATAATAGAATGTTTTTTTTCATAATTATAAATAGATAAATTTTGGTTAATAATAAGATTATTGTTTTACAAATTTCTGTACAAAAGTTCCTGTTTCGGAAGCAATGCGAACAAAATAAACGCCACTATTCAAATGAGCAACGTCAAGTGTTGTTGCACTATTTAAATTAGATTGGGAAATAACAGTTTGACCTAAGAAGTTAATAACTTCAATTTTACTGAAATTACTCTTTGCGGTAATGGTAATCTTGTCTGTAGCAGGATTTGGAACGATAGTGAATGAACCGATTTCATTCTCATTAATTGTCTGTGGTTTACAAGGTTGTTTGGTAACACTAAGACGACTGGATTCAGTTCCATTTGGACAAACGGCAGTTACGCTCCATTTTGTTTTAATCGTATAATCAAAACCATTATCTATATAATTAGTTTCGGAAATATTCGATGCAATTTGTGTATCTTCCCTGTAAACGTTATAGAGTATAGGGGCGCTCGTTTTACGTCCCTGTATTTTAAAGAATAGGGAGCAATAACTTTCATCGCTACCAATAAAAGGCACCCAGTCAGGACCGGATTCTTCATTCCATTGTGCAAATCGAGAACCTTTAGGGGTCTGATGGGATACAACAAAAAATCTTTGATCATCGTCAAAATCTTGTTCATACGTTCCATAGACAGAAAGCCATAATTTGGCAGGACCTGTGATAGTAAGAGGCTCGGGAAGTATTATTGTATTTTGACCCTCAACTTTTCCACTAATAGGCATTAGGAAAGGTTCTTCCAATATTTGATTTCCGGGAACTTCATTACCACCATCTTCCCATATTTCAACACCAATAAAATCAGGGGAAATATAATTGCCAGTTTGTGTGTTATAGAAACCATACATAAACACTTCGGATATCACCCATGTTTCCCCTGCAGGAACCATAAAATCATCTGCTATGGTTAAGTGGCTCAATGTTTCCATCATCCAGCGCATGCTCATATAACCTGTATTTGAGGTTGCAGTGTTATCCCACAACACTTCGGTAGGTGCATACCATTTTAAATTAATAGTTTTGCAATCTGGACTAAATGTCCCTGATAAAGTTTTGGGGGAGAGACAATCAGCAAAAGGCGATAGCTCGGGTGTATCCGGTAAATCAATATCACCGGCATCATGGATTTGATAGAGATATTCCGATCGGTGTTGATTAAAATTCTGTGCATATAAGAATGCAACCGACAGAATTAATCCTAATAAAAATAATGTTTTTTTCATAATAAATAAATTTTTGATTAATAAAATAATTTGATGTTTGTTGTTAATTTTTAAATTGAGTGTTATTGTTTTACAAACTTTTTAATGCTGGTTCCTTTTTCGGAAGCAACGCGAACAAAGTAAACGCCATTATTCAAGTTGGAAACATCCAGTTTTACTGAACTTCCTGTAACAGGTCGAGTGATTACAGTCTGTCCTAAGAAATTTATCACTTCAATAGTGTTCATCATTAAATTGCCTTCAGACTCAATAGTAATTTCTCTTGATGCCGGATTGGGGAAGATTTTGAATGAAGAGATTTCTTTTTCATTAACTGATATCGGTATAGTATCCTTACATTTGGATAAAGATAAAAGTACAGGAGCAGAAACGCCTATTCCATCAGGACAAACTATTTTTACTCCCCAGGTATGTTGTTTAGTAGCGTCAACACCCTCAAGTATATCAGTATATTTAAGGTCGGTTATATGCTCCTTAATTAATACGCCATCTCTGTAAACATTGTAGAGTATCGGGGTGTTGGTTTTTCTTCCCTGAACGCGGAAATATAA
>WRGQ01000077.1 GCA_009787115.1 Bacteroidota bacterium
AATAAAATGATAAATGAAGATAAAGAGTTGAATAACATACAGGAAGATATTCCCGAAACAAAAACAGAACTGTTAAAAACCATTTCTGTAAAAACAGGCAAACGGCTGCACATTATTCCCATTTCCGAAATTGTGTGCATTCAGGCGTATGGTGATTATGTGAACATTATGACTATGCAGGGCGTTTATCTTAAAGAACAAACATTGAAATATTTTAATGAACATTTGCCCAAAGAACAGTTTTCGAGAGTTCATCGTTCCTATATTGTAAATATCAATGCCATAGAAACCATTGAGCGTTATGGGCGCGACCAGTATCTGTTACTGCTCAGAAATAAAGAAAAAATTAAGGCAACACTTGAAGGATATAAGATGTTGAAAGATAAGTTGGATCTGTAGAGGTGAAGGGGTTTTTATTATTTTTGCCAAAGTTTTTTACACTATGCAAATTCATAAATTCTTTTTCATTTTATCCACTTTGATTTTCCTTGCCGCATCCTGCCACAGGTACGGAAGTGTTGAGATTAATTTTACTCAAACAATAGATGGCGAACCTGTTAGATGTAATGAACTTATATATGCTAATGCCGCAGGAAACCTGTATCAGGTAAACGAAATTAAATATTTTATTTCAAAAATGATTTTTATAGATGCGAATGGAAAAGCGATAGAAATAACGCAAGATGACGGTATTCATTATGTAGATCGCAATTCAGAAAATACATTACACTGGAAAATAGATGAAATCCCACAAGGACAATATGTTGGCATTGAGTTTGTTTTTGGATTAGACAAAAACGATAATATCAGCAATCGTTTTGTTAATCCGCCGGAAAGCAATTTTGCGTGGCCAAACCACCTGGGAGGCGGCTACCATTATATGCAAATCAACGGAAAATTTTTGGACAAAGAAGGAAAAATGCAAAACTTAAATATCCATACAGGTATCGGACAAATATACAATGACAACAATGAAGTTACAGAATTTGTACACAACTGCTTTACTGTAATCTTGCCCGTCAACTTATACATAGATGCAGATAAAATACTCCGTATCTTACCTGTTAATATGGAAATTCAACGCTGGTTTGACACACCTAATCTTTACAATTTCGATGATTTTGGTTCCGGTATTATGCAAAACCAGCACGCACAGGAACTGCTGAAAAAGAATGGAGAAAATGTGTTTACGGTAATTCAAGTGATTAGATGATTGCCACTCGTTACTCGTTGTGCGTCACGTGTCATTTGCCACGTGTACTTTTTTTGAAACAGTCATTCTTAATTTGTAAAAATCTGTACACTATATATAAATTTTTTTGTAGATATTTGCAAACTTTGATTAAATCAAAAAGAATAAATATAATAAATTAATAATCAATAAATTAGTAGAATTATGCATAACATTGAGACTCAATTAAATTTCATTGGAATTACAAATCCGTTAAAAATTTATTACAATTTATCATACCAGGAGTTGTATGAACACGAAACAAATCCTGAATTGACCGGCTTTGAACGTGCATTTCATACAAAATCGGGCGCTTTATCGGTGGACACAGGTATCTTCACCGGTCGCTCTCCAAAAGATAAATATGTAGTAATGGATGACGAAACGAAAAACAACGTTTGGTGGCACGACCCTGTTAAAAAATCGCCGGATAATAAACCGCTCACAGTGGAACAGTGGAACTATTTGAAGAAACTGAGTCAAAATCAGTTAAGCAATAAAAACATATATGTTATGGACCTGTTTGCAGGGGTCAATCCCGATACCAGAATGAAAGTCCGTTTTGTTACCGAAGTGGCTTGGCAGGCGCATTTTGTAAAGAATATGTTTATTCGTCCAACAGATGAGGAATTGGAAAATTTTACTCCCGATTTTGTAGTTTTTAACAGTTGTAAAGTAACCAATCCCAAATGGAAGGAGTGGGGGTTGAATAGCGAAGTGTTTATCGCTTTTAATCTTACGGAAAAAATGGCGCTCATTGGCGGTTCGTGGTATGGCGGCGAAATGAAGAAAGGGATATTTTCCGTAATGAACTATTTCCTTCCGTTGCGCGGCATTGCCTCTATGCACTGCTCCGCCAATCAGGGAAAAGACGGCGATACTGCCATTTTCTTCGGCTTGTCCGGCACCGGCAAAACCACCCTTTCCACTGACCCGAACCGCGCCCTTATCGGCGACGACGAGCACGGCTGGGACGATAACGGTATCTTTAACTTCGAGGGTGGATGCTACGCCAAATGTATCAATTTGAGCAAAGAAAACGAACCCGATATTTTCCACGCTATCAAACGCGATGCGCTGTTAGAGAATTTAGTAGTAGATGAAGATGGAAATATTGATTTTAATTCTGCGGCAAAAACAGAAAACACGCGCGTTTCTTACCCTATCTATCACATTGATAATATTGTAAAGCCGGAATCCAAAGGCACGCACCCCAGCAAAGTGATTTTCCTTTCGGCAGATGCCTACGGCATTTTACCGCCTGTTTCCGTTTTAACCAAAGAGCAGGCAATGTATTATTTCCTAAGCGGATACACGGCAAAATTAGCCGGAACGGAACGCGGTATTAAAGAACCGTCTCCCACATTTTCTTCCTGCTTTGGTGCGGCATTCCTAATGTTGCACCCCACAAAATACGCCGAAGTGTTTGCCAAGAAAATTGAAGAGCACAACTCCACCTGCTATCTGGTAAATACCGGCTGGATTGGCGGCGGCTACAACACCGGCGGAAAACGTATCTCTATTAAGGATACCCGCACCATCATCTCTGCCATTCTAAACGGCGAATTGGTAAACTGTGAAACCGAACTGGTGAAGCCCTTTATGCTCAGTATCCCAAAAAATATTAACGGATTGGATAACAATATTCTAAATCCTGAAAACAGTTGGCAAGACAAAGCCGCTTTTAAAGAAACCGCCTATAAATTAGCAGGATTTTTTATCAACAACTTTGAAAAATTTACCGATACCGAAGAGGGAAAACGGTTAAGAGAATTTGGACCGAAATTGTAATTATTTTATAATTCAATTTGTTATATAGATTCTCCAAATATTATTTGGTCATTATTCTTATTGAAGAACTGAAACTCCACAACAGAATAGTCTGATTTTGCTACTAATCGTATCCAACGGCGAAAGCGACGCAACCAACTCCAACGTATAGAGAAAATTCCTTTTGTAAGATACGCATAGATAAATGGATGTACAGCCAGATGAAAGCCTTTTTCCAACTGTTTATCAATCAGGTATTCAATCATATTCTCAATATCTTCCTGAATAAGCATTGCCGATTTAATTTTTCCCGTTCCTCTGCAGGTAGGGCACAGTTCTGATGTTTCAATAACTGTTGCTGCACGAACACGATGACGGGTAATTTGTATAATACCAAACTTATTCATGGGTAGAATGGTATGTTTGGCTTTATCGTTTTTCATTAATTCCTGAAACGTTTTGTGTAGCAACGTTCTGTTTGCGCTTTTAGCGAGGTCAATAAAATCGATGGTGATAATTCCGCCCATATCTCTAAGACGGATTTGACGTGCTATCTCTGTTGCAGCCTCTAAATTCACATGCAAGGCATTCTCTTCGGAAGTTCCCGTTTTGAATCGGGTTCCACTGTTTACATCAATCACGTGCATCGCTTCTGTGTGTTCAACTACCAAATAAACGCCGTGTTTTAAGATGACCACCTTACCAAACGAACTTTTTATTTGTAAAGCAATGTTCATCTCTTCAAAGAGTGGTTTGGTGCCTTTGTAAAATTTTACAATATCTTTTTTTTCAGGAATATATGTGGTAAGATATAATTTTATCTCCTGATAAAGTTCTTTATTATCCACATGCACGGCGTCAAAAGATTCATCAACCACATCTCTGATAATAGAAGTGATTTTATCGTCTTCCGATGCGATTTTTGTGGGCGCTTTTACTTGGGGTAATTTAGTTATGATGGATTTCCATTTTTCAACCAACAATTCTAAATCGGTGGACAATTCATCTATGTTTTTGCCTTGAGCAACTGTTCTGACAATAATTCCAAAACGTTTCGGACGAATAGACTGTACAATATTTTTCAGTCGGTTTCGCTCTTCTCCATTTTTAATTTTTTGTGAGATATTGATTTTGTCCATAAAAGGAACCAACACTAAAAATCTGCCGGCTAAAGAGATTTCGGAAGTCAGTCTTGCTCCTTTTGTAGATATGGGTTCTTTTGCTATTTGAACTAATATGGATGCTCCTCCTTGAATGATATCGCCGATTTTTCCGGCTTTTTCCACTTCGGATTCAAGTTTGATATTGGCAATACTTCTTTTTCTATTGTTAATAACTTGATTTACAAATTCATTAAGAGAACGTGCGTGAAAACCTAAATCCAAATAATGGAGAAAAGCGTCTTTGTCATCTCCAATATTCACAAATGCGGCGTTCAAACCCGGATTTATTCTTTTTACTTTTGCGAAGTAAATATCGCCCACAGTACATTCTTCAATTTTCTTCTCACGGTGAATCTCTACAAGTTTCTTGTCTTCCAATAAAGCAATCTGTACCTCTGTTTCACGAGAAGTAATCACTAATTCTTTTGAAATGGTTTGGGTTTCTTCAGTATTCATTTTATAAAAAAAGAAAACTAAATAGAGCGCTTAAAACACTATATTTAGTTTTCATGATAGGGTTAAAGAAAAAAACTATTTCTTTTTGTGTCTATTTTTCCTTAGACGTTTTTTCCTCTTATGAGTTGACATCTTGTGTCTTTTTCTTTTTTTACCACTCGGCATAATAATTGAGTTTTAATAGTTTATTTATTTTTTTTGACTGCGTTTACAAAAGTCTTACAAGGTTTAAAAGAAGGAATTTTGTGAGCAGGAATAACAATGGTAGTTTGTTTAGAGATGTTACGAGCAGTTTTTTCAGCTCTTTGTTTTACGATGAAGCTACCGAAGCCTCTTAAGTAAACGTTTTCATTTTTTGCTAATGCCCCTTTTACTGAGGTCATAAAGGTTTCAACAATCGTTTGAACGGCTTGTTTTTCAAGACCTGTTTTGTTGGAAATTTCGGAAACGATTTCAGCTTTTGTCATGATTTTTAAATTTTATAAGTTAAACAATATTTTGATATTTAAACGGCTGCAAAGATATACATTTATTTGATTTACAATTTGTCAAATATATTTTTTTCTATTTTTCTATAAAATTGTACAGATGAGATGCTAACCGGCTGGCTCCAATTCTAAAATAATAATAAGATAACCAGTTGATATTTAATGTTTTTGATAATAATTTAAGATATAATAATGTGGTATCTACATCGGTGATTCCTCCCGCAGGTTTTATGCCAATTTGCTTTTTTGTATCATTAAAAAACTGAAAAATAGCATCTAACATTACTAAAAAAGCATCAGGGGTGGCGTTAATTGTAATTTTTCCCGTAGAAGTTTTGATAAAGTCAGCGCCGGCATACATTGCCAAAATAGATGCTTTGTATATTAAATTCGGCTCAATGAGTTCTCCAGTTTCTAAAATTACCTTTAAATGTGCATTTTGACAGGCTTTTTTTAGAGTAACAATTTCGTTATAAACGGTTTCATATTTTTCTTCTAAAAAAAGACCTCGTGAAATTACTATGTCAATTTCGTCAGCGCCCTGTGCTACAGCATATTCTACTTCTGCCACTTTAATTTCTATTGGGGATTGCCCTGCAGGAAATGCTCCGGCAACCGAAGCAACTTTTATTGCACTGTTTTTCAATAACTCCTTCGCCTGTCTTACAAAAACAGGATACACACACACTGCCGCACTTTGATACTGTACCGCATTATTACACAATTGTTCAATTTTTTTTGTGTTGTCGGCGCCTTCCAAAGTAGTTAAATCTATACAATGTAACGCAAATAAAGCCGCTGCTTTTTCTGATGAAAAATTTTCTAACGGTTGATTTTTAATTTCTTCAATACGTTCTTGAATATCTTTCAATGAGAAAGGGTAGGAGGGGAGTGTAATCATAATTTAATGATTAATGTTTAATATTTAATGATTTTTTTATTCATTATCCCTTTTTCTGTTGTTATTTTTACAAAATAGATTCCTGTCGAAAAATCCGAAATATCTAAAACGGTGTTCGGTGTTCGGTGTGCGGTATGCGATAATATTTTTCTACCGTAAACATCAAAAATCTCAACATTCGTAATTCGTAATTTGTAATTCGTAATTCGTAGCTCTCCTGTTGTTGGATTTGGGTAAACCTTAATATTGTTTTCCCATTCTTTAATATTCAAATCTTTTCCAATTCCTAATGTATATTCTCCTGACGAAATAGAATTTACAGAAACTTTTCCTGTTTTCTGGTCGGTTGATGTTGCTGTTACCGTTGCCGGAATAATTTGCCAATCGTGCGAAGCATCTTTTCTATATAACAATATGAGATCTTCTTTTGTATAACCTTGCAGAAGTCCTCCGTCATACTTACTATCATATATAAAAGAGTAAGTTGCCTGTACATTATTATATTGTAAAAAACCGACACGCCAGAAATGTTTTTCAGATATTTTAACAATGTTAGGATGATCATTTTTTGCGGGCGTTGGCGCTACAGGATTATGTTCCACCCTAATTATGGATGTGTCGGAAATTTCATCTACTTCTATATTAAAATTTGCACTTGAAAGTGATACAGATCCCGTTTTAAAAATCTGTTGCGTATAATCAAAACAAGCATCCCCCATTTTACCGTTTGGGTCTATAGACCAAAAAACAGGGGCAAAGGGGAGTTCGACTTCAACTATCTCATGTTCTCCTGAAAATTTCATCTTTTCTATCAAACATTTTTCTCCTGAAGCAGATACAAACTCAACATCTACCAAATTGCTATTTGCAAAATTTTGAGCAAGATACAGTTTTTGTTTGAATGCAACTTTATATTTATTGTTACTTCCTGCCACCGGCTTAATAGAATCAATGTTAAAATTTAGAAATCCGGGTTGGTGTACCCATCCTAAAAAGAAACCGGTCAAATCTATTCCGGAAATAACAGATAACTTTTGTAGAAACTCTTCGGAATTAACATTTCCGTATTGATTTTCATTAAGAAATTGAGTAATAGAAGAAAAGAACTTCTCATCGCCCATATAGTTTCTCAGGGTGTAGGCAACCAACGCACCTTTATCGTAACTTGTTGAACCGTATGTTGCACTTGTGGGAACGTTATCTAATGCATAATGTCCGCCATCACTTTTTAAGACACTGAAATGCAGACTTTTAATATCCTTTTTATAAGTGGCTAACGTAGGGTCTAAAATTTCCTTGCATAGATATGCTCCATAAGTGGCAAAACCTTCGTTAATCCACATATTTTGCGAAGTGGAACAAGTAATAAGATTTCCAAACCACGAGTGTGCCAATTCG
>WRGQ01000078.1 GCA_009787115.1 Bacteroidota bacterium
AATACACGTTAGGAGATGGTGATGATGTGCAAGTGCTTGTAATGAAACGTATTTTGCAAAAAATTACCGAGCCTAAAAAAGGGATTGAGCTAAATTGCGGCGCTTGCGGCTATGAAACGTGTCGTGGATTGGCAACGGCAGTGGCAAAAGGTATTGCCATTCCTGAAATGTGTGTGCCAAACTCGCAACTCGGCTCAAGAGAGGCTGTGATTAATATGCGAAGAAATACGGAAGACCTCGAAAAAGCCAAAGAACGACTGAAAGAATTTGAAAAAGAAACTAATCTTATCACTGCTAAGGCTAATTCTCTGAGATCAGCATTCACCATCTTTATTAGAAACTTGAATACAGGCATTGTAATCACCAACCCTGAACTGAAAGTGGTGGATTCCAATCAGGGATTTGTAGATATTCTGGGTGAAGATGCCCTTGACGTACATGATGTTATTCCGTTCTTAATCGGCGCAGACATCAAAACATTAATCCCGTCAAATCTGGTATCGCAACTCAATTATTTGATGCAACACGATGAAGATAAGTTTGTGAAAGATGTTGAAATTAACGGTAAACTTACCAATTGCACATTATTTCAACTCATTCCCAACCAATTGTATGGAATTATTATGCGCAACTTGCATTCCAAAGAGGAGCGCCCCGAAGAGATTATGAGTCGTATTAACGACGTTATTGAAGAAAACCTGCGTCAGGTACAGCAAATCGGGTTTATTTTGGGCGAAGGCGCCGCCAAAACCGAAAAGATGTTGCACACGATTATTGAGACGTACAAGTAATGAATAACAACCTCATATCCCAAATTACCGATACCGAATATCAATACGGTTTTGTTTCCAATATTGATGTGGAAGAGTTTCCAAGAGGGTTGAATGAAGATATTATTCGTTTAATTTCCAAACGAAAAAATGAGCCGGAATGGCTGCTCAATTTCCGCTTAAAAGCATTTGCAAAGTGGCAAACAATGACTGAGCCCGAATGGGCACATCTTACCTATAAAAAAACAAATTATCAGGAAATCACCTATTTGGCTATTCCGAAAGAGAAAAATATTGATGCGGAAAAAGGAGAAATTAATACTGCATTAGTAGATACATTTGATAAATTGGGAATTTCATTAGATGACAAACAACATGTATCGGAAGTGGCTGTAGATGCGGTAATTGACTCTGTTTCAGTTAAAACTACGTTTTCAGAACAATTGGAAAAAGAGGGCATAATTTTTTGCTCTTTCGGAGAAGCCGTGCACAAATGTCCGGAATTGGTAAAACAATATCTAGGCTCTGTTGTTCCGGTAGGCGATAACTTTTTTGCCGCGCTTAATTCGGCAGTTTTCAGCGAAGGCTCTTTTTGCTACATTCCTAAGGGAGTGCGCTGTCCTATGGAACTTTCTACCTACTTTAGAATTAATGCTGCCGGCACCGGACAGTTTGAGCGCACTTTGCTCATTGCAGACGAAGGAGCGTATGTAAGTTACATGGAGGGGTGTACTGCCCCGCAACGCGATGAAAATCAACTGCATGCCGCAGTGGTAGAAATTGTAGCGCTAAAAGATGCCGAAGTGAAATACTCAACCGTACAAAACTGGTATCCGGGAGATAAAAACGGTAACGGCGGAATTTATAACTTCGTTACCAAACGCGGCATCTGCAAAGGTGCAAATTCTAAAATTTCGTGGACACAAGTAGAAACAGGCTCCGCCGTTACCTGGAAATATCCAAGTTGTGTGTTGCAAGGAGATAATTCGGTCGGCGAGTTTTACTCTGTAGCATTAACAAACAATTTTCAACAGGCAGATACCGGGACTAAAATGATTCATTTGGGCAAAAATACGCGCAGTTTGATTGTTTCTAAAGGTATTTCCGCAGGGAAAAGTCAAAACAGTTATCGAGGTTTGGTACACGTTTCTAAAAAAGCCGAAAACGCACGCAACTTCTCACAATGCGACTCGCTGCTTATGGGAGATAAATGTGGCGCACACACATGGCCTCACATAGATTGTCACAACAAAAATGCCGTATTAGAACACGAAGCCACTACATCCAAAATCTCAGACGAACAACTTTTTTACTGCCAGCAGCGCGGCATTGATAAAGAATCTGCCATTAGTCTGATTGTAAATGGTTACGCCAAAGATGTACTCAATAAACTTCCGATGGAGTTTGCTGCGGAAGCGCAGAAACTACTGTCAATCAGTTTGGAGGGAAAAGTAGGGTAATGATTTTCTTTTGAATGTTTGTTGGTTAATTCTTTTTTTGAGGTGCTATTTTTTAGACCAGCACGATTATTTTATATTTTTGCAAATCATTTCAAAAAAACAGAAAAACTATGTCAAAAGTTAATGAATCGTGGGGCAGCAGTATCGGTTTGGTGCTCGCAATGGCTGGAAATGCCGTTGGGTTTGGTAATTTTTTGCGCTTTCCGGTGCAGGCTATCAGCAACGGTGGCGGCGCTTTTATTATTCCTTATTTGGTCTGTTTTGTAATTTTAGGACTGCCGCTTATGTTCATTGAATGGACAATGGGACGCTGGGGCGGACAGCACGGCGACCACTCTACCCCGTTTATTATGGAAAGAATGGGCAAGAAAACGGTGTGGCGTTTTGTAGGCATTTTCGGTATCTTTTCCAGCATCGCTGTGGCTGCCTACTACTGCTACATGGAAAGTTGGACGTTGTCGTATATGTATCACTCTGTTATCGGAACATTTAAAGGAATGTCGCAGGGCGAAGTTGCCGCCTTCTTTACAGAGTATCATAATATGTACTCTACCCATTCAGGGCTTCCTTACGAAAATATTGCGGCTTTTCTTTTATGTTTGGCATTGAATGTTTGGATTTTAAGCAGAGGGCTGCAACAAGGCATTGAAAAAGTTGCGAAATATGGCGTTCCTCTATTAGTGCTATTGGGAATTTTCTTGGCAATTAAAGGATTAACTATCAAAGCGGGGGTAGATGGCGCAGTGGCATCGGGAATATCCGGTTTAAACTTTTTGTGGCAACCGCAATACGATTCGCTGTTAGACCCCAAAGTGTGGTTAGCCGCCGCCGGACAAATCTTCTTTACCCTTTCGCTCGGTATGGGCTGCGTGCACTGTTACGCCTCCTATTTAAAAAGAAAAGACGACATCGCTTTAAGTTCATTAACCACCGGATTTGTAAACGAATTTGTAGAAATTGTATTGGGCGGAACGATATTGCTATCTATCACCGTTGGCTTCTTCGGAATCTCTACTGTTCAGCAAATTATTGCACAGGAGGGTGGGCTCGGTATGGCGTTTCAATCTATGCCATTCCTGTTTCAAAAATGGGGACCCTTGCTGGGAGTTTTAGCCGGCGTTTCATTTTTTGGATTGTTGTTTATTGCCGGCATTACATCCTCGCTTGCTATGGGGTCGCCACTCGTTAGTTTTTTGCAAGATGAATTTCATTTCAAGAAAAAAAACGCAGCGCTTACTTTCGGATTGGTGATTTTATGTTGCGGATTACCCTGCGTACTATTCTATCAACAGGGCGTTTTCGATGAATATGACTACTGGGCAGGAACTTTCTCACTCTTCTTTTTCGCTATGTGCGAAGCCGTGCTTTTCTCGTGGGTTTTCGGCATTCACAAAGGATGGAAAGAGTTTACCCACGCCGCTAAAATAAAAGTACCTGTTTTCTTCAAATATATCCTCCTCTATATCACCCCTACCCTATTAATTATCATATTTCTATCCGCATTGATAAAACCGGTGGGCGATGACTGGTCGTCATTGAGTTTCAAAGGATGGAAATTGGATAATGAAAGTATTATCGGCAGAATGAAAGGAAAAAGCGGTGTTAATGAAAAATGGTTTGCCGACACACTTTACAGCGAAATAAATGGATATATTCACGATATTGAAATTTATCAGGGAGAACGCTATGTGGTGGCAGAAACCGAAAGCGTTGCAGGGGAATATGGATATGTGAAAAAATTTCTTGCTAAAAATACTTATGAAATTTTAGTAAATGCAGGAGACAAAATTGAAACAGGGACGCCTCTTTTCAAAGGAAAATTCATCAACGACTCGTTTTATGTTGCCTGCGCAAGAATATTTCTCATCGTAATTTTTTGCACAGGTTGCATCATGGTAATCATTGTCGCCAAAAAACGAAAAAAAGCAAATATATCTGTAAAAGATTAAAATATAATTAATTATGACAACACCGGCGCTTATACTTATGAGCCTTGCGGTAACCACAGTTACTATACTAATGGTTTATTTTCTTGTAAAATTGGTGAAAAAGAAATAGGGATTAAACTATTCTGCGGTAATAAGCCAATTACCTGAACAGCCTTACCACATCCAGCCCATTAGCATATAACAACAAGATAATGAGAATGATAAAACCCACTGTGTTCGCATATCCGATGAATTTGTCACTGGGTTTTCGTCGTGTAATCATCTCAACAAGAATAAACAAAATATACCCGCCGTCTAATGCAGGGATGGGCAAAAAGTTCATAAACGCCAAAATTACACACAGAAAAGCGGTCATACTCCAAAAGCGCTCCCAATCCCATGTTTTTGGAAAAATGCTTCCAATGGTTATAAACCCGCCCATTTTCGTTGCGCCCTCTTTTGTAAAAATACGTTTTAATTGACGCACATATAAAGAGAGTTGATCTACTCCTTCCTTCATACCTTCCGGAATAGATTCAATAAAACTGAAATGTTCTGTTACTGTTTTGAAATACTTGACAGGATCTACCACCACAACCCCAATTTTTCCTTCATCAGTTATCACTAACGAGGAAGAAAGTAAACTGTCTCCCCTATAAAAATGTAACGTAACCTCCTTGTTTTTGGCATCTCTAAATTCCTCCTCAAAGTCTGAATAGAGTGAAGTTTTCAAATCATTTACTCCCACCAAACTATCTCCTGTCATCAATCCTGCCATATCTGCCGGATATCCAGACATCACTTCATTAATTACAAAAGGAAAATTTAATTTACAAAATTGGTCACCCAGCAATCTTTTCCAATTATCTTCCTTCAAGTGTAGCGTATCTAACTCGTTATTACGCAACACTACTACATCCTTAGGGTTGTCTAATAACAGCTGTTTCACAAAATCTATGAGTGTATAAGGGGCATTTCCATCAACAGAAACAATTTTATCGCCGTTTTGAAATCCTGCACATTGAGCAGCATCGGAAAACCAAAGCCCATAGTGTGCATTTTCAAGCGGGATATATTGTTTTCCCCATGTAAACATTATGGCGATGTAAACCACAATAGCCATAATAAAATTCATCATAATACCTCCAAAAATGATAAAGAAGCGTTGCCACGCCGGTTTTGAACGAAATTCCCAAGGTTGCGGTTCTTGTTCCAAATCTTTTACCGACTTCGTTTCGTCCACCATACCTGCAATTGAGCAGTAGCCTCCTAAGGGCAGCCACCCTACCCCCCATTCAGTAGAATCTTTATGCGCTGCCCACTCCTCAGGCGACTTGGCAGATAAAAAACTATACCGACGTTTTCCATCTATCTTCTTCATTCTTATCAATGAAAATCCCGGATTGAAGAACAGATAAAACTTTTCTACTCGTGTTTTAAAAATGCGGGCAAACATATAATGCCCTAACTCATGTACAAAAACTAATAACGATAAACTGAGGATAAACCCCAAAACTTGCATAGAAATACCCATAGTATAAAATTAATTTAATAAAACGAAGGGTGCGGGTTCTTATTTTGTGGCGGCAAAATATTCTTCCAATAATTTTTGGACATATTTACCCAAAACATCAAATTCAATATTTACAATTGTTCCTTTTTTAAAGTTATGGAAATTTGTAACATCTTGGGTATAGGGAATTATTGCCACAGAAAATCTGCCTTTTTCGGAATCTACTACGGTTAAGCTTACGCCATTTACACAAATAGAGCCTTTGGGAACGGTGAAGTTGTTTTTTTCTGTATCGTAAGTAAAATAGTAGCGCCAACTGCCGTTTTCGTCAATCACTTTTTCGCATTCGGCGGTTTGGTCCACGTGTCCCTGTACGATATGTCCGTCAAAACGTGCATCTAATTTCATGCTGCGTTCCAAATTTACCTCATAGCCCACGTGCCACATTTTGAGGTTGGTTTTCAGCATAGTTTCATCCATAGCGGTTACCACGTATTGACGTTTTTCCTTATCTAACTTCACAACAGTTAAGCAACAGCCGTCGTGCGCCATACTTTGGTCAATTTTCAATTCGTCTGCAAAATCCACTTCAATAGTGAAATGGTAATTTGTTTTATCCTGTTCGATGTGAACAATTTTTCCTGTTTTTTCTACGATTCCGGTGAACATATTACTATTAAATCATTTATTGACAACGGCATATATTTCATTTTTCAGTTCTTGTTCAGTTGGCAAATATAACATATATTTTGAAGCAAAAATCTGCTTATTGTCTTCTGCAAGTGTGTAACGGACAATTGCTTCGCTCTTATCGGCACAAAGAACAATGCCAATGGGCGGGTTGTCGCCGTCATTCATCATTTCACGGGTATAATAATTTACATACATTTGCATTTGCCCTAAATCCTGATGCGTTAAATCGTCTATTTTAAAGTCAATAAGTACAAAACATTTTAAAATGTAATGGTAAAAAACCAAATCAATATAAAAATCTCTACCGTCAAACGAAATTCGTTTTTGTCTGGCAACCAACGAAAATCCTCTGCCCATTTCCAATAAAAACGATTGCAAATGAGTGATAATTGCCGTTTCCAAATCCTTTTCATAAAGTTCGGGCGAAGGTTTGAGGTCTAAAAATTCCAAAACGACAGGATTTTTGATAAAATCTCTGGGTTGAAGAGGGGCTGCGGTTTTCTGTATTTCGGCAGCAACGGCTTCCTTGTTTTGGCTTGACAATAACCTTTCGTAGAAATGCGTATTGATTTGCCTTTCAAGTTGGCGGGTACTCCAATTTGATTTTATGCACTCGTCAATGTAAAATTCTCGAGCCGAATTATTTTGTATTTTCATTATTTTTCTGTAATGCGACCAACTCAATTCGTGACGCAGTGTGTCACGAATTTCAAATGCTAAATAAAACTGCCTGATTAGTCGTAAATTACTTTCATCAAACCCTTTTCCGAAATCCTGTGTCAGTTGTTGCGAAAGATATTTGAGTAATTGCGTTCCGTATTCGGCTCGCTCGTTTCCTGCCTGCGCCTCAACAATCTGTTTCCCAATAAGCCAATACGCTTCTACCATAGCGAAATTGACAGCAGAATACGCTTTCGCTCTTGCAGAAGTCAAAATTTCTTTTATCTGACCGTAAACTACTCCTTCGTTATTCATTGATAATGTATTATTTTCGCTCCCGCTATTGCTTACTACTTACCCATTTCTGCGATTTTTGCTTTTAGCAACTTGTTTTCGTCTATAAGATTTTGAATTTCAGTAATAATTGTTTCAGGGTAATGATTGGTTACGGTAAAATTTTCACAACTTATCTCACAACTTACTTGCCC
>WRGQ01000079.1 GCA_009787115.1 Bacteroidota bacterium
TCAGGGGATTTTTTAATTTCTAAACCAAATCCTTGCCAAGCCCTGCGCCAGGTGGCAAACCCCCAAATAAACGAGTATGCCGTGTAATGATAGGAGTTTTTGAGATATTTTTTCTTTCTTTCCAAATAGTTGGCGCCAATGTGCATAATTTCAGGGACATTGCGGTATTTTTCCAGCAATTGTTCGCAATAGTGAAAAAAATCGAGATTAGGTAAGGTATCATCAAATAATATAATCCCTTCCTCTTCGTGTTCAAACATCCACGAGATGGCTTGATACACATTTTTTGATTTTCCAAGATGCTTATCGTGAAACAGATATTTAGTTTCACACTTCCATTCGGGCATAATGATTGAGCGTGTTTTCAGACAAATTTGATAATCAATAGGGATATTTCTATTGGCACCGTCCGCTGCAACATAAAGTTTTTCGGGTTTAATTGTTTTGATTATTTGAAACAGATTGTGTGTTTCTTCCACCCGATTATACAATATTAAAAGAATAGGTGTTTTAAACATAATGCTAATTCATTTGAATGGCGAAAATAGAAAAAAAGGGATTTGTTTCTAATCGTATTCTAAATACATGCCCCTCACCGGTGCAAACACGTGCACCGGCAAGAGGTTTAGTTTATCTGTCGGCACATTTTCACCGTAGGTGAAAAACAAGGTAATAACCCCGTGCAAGCGTTAGCGCAGCGCGGGGTAAAGCATGTAACGTGCGAACTCTGAACTGCGTAGCAGTTCAACTACGGATACCGTTGAACTCCTTCCGGAGTTCAGGGTTGCTCTTGTGTTATCTTGCCTGCCCCGAGTGAAACTCGGGGTTATCATCTTGTTGCACGCCTTCCGGCGTGCGGGAAATGGATAATTCATATAAATTACCCCGTCTCGCTTTGCCATCCACCCCTTCAAATTTTGAAGGGGATTGCTATACCCCACCTGTAAACTTCACATCGCTCACAGCACACAAAATATAATCCATCTTCTCCTCCTCGTTCCACGCCAAATCCAACCAGTGAATTACAAATCCGGCGCGTTCCATTTTCCGAAACCATGTCATTTGGCGTTTTGAAAATTGATGTATGGCGGTATTCAGTTTTTGAAACATCATATTGTAATCCAATTGTTGGGTTAAATACAACATTACATAACGGTATTCCAATCCGTATTTATAGAGTTGTTCGGTAGCAACTCCTTCATTCATGAGTTTTTGCACTTCGTCAACCATTCCGTTTTCGAGCCGCTCTTTCAGCCGTGCGGTAATACGTCTGCGCACTTCATCTCTATCTCCTTTTATGCCAAAAATGATGGAGGGAATGGGGGTAGATTGGTATCCTTGCAACAGCGCTTCAATGTACATACCGCTCCCGCCGCACAGAATTACGGGTTTGTTGCGTTGTTGAATATCCAAAATTGCCTGTTGCGCTAATTTTTGATAATTGAACACTGTATTTACCTTTCCGGGTTCTTCAATATCTATGAGATGATAGGGAATGGATACCCCCTCTATAGTATAATCTTTCAAATCTTTGCCGGTACCTATATCCATTCTCTTATAGATTTGGCGAGAGTCTGCGCTGACGATTTCTGCGCCGAGATGTTTTGCCAAAAGCGCAGCAATACGGGTTTTTCCGGTGGCAGTTGGACCGAGAATAGTGATAACGGGATTCACAATATCAAAAAATTGCAGGGGCTGATAGCCCCTGCCGAATGTATATTATTTCACAACTAATTTTTGTACAAACGTTTGTCCCGTATTCGTATCCTTCAATTTTATGAGATATAATCCTGCGGGATATCCGGATACGGATATTATATTCGAGCCTTCGTATAAATATTCGGTAGTGATAAGTTTTCCAATCAAACTGTAAATCTCCAATTTCATTGGCGAACCGGTAATAATATTTACAAAACTGTTAGCAGGATTTGGTGTTAATTTTATTACAGATTTATTAATATCGTTAATGCCTTGTTCGGGTTTAATTATATGATTGCTTTTATCCAAAGGCACAATGCGGTTACTTGTTTGTATATCTTTACTACCTTTAAAATTTACTACGCCATCAATTTTTACAACTATTGCAGGTATTGCATCTCCAATATAATCGGTATCAAAAAGACTCTCAATATAAACCACAGAGTCGTAAACTATGTTATTCTCTTTTAAATCGTAATACTTATCTTTTTCAAATGCTCCTGTTTGTACGTACATTACATCTTTTAATGTAACCACCTTTGCTTGAATTGGGTTATTGTAATTGCCATCTAATTGAGCGGCAGTAATAACAGTAGTTTCTATTTGTTGCCCCACGTTTATAAGGGTGCACGGTTCTGCAGGAATAATTTCTATCATACCATAATAATTGGTAAGTGTACCTGTAACATTTGAAATTTTATCACCAATTACTAAATCTTCTTGTAAATTTTTGGCTTGGTCATAGATCATTATAGCAGCAGTTTCGTCTTGAATATAGATTGTAACGGCTTTATTTGTTGCAGTACTTATTTTTTTCTGGGTAATTACAGCCTGTCCTGTGTAGATATAAATATCAGTACCGGGGTTTGATCCATTATTATAAGGTGGCGCTAACGCACGGAGCGCAGCCAATGTGTTTATCGTTTGTGGAAAAGTATAAGTGGCGGATGTAACGGAACTTGGATCCATCCCATTCTTTACTGCTAATGCTTTAATGGTTGTTGTAGTTGATACTACAATCGGTGCAGAAAAAATTGCAGAGGATGTTGTTGGTGTAGAGCCATCTGTTGTATAATGGATGGTTGCGCCTTCGGTAGCACAATTAATCGTTACGTTTTGAGGCGTATTATAGACACCGCCGGCAGGGGTAAAGGTTGGGTTTGAAACCTGTGATGAAGATCCGGCATCAATAATGCGTACATTATCTAAGAAAATACGACTTTCATTGGTAGATGTGTTGGCTGTTGTTTTAAAAAACAAAGAAGTGGGTGTAGAAATTGCCGTAAATTGACAGGTAAATTCTATCAATTCAGAATTTTCTAAGGGCCATCCTACTCTACCGTCAATAAGAATTTCCGTAACTTGTTCGCCATAGTGTAATTCAATTAATGCGGGTCTGGCTGTTGAACCTTGTGGCCACGCAATAGCATTAAACTTTACTTCAATAGTAGATGCGCCATTTGTATTAATAACATCAGTAGGTAAGGTGCCCGTGAGACTGGCTGTACCAAACTTTAGTTTTTGTCCACCCTCATAAATTTTCTCACTGCCTGTAAACAGAAATCCTTCAGGCATAGTTGCTGCAGTAATTGCCGGCATTGAGGCAGATGAACTTTGCGAGCTGCCACCAACTCCTGAAAAATCAGATTGGAAGGGTAAACTAATTTGAGCGAACAAAGCGTTAGAAATGCCCAATATCATCATCAATAATAGGGCAAAAATTTTTAAATCGTAATTTTTTTTCATAATATAATAATTTATTGGTTAATAGATATTTTTAAGAACGTGGCAAATATAATAGATAAATTGATTACGAAGATAATTTATTGTAAATTTTTTTTTGCGAAACTGTTACGCAAGCAGATGGTTTTCTTCTTGTCGCTTTAAGATTTCAATAATTTGTGTTTTAGTGAGTTTGGTAAACAATTCAATTTGTTCAATGGATAAGTTGTTACGTTTACTCTCTACTACTATACGCTCTAAAGTTTCTGTTTCACCCTTTTTTATTCCTTCTTCTATTCCCTTTTTCATTCCCTTTTCCATTCCCCTTCTCATTCCTTTTTTCATTCCTTTTGCCTCGCCTTCTTCAAAAGCATCGCTTATAAAACTTCGTTCGGTCATAATTACGTCTCTGTATTTGTCGTAAACTTCTAATTGTCCTTTTGTGTAAGCAGAAATTTCCATATAAGCAAGCGCTTCGCGAATCAGTTCATTTTCAATTAATTCTTGCGGAACTACTTCTGTTCTACCATTAATTTCTGTAAGAAAACGCAGCCACAAGTCATATAATTTCTGTTCGGCGCGATTTTGAGGTTTAAATTTGGGCAATTCAATAAAAATAAATTCCAAACCTTCAATCTGTTTTTCAGTATCTTTTATATTTACTATTTTATAATGATGATAATATTCATTTGCCTTTTCGGGCGATTTTTCAAATATGTCATTTACAAAATTCAGCGCATAAACAGGTTGAAGTAGTTTAAACTCTTCAGTTTTATCCAACTGTTTGATGTATGCCTTTGAAGCATTAAGCAACACGCGACTTTTGAAACTTTCCGTCCAGTACATTTGCATTTCAACAATAAACTGCCGTCCGTTGGTATCCGTACAACGCACATCTACAATAGAGTTACGCAGGTCGGGAAGTTCCGGTATCAACTCGCCGGTTTGATACTCAATATCAACGACAGGGTTTTCGAGCGGTAACAGACTGTTAATTAAACTCATACAAAGGTGTTTGTGTTCGCCGAAAACACGTTTGAAAGCATAATCATTTTTGGGGTCTAAGTAGTGTGCCATAGTTAAAGTGTTTATTTAGTGATGTTTGTTATTGAAGATTTGAGGGTGCAAATATACACATTCAAAACCCGTTTGTCAAGGGGGGATGTGATTTTTTTAACTTTCTTGTCACAAGTAGATCTCCAGCAGACGGGTTACCGCATTAGGTACTAAATTAATTTCCTGTATGGAAGCCGGTATCAGTGCCGTTTCTCCTGCATACAACACTTCGTGGAAATCATCGCCAAACAGATGCACTTCTCCTTCCACACATAGATAAATCACAAATGAATCAATATTGGAATAGTTTTTTTGAAGTGGTTGGTCGAAATATATGGCGTTTATATTGAAATATTCTGAACGGAACAGATTTGAGGTGGTGTTAAATTTCTCTTCGTATTCAATTTTATAATCTTCATTTTCATTAAAATGGATAGCGTCTAATGCTTCTGCAATGTGTAGTTCTCTTGGCAATCCGGTATCGTCCGTTCTGTTCCAGTCGTAAATACGGTAGGTAATGTCGGAAGGTTGTTGAATTTCGGCTACACGGACGCCTTTTCCCAAAGCGTGTACGGTTCCGGCAGGAATAAAAAAGAGGTCGCCCTTTTTTACCGGATAAAAGCGAAGTAGCGAGGCAATCTGTTTTTTTTGTACAGCCTCAATATAATCCTGTTTTTCAAGGGGTTTGTTAAAGCTTGCATAGATACCGGCGTTTTCGTCGGCGTGAAGCACGTACCACATTTCGGTCTTCCCGTTTTGTTCATACCTTTGCTGAGCCAGATTGTCGTCGGGATGCACTTGCACAGAAAGGTCTTCGTGGGCATCAATGATTTTAATCAGCAAGGGGAAACCCAGCCCGCTTTTTTCAAATACACTATCGCCGACCAACTCGCCCATATAGGTTTCTATCAGATCGCGCAAGTCGTTTTCTATCAGAAAACCATTGGAAACTACTGAAATATTTTCGTCCAAGTCGGAGATTTCCCAACTTTCTCCGAATTTAGTTTTTGTATCTTCGGTTTTATGATACTGTTCGGCGAGGGCATTGCCACCCCAAATACGTTCTTTCAGAATGGGCAAGAATTTTAAAGGATAGAGCATAGTAGTGATTAGTGAGTTTAGTATTTTTTTTGTTTGAGTTCAAAATTTTTAGTATAAATATTTCCACCACTTCCGGCACTGAAAGAAAATGTTTCAGTTTGGGTTTCGTAACCTTCTTTGCTTACCGTAAACTCCCAACTTCCCGAAGGCAGATTTTCAAATCTGTAATAACCGGTTTTATCGGTTTGTGTTTCTAATATTTTTTTAGATTTTTGAATTGAAATAAAAACATTTTCAATAGGTGATCCTTTACTGTTGTTTACAAAACCCTGCACCCGCAAATCTGTTTTTGTACACGCCGAAATAATGAAGAAAAGTGATATAAAAATTAGAATTAGTTTTTTCATTGTATTTTGAAACTTTAATCTTTTAACTACTTTGAATACAAGCCTTAATCTTTTGAAATGTCCGTTCAATATCCATATCCAAACCTACCGAAAAACGGATAAGTCCTTCCGACATACCCATTTCGTGTTGAATATCTTCGGGTATCTCCGAAGAGGTGGATTTACCGGAATTACTGAACAGGGTTTTGAAATATCCCAAACTTACTGCCAGATAACCTACATCGGCATCTTGCATTTTTTCCATAATGGCGTTGGCTTTTTCTGCCGTACTCATATCAATAGCAATCATTCCGCCGAAACCGTATTCTTTGTTCATTATAGATTTCAACAATTCGTGGTCGGGGTGTTCGGGCAATCCGGGATAATTAAATTTGATACCCAACTCTTTAAAGCGTTCTGCCAGATACATAGCGTTTTTGCCGTGCTGTATCATTCTGATATGTAAAGTATGTAAATTTTTCAAAATAGAAGAAGACAATTTGGGGTCTAACACAGGACCGAGCAACATAGCAGTTCCACAGTTCACATCTGCCAAACTGTTAATAAACTCTGCAGTAGAGCAGATAGCGCCGGCTACACAGTCGTTTTTGCCGTTAATAAACTTGGTCATACTGTAAACCACCACATCAACGCCGTGATTGTGCGGGGTAACTATGAGCGGGGTAAAAGTATTGTCGCACACTAACTTAGCGTTGTGAGCGTGAGCAATCTTAGCCAGTTCGGGCAGATTGGAAATTTGAAGCAGCGGATTGGTCATTGTTTCCGTATAGATCAGTTTTGTATTGGGGCGCATCGCCTTTTCTACGGAATCTAAATTGGATACATTGACAAAAGTAACCTCAATATTAAATTTTTTGAGGTAATTTTCAAGGAAAGCAAACGTTCCGCCGTAGGTGGTCATACTCGACACGATGTGGTCTCCGGAGTTGCACATTTGCAGAAACACGCAGGTAATTGCCGCCATTCCCGAAGCGGTGACCCACGCGGCTTCGGTGTTTTCCATGGCTGCTAAGGCATCGGCTAAATATTTGTTGCTTGGGTTCCAGTGGCGTGAGTAGAGGTAGCACCCTTCCGTTTCACCGTGAAACGTGTCGGTCATTGTTCTTGCTTCTAAAAAAGTGTAGGTAGCAGAATCGGTAACGGAGGGATTTACATCTCCAAACTCGCCGAACTGACGCAAATCCTGAATGGCGCTCGCCGGATCAAATTTTTTCATAATGTTATTGTTTTTAATTGATTGTCATTTAATTTTTACCAATGTTCTATAATTTCTTTTTTCGTTATTCCATTTAATATGGAATGATGAACCGCAAATAAACATAAAATTCTCTAATTATACACAAACGGATAAAAATGTTTTTCAAAAATTTATAGAGGAAAAAAATGGTTTTATATTTTTTTTGCTTTTTTAGAAGCGATAATATTTGTTTCAAAATCTATTTTTTTATTACTGCACGTATCGGATTGATAAACTTAGCCCGCATTATTCACCGCACGAAGAATTTGTAGATGTCCTTGCAGGCAGGCATCTCTGCGGGTTAAAATTTCCGGAGAGTCAGTGTCATCTGCTTCAAAATTGATGATATTTTGAGTGAAAAGCACAT
>WRGQ01000080.1 GCA_009787115.1 Bacteroidota bacterium
AACGGAATAACCAACGAAAACGCCAGCGCACCCAATAGATAAAACCTGTTGAACGAGTGAAACGACTCTTTGCGCAGAAAGAGATAATATACAGCATAAAAAACGATGCTTGAAATGGTTGCAATTAAAAAATATCTTTCCATAATTATTCATTTATTATGTTCTTTAACTCTTCTAAATCTTTTAATGTTAAGTTTTTCCCATCGGCAAAAGCAGACACCAAATTGCGGAACGAGTTGTTAAAGTAGTTTTTCACTACGCCGGTTAAAATTTGTTTGGAGTAATCTTCTTTAGAAATGAGCGGGTAATATTGGTGCGCTTTGCCGTAGGCATCATAGCCCACAAATCCTTTTTTCTCTAAGATACGCACAATGGTTAGTACCGTGTTGTATGCAGGCTTGGGCTCCGGAATGGCTGCCATAATCTCGTTGGCAAAACCCTTCCCGATTTTCCACATTACTTGCATAATTTCTTCTTCTAATTTGGTTAATTCTTTCATATTTTTTTAAATTTAAGGTTCAAAATTTAAGGTTTAAGGTTTAAAATTCAAAATCCGCTTACCGCATTTCGCATTTCGCGGCAAAAATAAACTAATATTTTAATTATTAAACTATAAAAATAGTTTTTGTGATGATTTTTTTCTTATATATTGATTATCAGATAAAAAAAGTATATATGACTAAATCTCAGGTGTGACGGAAGGAGAAAATTAGTTCTCTTTCAATGTAATTCTTGTGTTCTCCACAGATAAGTTATATTTTGCTCCAAACTTCAGCGTCAGATTTCGTTCGTCGTGTCCTGCGGAAAAATTAAAAGCAATGGGATACTTATATGCTTCGCAATGTTCATAAATGATTTGCTCAAAAGTCTTGCCAAAGGCTATTTCATTGTCTTTCATTTTTGTAAAACTTCCTACCAGCAAGCCTGCCAAATTTGCAAGTTTTCCTGCCCGTTTTAATTGTAACATCATTCGGTCAATATGATACAAATATTCATCAACATCTTCAATAAAGAGAATTTTATTAGTGGTATCTATTTCTGACACTGAGCCGGAAAGGGCATACAGCAGCGACAGGTTGCCACCGACAAGTTGTCCGGTACATTCGCCCATTCTGTTAAGGAGGTGAGGATTCCATTCGTACAACGGCTGTTCTCCGGTTAATATTTTATACAGTGTTTCAAGATTTTCCATAGTGTTTCCATTCATAGCAATGGGCATAGTGGAATGGATAGTTGCAACTTCGCAAATCTTATTTATGTGTGCGTGCAAAACAGTGATATCGCTAAAACCGCAAATCCATTTTGGGTCCAAATTAAAACTCAGAAAATCCAATTTATCAACAATTCGCAACGTACCGTAACCGCCGCGTGCGCAAAAAACAGCTTTAATTTCGTTATTATCCAGCATATTTTGCAAATCTTCCAAACGCTCTTCATCAGTGCCTGCATATTGGTAATATTCTGCAAAGAGATGTTTTCCCAACACTATACGAAACCCTTTGGATTCCCACCAGTGAATTGCAAATTTCAATTCATCCCGATTAATTTTTCTTGCCGGAGCAACGATGCCGATGGCATCTCCTGCTTTTAAATAGGGAGGGTAGATCATAACATAATATTTTTTTCGCGTAATAAATCTGCTGTGAGTTGCCTGAGTATCTCTCTTTCATTGCTTTGTAAAACACGTGGTAAAATAGAAACCTGTTTTACATTTTTAAAATATCCTCCCGTAATTTTGCCTGCACTTTCGTTCAATGCTAAATAGATAGCGGTTTGCGCGCCTTTTTTGGGAGATTTCATAAATGGGCGGGCAAAAACATCGCAAATTTTATCAAAAGTCTTATTATTCATAGCGATAATGTTTGTGCCCACAATACCCGGATCGCTGCAATTAGCGGTAATCTGCTTCTCTTTTAATTGTTCAGTTAAATCCAACGTAAAATAGAGCAATGCTAATTTTGAGTTAAAATAGTTGTACATTTGTTGCACCCACGAGTTTCTACCACACTCAAAAAGTTGCGGTTTAATTTTGCCATACTGGTAGGTAAGCGAGCATACATTAACAATTCTCGCTCCTTCGCAAAATGATGATAACAGTTTGTTCGTCAGCAAATAATGACCGAAGTAATTCACCATAAGGGTATAATCCCACTTGCCCTCCACATCTTTCTTTTTGGGATACAGTGCGCCGGCATTGTTAATTAAGAGGTCAATTTGTCCATAATCGTTTTTAACCTTTTCGACAAAACTGAAAATAGAATCGGCTGAAGCCAAATCTACAGGGAAAAACACGACCTCTCCGTTAGTTTCCTCTTTAATTTTCGAGCACGCCTGTTCAGCCTCCTTTCGCGGAAGGTCTGCCATAATGGTAGTAAAACCTGCCTTTGCCACCGCTTTAGTAATTTCTTTACCCATACTGCCGGCTCCTCCGGTAATAATTGCTGTTTTTTTTATCATAACTTATAAGTTAATTATTCGTAACAAGTGACAATCATCTAATCATCTAATCTTCCAAAAAGAATCTCCCCTTTTTTCTTCCTTTCATTCCGTAGTAGAATTTTTGTATCTCCTGTAAGTCGGTTTCATAATTTCCGGTGGAGTAAAAAACGGGACCGATTCCTCCTTTTCTATCCCGATAATCTAAATATCCTAATGCTATTGGGACATCGGCTTTTTGAGCGATGTAGTAGAAGCCGCGTTTCCACGTCTCCACTCTTTTGCGCGTGCCTTCCGGTGCGACTAAAAAAGCAATCTCATCTTTCTCTTTAATATATGCTGCGATGGTGTCTGTTAAGTGTTTGGCGTGTTTTCTATCTACGGGGTAACCTCCGATATATTTTAAAAAAGCGCCGAATGGAAAAATAAACAGTTCTTTTTTGATAAGAAATGTAGTTTTAATCCCCATTGCGGTTAAGGCAATCTTTCCTATTGCAAAATCTGTCCAACTTGTATGCGGCGCAAACACTAAAACATACTTTTTTTCCTTTGGAATATTTTCTATATCTAACTTATAATGAAAAAGTTTTAAGATGTACAAACAGATTTTTTTCATTCTTTTTTCTAAGGGACGCAAAATAACATAATTTTTTTATTAAGTTTGCGCCCTTAAAATCTTAAATTTATGTCCGAAATTAAACCCTTAGAAGTTGCCGCAATTTTACGCGAACAGTTACATAATTTTAACTCTAAAACCGAGTTGGAAGAAACCGGTACTATCCTGCACGTGGGCGATGGCATCGCTCGTGTTTATGGACTTATGAATGCGCTGTTGGGCGAATTGGTGGTTTTTGAACAGCCTGAAGGAAACATCACCGGCATTGTGCTCAATTTGGAAGAAGACAATGTGGGCATAGTATTGCTGGGCGATTCCAAAACTTTGAATGAAGGCGATATTTGCAAACGCACCGGTAAAATTGCATCTATCAAGGTGGGGGAAGGGCTGCTGGGGCGCGTTATCAATACCATTGGCGAGCCTGTGGACGGCAAGGGAAATATTGAGGGAGAACTCTATGAAATGCCCCTTGAAAGAAAAGCACCGGGCGTTATTTTCCGCCAACCGGTGAAAGAGCCGCTGCAAACCGGTATCAAGGCTATTGACGCTATGATTCCCATTGGACGCGGACAGCGCGAGCTGATTATCGGTGACCGCCAAACCGGAAAAACTGCCATCGCCATTGATACTATTCTGAATCAAAAAGAGTTTTACGACAAAGGGGAGCCTGTGTATTGTATCTATGTAGCGGTGGGGCAAAAGGGCTCTTCGGTGGCGGGTACAGTGAAAACGCTCACCGAAAAAGGAGCAATGGATTATACTGTGGTCGTTACGGCAACTGCTTCTGATCCTGCTGCTATGCAATTTTATGCACCATTTGCCGGCGCTTCCATTGGCGAATTTTTTAGAGATACGGGACGACCGGCATTGATTATCTACGACGATTTGTCGAAACAAGCCGTAGCGTATCGCGAAGTTTCGTTGCTGTTGCGTCGCCCGCCGGGGAGAGAAGCCTACCCGGGAGATGTTTTCTATCTCCACTCCCGACTACTGGAACGCGCTGCGAAAATTATCGAATCCGACGAGATTGCATCTACAATGAACGACCTTCCCGAAAACATCAGGCATTTGGTAAAAGGTGGCGGCTCACTAACAGCATTACCCATTATTGAAACTCAAGCCGGCGATGTCTCTGCATATATCCCTACGAATGTGATCTCTATTACCGATGGTCAGATTTTTTTGGAGACCTCTCTGTTTAACGCCGGCGTGCGCCCCGCTATCAATGTGGGCATCTCTGTGTCACGCGTAGGTGGAAATGCACAAATTAAATCTATGAAAAAAGTTGCCGGTACACTCAAACTCGACCAAGCGCAATACCGTGAATTGGAAGCATTTGCTAAATTCGGCTCCGACCTTGACCAAGCCACGAAAAACGTATTGGAAAAAGGAAAAAGAAATGTAGAGATTTTGAAGCAACCGCAATACTCGCCTATGACGGTGGAAGAACAGATTGCTATCCTGTACTGCGGCGTAAAAGGACTGCTGTTGAAAGTCCCCGTAAATAAAATCAAAGATTTTGAAACTCATTTCATCCATATCTTACACGAAGAACATCAGGATATCTTAAACAGTTTGAAAAAAGGAATAATTGACGATGCTATTATGAAGAGATTAGAGGATGTGGCGAAAAATCTAATATGAATAAAAAGAATCGTCTTCCAATAGCAAGTAGTATTGTGCTATTGCTTTTTTTCAGCGCTCATGCGCAAAAACCTGTCTCTTTTTATCCCTATCAAGGATTTCATGTGGGGATCACAGGCGGAGTGTATTAACAAACCTTCATACATTGCGCTTACAGGGACTGACCCTGCGCTTAAAGGTAAATGGACTACCTGATGGGAGATGGGCATTGAGTTTTCTTACCATTTTGCCAAATATTTTGGTATTTCATTAGGTATGAATTACGGAACAGTAGTCTCTTATAGGAATGCTATTTATCTGAATGAATTACTCATTGAGTATGAGTATATACCAGAATATGTAAACCAATATGAAACATCTCTAATAACAATGTCTGTAAATGAAATGCTTTTTCCCATAAAATTAGAATTTCATTATCCTTTGCGTAAAGACCTCTTTTTTACAGCAGAAGCAGGTATTAAGATCAAGGGAATTAATGACTGGTTGATTTGCAGGGATTTCGGAATTTGCTCACATGGTTATCGTACAAGTAAGGGATTGCCTGTAACTCCGGACGATTATGATACTGTAACTAATTCGTATCATGTAAAACCATATTACGATGATGTGGGATATCAGGATCTAAAAATCAGGTGTAATTTACGGTTGGGTTTAGGATTATCCTACAAATTACCCTACGGGGATTTGGTTAGATGTACCGCCGGAATCAACCTCTCTTTTAATAATATTATTGAGGGTGATTATCTGTATTATCTCACAAACAGTTACGGAACATTTGCCGTTAAGAATGATTTTATTTACACACAACTTTCGTATATTCATACATTTAATTAGGAAAAATCAAAGAAATATCTGAAAAAAACAGGAGTATTCGTTTTCTTCAAAGAAAGAGCGGAGAAAAAAAATATTTGAGTTGTTGAATGCGTGGTAAGAGATTGCGTACTCTACTCCCTATTCTATCACCAATTTGCGTGCCACGCGGTGCTGCTTCTTTGAGACTACAAGTAAATAAGCACCCTTGCTCAAATGGGCTATATTCAGCGTTCCATCTCTAAAACCGTCCTGAGCAAAAACTACCTTGCCGGTCATATCATAAATAGCAATATGGTATGGCTCCTCCTGACGGGTCTCTACATTTATATATGTACTTGCCGGATTTGGAGTAAAGTTGAAAGATGAAATGTAGGGTAAGTTTTCTTTCACATTTATTGGATTGGATTCAAAGAATATCTTTACATCTGTAATACATCCCAACTTTGTATAAGAATATTCTTGTGAACCGCTACTCTCCAATCGAAACCGCGCCTGAAAAAAATTACTGTTAATGTAAGGATTAAGTGTAATCTGATGTTCTGTCCAGCTATTACTGCCCGTAATGTAGGCTAATTTATGCCACGTCTTTCGGTCTGTGGTTACTTCAAAAAACATTCCTGCATTATGTCCACTACTCCAGATACCTCTAATATCTCCCGTCCATTTAAAACAGATAGAGATATTTTTGGTATTGGCAGGTATTGGAAACCAATCCAATTCGGCTATAGATAAATAATTGTCAGTAAAAGTTCCGTTTCCGGAAGTATTAGAGAGTGAACTTACTCCGCTCTCATTTCGGAACACCCAATCGCTTTGTTCAAAACCATATTTATTTTCTCTAAAATTGTTTGAATAAGGTAACTGCAAAGGTTTAACAAAAGTAATTTCATCGGTATTGGAAGGTGCGGTTTCCTGTCCGCTGTTATTCACAGCAATTACATAATATTCATATTTTTCACCCACCTCAACCTTAGTGTCTATATAAAAATTTTCAGAGGTTTCTTTCAAAAATGAACTGTTTCTAAATATCTTGTACGAAGTTGATTCGTTGTTTTTGTCCCAACTCACCGTAATTTTATCTGTTCCGGAGCAAGCGCTGAGATTTTGCGGGGGCAGCCACGCATTTACCAACTCGGCAGCAGAGGCTAAGGTG
This sequence comes from Bacteroidota bacterium, assembly GCA_009787115.1. Lineage (GTDB taxonomy): Bacteria > Bacteroidota > Bacteroidia > Bacteroidales > WCHB1-69 > WRNX01. The sequence continues at coordinate 6,663 of WRGQ01000080.1, forward strand.
GCTTGCACAAATGCTTTTGCCAAATCCAAACGATTTACGCCGCCAAATTCTCCAATAGTGTCGCAAGGTTTATGATAACACGGATGTTGGCTATGGTATTCAATATCGCCAATATACAAAGCCGGATATGCATACATATTAAACGGCATGTGGTCGCCGCCGTAACTGTCGCCGGCACTTAAACGAATAGTAGGAATGGAAGGAATATAAACATTTGCCGTTTGTTGGTAATATTCAAACAACGCTTTAGAGATATAAGAATATCCGGAAGCCATAATAGTATTGGGATTTGCAGGCGGAAACCAGCCAATCATATCCATATTTAAAACGGCAATGATATTCATATTTTCGGAGGCACATTTCTGCACAAAGGGCAAACTGCCCACCATCCACTTTTCTTCTGCATTGAAAGGCACAAACATAATAGAGCGTTTGGCAGGAAAATCTTTAAGCAACCGCGCACATTCCAGCACGCCCGATGTTCCCGAAGCATTATCATCAGCGCCGGGACCGTCAGGGTGGTCATAATGCGAGGTAATTAAAATATACTCATCAGGAAATTCGGTTCCTTTTTTCACTACCACTACATTACCGGCGGCTAATTGTTGCCCAAAATAATTAAAATAATGAATAGAAATATCATCATATCCATAAGATTCAAAATGTTCAATCAACCAGTTCTGCACGGTTAATGCTTCCGGAGATTGGCAATCTCTAATAAATTGCTGCATATAGCGAATGCTGTTTTCAATGTTGTTTTGCGATACATTATTAATAAGATTTACAATCTCCGGTGTTTTTTTCGTAATTACCGGATAGGATTGGTTACGATTGCCTTTGTTGTCAATGACTTGTTGTGCGGAAACGGTAAGGCACAAAAGGGCAAAAGAGATAAGGATAAATCTTTTCATAATGTTAGTATTTAATATGTTAAAATATTCGTGGCAAATGTAATAAAATATTAATTCGATGGTTAATTC
>WRGQ01000081.1 GCA_009787115.1 Bacteroidota bacterium
AAGCGAGAGCGCGACAAGTTCCAATCCACCAAGTTTTCGAGCCAGTTTCCGAACCGTCCCGAACCGGTTGCTGCCGGTTTCCAAAGAATCGTATCGTTCAACTCCATCATCCGTTTTTTATAGTCGGTAGTTTTAATAAACCACGAATCCAACGGATAGTACAACACCGGTTTATCGGTGCGCCAGCAATGGGGGTAGTTGTGCGTATATTTCTCAATTTTAAATGCTTTGCCCTGTTGTTTCAACCACATTGCCAATTCTACGTCTAACGTATCTGCATATTTTTCCTCCGTTTTTTCATAATCGGGTTTTACATACCTTCCGGCAACGGTTTTGTATAACTCAACATTAACACATTCTTTCACAAAAGTTTCGTCTAAATCTTCAATCAGGTAGAATTTACCGGTTTTGTCCACCATCGGTTGGCGGTTTCCTTGTCGGTCAATCACCACTAACGGCGGCACGCCTGCCTCCTGAGCCACACGTTTATCGTCGGCGCCGAAAGTGGGCGCAATATGCACAATGCCTGTGCCGTCTCCGGTAGTAACATAATCTCCGGCAATCACGCGAAACGCGCCTTTTTCCGGATTTACGTAAGGCATAAGTTGCTCATATTCCATGCCTATTAAATTTTCACCCTTTGTTTCTTTGAAAACCAAAAACGGAATATTTTTATCGCCGGGTTTGTATGCATCAAAAGAGAGTTCTGCATTTTTTTCAGGGAAATAGGTATTGAGCAGGGCTTTTGCCAAAATAACAGATATCTCTTTTCCTGTATAGGGGTTAAAAGTTCTCACTAATACATAATCAATACTTTTTCCAACTGCCAACGCGGTATTTGAGGGTAATGTCCAAGGCGTGGTTGTCCAAGCCATCACATAAACATTATCCGGAATGGGTGCGCCTTCCGGAAATCCCCACGGACACTTTTGCAAGTTTGTTTGTTCTACTTTAACCTTAAACAAAGCGGTGCAAGTAGTATCTTTTACATCTTTATAACATCCGGGGAGGTTTAGTTCGTGCGAACTGAGTCCTGTTCCTGCAGCAGGCGAATAGGGTTGAATGGTGTACCCTTTGTACAACAATCCTTTTTTGTATAATTCCGATAATAAATACCATACACTTTCAATATATTTATTATCAAAAGTGATATAAGGGTCATTCAAATCCACCCAGTAGCCCATTTTTTTAGTAATATCGTCCCATAAATCCTTATATTTCATCACTTCGTTGCGACAAGCCTGGTTGTACTCTTCCACAGAGATTTTTGTGCCGATATCCTCTTTGGTAATTCCCAGCGATTTCTCCACGCCGAGTTCAACGGGGAGACCGTGCGTATCCCAGCCTCCTTTGCGCCCCACGTGTTTTCCTTTAAGGGTTTGGTAGCGGCAAAACAGGTCTTTGATAGCGCGTGCCATCACGTGGTGAATACCGGGCGTTCCATTTGCAGAAGGAGGTCCTTCGTAAAAAACATATTCCGGTTTCCCTTCGCGCAAGGTTAGACTTTTTTCAAAAATTTCATTTTTTTCCCAGTATTCCTTAATATCTTTTCCAATTTCTGATAGATTAAGTCCTTTGTATTCAGTATATTTATTCATTTGAGTATAATTTTTAAGAAGGCGCGAAGATAGAGTTATTTTTATTTCACTCTACAATTAAAACACCTTCAAATGTTTATCATAAATAATCATATTATCTCCTGTTTGTTTAATTTTTTTTTAAAAGTTATCTATCACACTGTGAAAATATAAAAGTTTTTTACCAAATAAAAAAATATACTTTTGCCCCTTCATTTCAACCAAAAAAATATGCGTCCGGATTTTAGTAAAGTAAACCCAAAAAATCTGAAAAAAAACGATTTATCATTCTTAGAATGGGCTAAAGAACACAACATTGATACTCATTGGCTAACGGCAGAACAGATTCCTGTGAAACCGGTGTATGGCAAAGAAGATCTCGCCGGTATGGAACATTTGAACTATGCCGCCGGTCTGCCTCCTTATTTGCGAGGTCCATACTCTACTATGTATGTGCAGAAACCCTGGACTATCCGCCAATATGCGGGTTTTTCCACTGCGGAAGAATCTAATGCCTTCTATCGTAGAAATTTAGCAGCCGGTCAGAAAGGACTTTCTATTGCGTTTGATTTAGCCACACATCGCGGCTACGACTCCGACCACGAGCGCGTGGTGGGCGATGTAGGAAAAGCAGGCGTTGCCGTAGATTCTATTTTGGATATGAAAATCTTATTTGACCAGATTCCATTAGACCAGATGAGTGTGTCCATGACGATGAACGGCGCTGTGCTTCCCATTTTGGCATTCTATATTTTGGCTGCCGAAGAACAGGGGGTACCTATGGAAAAATTGACCGGCACCATTCAAAACGATATTTTGAAAGAGTTTATGGTGCGGAATACTTACATCTATCCGCCGCTTCCTTCTATGAAGATTATTGCGGATATTTTTGAGTTTACCGCTAAAAATATGCCCAAATTCAATTCCATTTCCATTTCAGGGTATCACATGCAAGAGGCAGGGGCTACCTGCGACATTGAGTTGGCATATACATTGGCAGACGGTTTAGAGTACTTGCGTGCAGGGGTTAATGCCGGTATGAATATTGATGATTTTGCACCCCGCTTGTCCTTTTTCTGGGCAATCGGAATGAACCACTTTATGGAGATTGCCAAAATGCGCGCCGCACGTATGCTGTGGGCTAAAATTGTGAAACAGTTTAATCCAAAAAATCCTAAATCGTTAGCATTGCGAACACATTGTCAAACTTCGGGCTGGTCGCTCACCGAGCAAGACCCGTTCAACAACGTGGCAAGAACCTGCATCGAAGCGATGGGTGCAGCGCTGGGACATACCCAATCGTTGCATACCAACGCATTAGACGAAGCAATTGCACTCCCTACCGACTTCTCTGCGCGTATAGCAAGAAATACCCAAATCTACATTCAGGAAGAAACGCAAGTGTGCCGCGAAGTAGATCCGTGGGCAGGCTCTTACTACGTAGAAACGCTTACCCACCTAATTGCCGAACGTGCGTGGAAACATATTGAAGAGATTGAATCTTTGGGCGGTATGGCAAAAGCGATAGAAACAGGCATCCCCAAAATGCGCATTGAAGAAGCGGCTGCCCGAAAACAGGCACGTATTGACTCCGGAATGGAATCTATTGTGGGCGTTAATAAATATCGTTTAGATAAAGAAGATCCGATTGAAACGCTGGAAGTGGATAACACCGCCGTGCGCGAAGCACAGTTGAAACGTTTGGCGGAACTTCGCGCTAATCGTAATGAAGCAGAAGTACAGGCAGCATTGGAAGCACTTACCCAATGTGCATTAACAGGTACGGGAAATCTGCTGGAATTGGCAGTAGATGCAGCAAGAAAACGCGCATCTTTAGGAGAGATTTCATTAGCATTAGAAAAAATATTTGGTCGTTACAAAGCAAAAATCAATTTAATTACAGGCGTGTACAGTTCAGAACAAAAAGAGAATGCAAACTTTAAGAAAGCGTGCATGATGGCAGATGAGTTTGCCAAAAAAGAGGGGCGACGTCCCCGTATTATGGTTGCCAAAATGGGACAGGACGGGCACGACCGCGGCGCCAAAGTAGTTTCTACCGGCTATGCCGACATTGGCTTTGATGTGGATATGGGACCGCTGTTTCAAACTCCCGCAGAGGCTGCCAAACAGGCAGTAGAAAACGATGTGCATGTGCTGGGCGTATCTTCCCTTGCCGCAGGTCATAAAACATTAGTGCCACAAGTTATTGAAGAACTTAAAAAGTTGGGGCGTGAAGATATTCTGGTTGTGGTAGGTGGCGTAATACCTCCGCAAGACTACGATTATCTGTATAAAGCAGGCGCTGCTGCCATCTTTGGTCCCGGCTCCGTAATTTCCGATTGCGCGATTAAGATTTTAGAGATTTTGGAAGGGTAGGGGACTTTTTTAGCACAGAAACACAGAGAACACTAATTTTAAACCTTAAACTAATTATGATGAAAAAAATTATCCAAACCGAACGCGCCCCCAAAGCCATTGGTCCTTATAGCCAAGCGATTGAAGTAAATGGGATGTTGTTTATTTCAGGACAGATACCTGTTAATCCCGAAGATGGTCAGATTCCGGAAGGTATTGAAGCACAAACCGAGCAGGTAATGAAAAATATCGGTGCTATTTTAAGTGAAGCCGGATATGGATTTGAACAAGTGGTAAAATCCACCTGCTTGTTGAGCGATATGGCTAACTTCAAAGCAATGAATGAGATTTACGGCAAATATTATGCGGTAAATCCGCCTGCCCGTGCTGCATTTGCAGTGAAAACGCTACCGCTTAACGTCTTGGTTGAAATTGAAACCATTGCGGTAAAGTAAGTTTCAATTTTTCTTAAAAATTTGTTCAATATCAATATCTTTGAAAACCGCTTTACCTTTTTCGGTAAGGATAGGGTCAAAAAGAAAAGAGATAAATTCGGTATAAATTAAGTTATCGCTTAATAATAAAAATAGTGTGTTGAATAGAAAGAAATAGGCAAACACTTTAGTATCGGAATCAAACCTGAAAAGTTCTTCTTTTATACCCATTTTAAATATAGATTCTAACAAGGTGATATGAGGACTGTTTTGTATAAATTTTTCTAAGAAAAATTCTTTTTTCTTTTGAAAAAGAAAGGACTCATTATTTTTACAATATTGTAATTCAAATAAAAACATTATTAATTTTTCTACGGCATTATTAGTAAATTCCATACGTTGCTTAATGCGCTCATTTGATTTTATTTCCCAATAATCCACGACACATAATTCCAGATTTATTTTAGAAAAATATCTGTTAAACAATGTTTTTTTAGTAATCTTAATAGTATCGGCAATTTTCTGCAAAGAATGATTAAAACCATTTTCTAAATAAAACGTAAAGAGGGGTTCAATTTTAGAATGATTGTAGTTCATAAAAATTTTTTCGGCAAAATAAGCAAAAATGATGTACATTTGCCGCCCATTAAATTTTGCATTAATGAAAAGACAAAAAGTATATTTAGTATTGGCTTCCCTTTTGGCAATTATCTCTATTCTTGTGATTGTTTATAAAAGAGGTTATTTGAATACATCTATGAGTTATAATAAATTATCAACTGTTTTTGCGATTAAAGACACTGCCACTGTTACAAAGATTTTTATGGCAGATATGACGGGAGCGAGAGTATTATTAACTAAAACATCAGGAGGGTGGATGGTAGATAATGAGAAGCCTGCTGCTATGTATAAGATAAAGGATCTGCTAATGACAATGAACGCCATTCGGGTGGCGCAACCTTTAGCAAAAAATGCTCAAAACAGTATAATAGGACTGCTTGCGGTAAGTTCTACGAAAGTGGAAATCTATGAAATCCAACCTCTATTTACACTGTTTGGACATCCTTTTTTTGTAAAAGAAAGATTATCAAAAACCTATTTTTTAGGGGATGCGACACAAAACAATATGGGATCTTTTGCCTCTTTGGAAGGAATGGCGGAACCTTATATTATTTATAAACCCGGTTTTAGAGGATTTGTGACCCCTCAATTCTCTCCCAAACCTATTGATTGGTACTCGCCACTTGTTTTTACTACAAAACTTACGCAAATTCAAAACGCTTCATTTATTGATGTTGAAAACCCTGAAAATTCGTTCTACGTGAACAAATCCGGTACGAGAACATTCACTTTATTGGATTCTTATAAAAATGAGATTCGTAATTATGATACAACATTGTTAGTTAACATGTTATCTGAATTTCGGGAGAGATATTATGAACAATTTCTTCAAGATATGACGCAACATAAGAAAGATTCAATTGTGCATTCTCAATTTACTAAAACGATTTCTGTTACCGATGTTGATAATAAAACAACCACATTGTGCCTGTATTATATCGTTGAAAAAGGAGATCTTTATGAAGATGACCAGTTGATTGAAACAGACTATGATGATATTAGTCTGGACCGTTATTATGCTATTATTAACGGGAATAAAGATGAGATTTATACTGTACAGTTTGTACAATATCTCCGGCAACTTCAGCCGTTGTCTTATTATTTGAAAAAATGATTATTGATGAATTGTGGATGTCTCGTGCGCTGCAATTAGCAGCATTGGGGTTGGGGAAAGTACAACCCAATCCGTTAGTTGGTGCAGTGATTGTTCATAATAATCGTATTATCGGCGAAGGATTTCACCAACAATACGGCGCTCCCCACGCTGAAGTCAATGCTATTCACGCCGTTTTAAATCCGGAATTACTGAAACAATCAACGCTTTATGTTAATTTAGAACCCTGTTCTCATTATGGGAAAACACCTCCGTGCGCTTCTTTGATTATTGAAAAACAGATTCCAAAAGTAGTGACAGGAATAAGAGACCCTAATGAAAAAGTAAATGGAAAAGGGATTCAGATGCTGCGAGATGCTGGTATTGAAGTAGTTGAAAATGTGTTATATGACGAATGTCTGCAATTAAACAAAAGGTTTATCACCTTTCATACAAAAAAACGACCTTGGATTATCCTCAAATGGGCACAAACCAAAAACGGGTTTATAGATGTTTTGCGTGATGATACGAATGTTGCGCCCTGTTGGATTACGAACGAAGCCTTGCGGGTTTGGACACACAAACTCCGAAACGAAGAACAGGCAATTTTGGTGGGCTATAATACGCTGATAAACGACAACCCGAAATTAACCAATCGGTTGTATGGCACCAACCAGCCGAAACGCTTTGTATGGTGCGATGAACGCAAGCCCGCAGTCATTAATGATGCGTTTACATATCTTAAAAGTAATATTAAAGAGATTTTAGATGAACTGTACGCACAAACTATTCAATCGGTGATTATTGAAGGGGGGAAAAAAACGTTGCAAAAATTTTTAGACGCCGATATGTGGGATGAGGCTTTTGTTTTAGTTGGTAATGTGAAATGGGAGGAAGGTACTGAAGCCCCAAAATTGTTGTATGATTTTGATAATAAAATAGATATTGATAGAGAAATGATTTATCATTACATAAAAAAAGAGGAGATAAAATTTTTCTCTTAATTTTTTTTTAAGATAATATCTGTTGTATAAAAAAAAATCTATTTTTGCCGCCCCAATTGTGAGAAAGTTATTGTTTGTAAAGAATAAAAGAATTGGAGTGAAAATCAGGTTGTTAAAAAAAATAAATTAAATAATAAAATGGGAGCAAGAAAAAGATTAGCGGCAGATGCACGAAAAGAAGCCAAGAAAAATATTTATATGGCTCGACTAAATGATAACCCTACATCGCCACGCAAAACGAGAATTATGGCAGATGTAATAAGAGGAAAAGATGTGGACTATGCTATGAATGTATTGAAATACAGTCGTAGAGAATCCGCAGAAAAACTGTTAAAGTTGTTAAAATCTGCCATCGCTAACTGGCAGGTGAAAAATGAAGGTCAGCGTATTGAAGATGCTCAGTTATACATTAAATATATATGGGTTGACGGAGGGCGTATATTGAAGAGATTGCGTACGGCGCCACAAGGACGCGCCAATCGCATCAGAAAACGCTCCAATCACGTTACCATTATTCTGGAAGATAAAACAAAAACAAATTTAGAAAATAATATTGAATAAGTATGGGTCAAAAAGTTAATCCGGTAGGTTTACGATTAGGAATTATCAGAGGTTGGGATTCTAAT
>WRGQ01000082.1 GCA_009787115.1 Bacteroidota bacterium
CGGTAGTTCAGTTTGGTTAGAATACGTGCCTGTCACGCACGGGGTCGCGGGTTCGAGTCCCGTCCGGACCGCAAAACAAATCGCTAATAGACTAATAAAAATAGGGTGTTAGCGGTTTTTGTTTATTTGCTTTTCTAAAAAATTAAAAAAAAATGACTCCACCCAAAATATTTTACCTTCTGCTTTCTGCCTTCTGCTTTCTGCCTTTTATGGGATTGGCTCAGCCTTTAACCTTGTCGGAATGTTACGAAAAAACCGAAAAAAATTACCCACTCATTCAGCAGTTGGAGTTGATTGATATGAGCGAGAAGTACAATCTGCAAAACATTTCCCGCGCGTGGATTCCACAGTTTCAACTTTTCGGAAAAGCCTCTTTACAAAGCGATGCACCAAGTTTATCGGTTCCTCCGCCCATCAATTTAAGTGTGGATGTTCCCAAAGACCAGTATCAAGCCTATCTGCAAATGAATCAAATCATTTGGGATGGGGGACAAATCCGCTCCGCAAAGCAAACAATCAAAGCCGCAACAGATGTGCAACGCAAACAAAATGAAGTGGATATGTATGCTTTGCGCGGGCGTGTGAATGATCTCTTTTTTGGAATTATTTTGTACGACAGCCAAATAGAACAAATCAACGTGAATTTGCAGGAGTTGCAGCGTAATCTTGATAAAGTAATCAGTTATGCCGAATTGGGCTTTGCCAACGAATCGGATATTGATGCGGTGAAAGTAGAACAGATTACGGCAGAACAACATCTCATTCAACTCGCTACCATGCGAGAGGCTTTTGTGGCAATGCTGAGCGCTTTTATGGGCGAAGATTTGGCGCCGGACATTCTTTTGCAAAAACCGGAAATGATTACCGTTCCTAATAATAATTACCGATTGGAATTGCAACTTTTTGACGCTTCCATTGCAGCATTAAAAATCCAAAATACGCAGATTTTAACTAAGAATATGCCCAAAATAGGATTTTTTGCGCAAGGCGGCCTCGCCCGACCCGGATTAAATATGTTCGACACTGATGGAAAACTTTACGCCATTGGCGGGGTACAATTAAATTGGGGTTTCGGAAATCTTTACACCCTGAAAAATGAAAAGAGAATAATTGAGAATAATATCAACAACATAGAAATCAACAGAAAGGTGTTTTTATTAAATCAATCTATTCAAATAAAACAACAAAATGCAATAGCAGAGCAATATAGAAAGATTTTATCTTCCGATGACGAAATTATTCGTATGCGAGCAAGCATTTACAAAGCATCTGAAGCCAAAACCGAAAACGGCACTATGAGTATTACCGATTTAATGCGCGACCTCAATATGGAACACGCTGCCAAAGCGCAAAAAATTATTCACGAAATACAGTATATCAAAGCGTTGTATGATTTAAAAAATCTGTACAATAATTAACACTTTTTTACGCTATTGATATAAATTTTCCGTAATGTTTAAAAAATGTTGTAATTTATTAATAACCAACTGGAAGGAAAATCTGTACCTTTTATCGTTGGGCGCTCTCTTAGTGGCATTGCCTACTTCCATTGCTTTAATAAGTTGCACTTCTGTGGCATTACTCATCGTTTGGATTCTTACCGGTGATTATAAAACAAAATGGAACAGACTTATACACAACAAAAACGCTATGCTGTTGATGAGTATCCCCGTAATCTATTTGATTGGACTTTTTTTTACGCATAATTTTTTATTGGGAATACAAGAGTTTAACAAAAGTTTATATTGGTTTATTTTTGCTTTTGTATTGGGGTCTTCCGCTCCAATTTCTCAACAAAACACACGCCGGTTGCTTGGCATTTATATTTTGACGGTAACCGTTGCCGCCGGAGCCGCTTTATTAAAATTGTGGTTTGTGGACACAGTTTTTTTCTCAGATTTCAGGCAGGTTACGTGGATTAACCACATTCCTTTTTCATATCAAATGGCTTTCGTCATTTGGCTCATTTTCTATTTTATGGTTTATGGAAATATTTTATGGCTGAAAAAATCTTTATTATTTCTGCTTATTCTGTTTCTAATCATTGCTTTATTTGCTCTAAAATCATTTAACGGTTATCTTTATTTTGGCATAATGTCGTTTACAGCGCTACTGTTTTTAATATGGAAAACGAAAAAGAGGGTACTTAAATTTGTTTTGTTGGGGTGCGTTATTCTTATATCCATTCTTCCTGTTTTCTATGTATATCATTGTGTTCAAAAATTTTATGATGTTACTGAATATAATGCTACTGAAATAGAACAATACACTGTTAATGGAAATAAGTATGAACATAATTTTAAAGATAAAACCAAAGAGAATGGAAATTATACGGGTTTGTTTCTTTGTGAAGAGGAATTAATTCCCTTGTGGGACGCTCACAGTTGTAAGGCATACTATAGCAAGACTGCCAATGGTTATCCTTTTCGTTGTGTAATCGTAAGATATATGACAAGTAAAGGTTTGACCAAAGATTCGGCAGGTTTTGCCCAACTTTCTCAAAAAGATATTGAAAATATTGAAAATGAAATTCCTAATTATATTTATGCAGAAAACAAACTTGGGGTTTATCCCCGAATTTATGAAACGATATGGGAGTATGACCAATATAGAATTGACAAAGATCCGAATGCAAAATCGTTTGTACAACGCATTGAACTGGTGCGTTTAGCCGGTAATATTATTAAAAAACATATTTGGACAGGTATCGGTCTTGGAAATAATGCACAGGCTTACGAAGATATAATTTTGGAATCGAAATCGCAATTAGGATATCAACAAACCGGTTCTTCTCACAATCAATATCTTAATTATCTTATTCGCTTTGGAATTTTAGGAACTTTGTATATTTTGGGAATTTTAACGTATGTGTTTATTAAAGGAAGAAAAAACAACCCTTTTTTGATTACGATATTCTTTGTGAGTATGTTAGTCGCAAATTTCGGAGATGCAAACTGGGAAACCTTTATTGGCATAAACTATTTTGCCTTTTTTATCTGTTTTTTGATGTGGCTTTCGCCAAAAGAGATTTTTACAGCATAAAACTCTATGAAAACAACTGTTGCGCTTTTAAAAGAACCCTATTTCACACTATCCATATAAACAATAAATTCCACAATTTTGTGTGAATAACCCATTTCATTATCGTACCACGAAACCACTTTCACAAAGTTGGGGTTTAACATAATACCTGCTTCGGCATCGAAAATAGAGGTTCTGGGGTCGCCGATAAAATCGGAAGAAACTACGGCATCTTCGGTGTAGCCCAAAATACCTTTCAGTTCATTTTCGGAAGCGCGTTTCATAGCGGCTTTAATATCGTCGTAAGTGGTGGCTTTTTCCAAGCGACAGGTTAAATCCACAACGGAAACATCAAGCGTAGGTACGCGGAACGACATACCGGTGAGTTTTCCTTTCAGTTCGGGAATTACTTTAGTTACTGCTTTTGCGGCGCCGGTGGAAGAGGGGATAATGTTGCCTGCCGCCGCGCGACCACCCCGCCAATCTTTGGCAGAGGGACCGTCCACCGTTTTTTGCGTTGCTGTGGTAGCGTGAACCGTTGTCATCAATCCTTCTACCAAACCGAAATTATCGTGAAGTACTTTGGTAATGGGCGCCAAACAATTGGTTGTGCAAGAAGCGTTAGATACAATACTTTCGCCGTTGTAGGTTTTGTGGTTTACACCCATAACAAACATAGGCGTATCGTCTTTTGAAGGGGCAGACATCACCACCACGCGAGCACCGGCGTCAATATGTTTCTGCGCAGTCTCTTTAGTTAAGAACAATCCTGTGGATTCTACAACGTATTCTGCGCCTATTTCTTTCCAATTCAAATTTGCAGGGTCTTTCTCTGCCGTAATGCGAATTTCCTGTCCGTTTACTACTAATTTTCCGTCCTGTACAGAAACATCGCCTTTAAACTGACCGTGTACCGTGTCATATTTCAGCATATAAGCCATATAGTTTACATCTAACAAATCGTTAATTCCTACGATTTGCACGTTTTCTCTTAATATGGAAGCACGGAACACTAAACGTCCTATTCTTCCAAAACCGTTGATACCTATCTTCATTTTTTTCATAATATATCGATTTTTATGTTAATAATTTTGTTTGAAAAATAATAGCGCAAAAATATAAAATTATTGAGGTAGAATATAAATTTGGTAAAATTGGTTAAGAAAAAGTTTGGGGCGCTATTTTTTTTCTTAACCATTTTAGACATTGTATAAAATAAAAAAAAGGTGCGCACGTTTTAAACAATAATATATTCCAATGAAAAAAATTATAATTTCTCTATTATTCTTAACTTTTGTTTTGCAAGTTTTATCACAAGATTTTCGCTGTTCAATCTCTATCAGCGCTCAGAGAATTTCGGGAACTAACACCGAAAAATTTAACGGGCTGCAGCAAGAACTTTACAAATTTGTGAACGATAGAAAATGGTGTCAATACACGCTTAAAATGGATGAACGGTTGGAGTGTTCAATTCTGATTACATTAGATAAGCAGACCGGTGATGTGTATAGAGCCAATATGACTATTCAATTGCAACGTCCTGTTTATAAGTCAAATTATAAAACTACTGTTCTTAATTTCTTAGATAAAGATGTTCAGTTCAATTATGTGGATGGAGACCCATTAGAATATGCCGAAGGGAGCAATATTTCTCAATTAACCTCTTTGGTTGCATTTTATTTGAATCTGTTTTTAGCAGTTGATTTTGACACCTTTGCTTTAAACGGTGGAATACCCTATTTTTCAAAGTGTCAGGAAATCATTAATCTTAACCAGTCGGCAGTCGAAATCGGATGGAAAGTTTTTGAATCGGGACAAAATAACCGCTACTGGTTAATGGAAAATTTTACCAATCCGGCGTACAGTAAATTTCACGATTTTCTGTATCAGTACCACAGATTGGGCTTGGATGTTATGGCGGAAACACCCGAGGTAGGGCGCGCCGCTATTCTAGAATCGCTTCGATTGTTGCAACAGGTTAATCAGCAGAGAACAGCATTGTATTTGATGACTATTATTGTACAAACAAAACAACAGGAAATTATCAATATTTTTAAGGAAGGAACTCCTTCCGAAAAGCAGCAAGTCATCCAAATTATGAAGCAGATTGATCCTTCCAATTCAACAAAATATGACGCTATAAATCAACAAAATTAGCATGCTCCGCGCTCTGCACATTGAGAATTACGCACTTATCAATTCTTTGGATTTGTCTTTTGACAAAGGTTTTACTGCAATAACAGGAGAAACCGGCGCCGGAAAGTCAATTCTTGTAGGCGCTCTTGCACTGATACTGGGCGCTCGTGCCGACTCCTCCGTTCTTTATAATACCTCTAAAAAATGTATAGTAGAAGGTGTGTTTGATATACAGAATCTTCATTTAGAAGATTTTTTCAAAATAAATGATTTGGATTTCAACAATCATACATTATTGAGAAGAGAAATTACTGAAAACGGTTCCAGAGCCTTTGTAAACGATACCCCTGTTACTCTTAACATTCTTAGGGAACTTGCCGAAAAATTAGTAGATATTCACTCTCAACATCATCATCTATTATTAACCAAACCGGAATTTCGTTTGCAAACGATAGATGATTTTGCGCTTTTAAGAGAACCTGTTTTAGTGTATCAACAGATTTTTAATCAATATAAAAAATTTGAAAAAGAACTTCAGGAATCTAAAGAAAAGGCTACACAGGACTTTTTGGAAAAAGACTTTCTAACATTTCAAAGTAATGAACTGCACGAAGCAAAACTGTTTGCCGGTGAGCAGGAAGAATTAGAACAACAGATTGCGTTTTTGAAAAACGCAGAAAATATTAAAACACAGTTATATAAATCTTTGCAAATTATATCAGAACAAGAAAGTAATACCATTCAACTGCTGAATGAAGCAAAAAATGCCTGCCACACTATTGCACAATTCGATGAAAAAATCAACAATTTTGATACACGACTTAACAGTATTTTAGTGGAGTTGAAAGATATTGCTTTTGAACTCTCTGCCAAAGAAGAATCTGTGGAAGTTAAACCCGAAGAGTTAGAATATTTAGAAAGTAGATTGGATACTTTATTCCGGCTGCAACAAAAGCATTATGTTAAAAATGTGGAAGATCTATTGCAAAAACTGCAACAAATTGATGAAAAACTGTTGCAATTTGTAGATTTGGAAGAAAAGATTGAGAAATTGCAGAAAGAGTTTGAAATATTTGCGGAAAAAACAGCCTCTTTAGCAAAACACTTATCAGAAAAAAGAAAAGAATCAGCCTCTTTATTTGAGAAAGAGATAGAAAAAAAACTTGCATTGCTGGGTATGCCCGATGCTTCTTTTAAAGTAGAGGTTGGCAGTCAATCCTCTTTTACTTCTACGGGAACAGACGCCGTTCAGTTTCTATTTTCCGCAAATAAAGGAATGCCTTTGGTGCAGGTAGAAAAGACCGCTTCGGGGGGTGAGTTGTCGCGAATTATGTTAGCCATAAAATCCATCATTACTGCGGCTTCTTTTATGCCTACGGTGATTTTTGATGAGATTGACACGGGAGTTTCCGGCGCAATGGCAAGTAAAGTGGCTGAAGTGATGCACGATGTATCGTTGCAACGTCAATTACTAACCATTACCCACCTGCCGCAAATTGCTGCACAAGCCAATACCCATTATCTTGTTTACAAGGATATTGAGAATGAAAAAGCGGTTACAAAACTCAAAAAAATTGAAGAAAATGAAAGAATTATGGAGATTGCCAAAATGATGACAGGCAACAAAACAGGAGAAGCGGCGTTTAAAGCGGCAGAAGAGTTGTTAAAGAAAAATTAAAAACTATTTAAAGTTTAAAGTTCAATGTTTAAAGTTCAAGGTTCAAATCATTTAATCACCACATCATCTAATCATCTAATCATCATATTTGTTTTGTGCTTTCTGCTTTTGTTGGGCGTAACCTCTTGTTTTGGACAACAAATGAAAGCGCCGAAGGATGCACCGCATTTTGTATATCCCACTTCGGTTGCTTTAGCGTATGGAATAGGAAATACTTTCAATGGTTCTGATATGGTGGCTAATGGTAACATTTCTTGTGAAATTCAGCAAGTTTTTGCTTATCAGTTTACCAATTACTTCTTTACGGGTGTGGGTGCAGGACTTGATTTTTGGTTTTATGACAAAAAAACATCTACGTTTATTCCCATCTTTGCAAATGCAACTGTAAAATTGATGGATAAAAAAACAGCTCCATTTATTTTTACCAATATTGGATATGCTTTTAAATGGCAGGTACAGAATCCATTAGATGAGGATGTTTTTTATGGTACGAAAGCGGGTATCCATTTTCAATCGGGGTTAGGTGTCAATTTAAAATTTTCGGAAAAGATATCGCTTCTATTTGCCGCTTATTATAAAATGCAGCAATCGGCGAATAAATTCAGAGAGAGTGATTTGGTTTTAGCAGAAACAAGTAATCAACTTTTTCATTTTATAGGTATTAAAATAAGTATTTTGTATTAATTGTTATTCTTTAATAATAGAAGAACAAGGTTAACTGAAAATAAAAAACCGCTCATTAAAAAATGAGCGGTTTTTTTTTCTGGAGCGGAAGACGGGGCTCGAACCCGCCACCTAAAGCTTGGAAGGCTTTCGCTCTACCAAATGAGCTACTTCCGCAGGTGTTTGTGTGGGAGGAGAAGGATTCGAACCTCCGAAGGCGTCGCCAACAGATTTACAGTCTGCCCCATTTAGCCACTCTGGAATCCTCCCGTGT
>WRGQ01000083.1 GCA_009787115.1 Bacteroidota bacterium
ATTTTGCATCAAAGCTCTGTATAATTATGAATGGTGTAAAGAATCTCCCAAAGAATGTGTAACTTATCATGTTTCGGTAAACGAATTTATGAATAACACTGTTAAAATTTATCCGAATCCGGCAAATTCGCAGATTTTTATTGAAGGAATTGATATTAACGGTATTGAACTTTACGATATGCAAGGAAGAATGGTACATACTGAAAAAGGTAATATCAGAAACATAGATGTTTCAGGATTTGTATCCGGAAACTACTTGATTACTATTTCTACTGAAAACGGACAAAAAATTACCAGACAGATAACTATAAACCGTTAAATTCAATTTATTAACCATAATTATTTTAACCCAATATGAAAAAACTTTTAGTTATTTTATGTTCAATTATTTTGACATTAAGCATTAATGCTCAGAATATTATGTTGCAAACCGAAAGTAAGGGCGTTTCAAAGGGAAACGACCAATTTTCCGGATTTCAGGCTACATTTTCTTACGACCAGATTGAAAGTGTAACGATTACCGATACAGAACGCGGAACTTTCTCCGCCCTGTCTGTTGCAGGCGCTATTCCGGCAGGTGAAACCGGTACTCCCGAATTACCGGTTTTTAAGAAATTTATTGCCGTACCGGTGAACGCAACTCCAAAAGTAACAGTTAAAAACTACACGACAACTGAGTATAATTTAGAGGAATATGGCATTCATACGGTTTGTCCCGTACAACCGGACGTGCCTAAAAACGTAAAGTTAGAAGACGTTCCTTTTGTTTATGATACCAAGGCATACAGTAAAGATGGGTACATTAATACTGCCATTGCCGAAGTTGAAGTATTAGGTACTATGCGCGGCGTTATTATCGGGATGCTGGTAGTGCGCCCCATACAGTATAATCCGGTTGCTAATACTATTATGACCTATAATAATATTGATGTGGAAGTAACTTTTGAAAACGGAGATTATCAAAAAACTCAAGAGTTGTACAAAAATACTTACAGTCCCTATTTTGAACAAAACTATAAGGTTATCTTTAACAGAAATCTGTTTGACGACCACCCGGATCTGTATTCAACCCCTGTTCGTATGTTAGTACTGGCGCACTCTATGTTTACGGAAACGTTACAGCCGTGGTTTGAGTGGAAAACCAAAAAAGGTTTCTATCTGGATATTGAATATGTGGACAATATGACTTACACGCAAATCAAAACTTTGTGCCAAACGAAATACAATCAAGGTGCGAGCAATGGAACTGCACCTACTTTTGTGGTGATTGTGGGCGATATACAGCAAGTACCGGCAAGTAAAACCGGAACCGGAGCTGACGGCAACAAAGGATCCGACCTCTATTACGGTTCCATAGATGGAGATTATTTCCCCGAAATGTATTACAGTCGTTTGTCGGCTCAAACTACACAACAATTGGAAAACCAGATTGAAAAAATACTCTATTACGAAAAATATCAATTTGCAGACCCATCTTATTTAGATAATGTGTTATTGATTGCCGGTGCCGATGGCAGTTGGAATCCTACAGTGGCGCAGCCTACCATAAACTATGCTACCAACTATTATTATAATACTGCACACGGTTATAGCAGCATTTATGCGTATTTGAATTCATATTCGGGATGTTATAATAATCTTAACACCGGTGTTGGATTTGTCAATTATACCGCACATGGCAGTATAACCGCATGGTCTGACCCCTCGTTTAGCGTTTCCAATGCAAACAGTTTGACCAATACGAATAAATATTTTATTGCGATGGGTAATTGCTGTTTGGCAGCCGATTTCAACTCTCCCGAATGTTTGGGGGAAGCCTTGATGCGTGGACAACAAAAAGGCGCTGTAGGATATATTGGTTCCTGCCCGCTAACTTACTGGCACGATGACTTGCATTTTGGCGTTGGCGCTTATTTGGGTTCATGGAGTCCGGCAAATCCTACCTTAGCAAACACTAAAGACGGAATTTATGATGTATCTTTCCGTGATGCCGATTTTAACTGTTTGTCTTCTTTCGTTTTTACAGGCAATTTGAATGTTACTTATGCCAAAACCACTGCGGGATATACCGCTGATACGCAACCCATCTATTATTGGGAGGCATACCACGTGCTGGGAGACGGTTCGTTAATGCCTTATAATACTCAAGCCAACGACAATGAGGTTTCGCATTTACCGGTTATTTATATCGGATTGCCTACTTATGAGGTAAACGCTCTTCCCGGTTCTTACGTAGCTATTTCCAAAGATGGCGTATTATATGGAGTAGCAGTAGCCGACGAATCTGGTGTTGCTACGGTTACTTTAAACCCGCCTATCACTTCGGGAGGAGATGTGGATATTGTTGTTACAAGAAATCAATATAAACCTTATATGGCACAGGTTCCTGCTGTGGCGCAATCGGGTCCTTATATTGTTCCCAACGGCTATACGGTTGTGGGCAATGAAAATATATTAACTTACATCTCAACCAACACCGAAATTGAAGTTACCTTGAAAAATGTAGGTATTGAAGCCACTACCGGACTAACCGTTACTATCGCTTGTAGTGATCCCCTATTAACCATCAACAATGGCACAGCCACCTGTAACGGCATAGCCCCCAATGGTACTACTACCATAAGATTCAACATTACCGTTTCCCACGATATTCCCGATAATAAAAGTTTTCTCGTAGATGTAACTGTAACAGAATCCGGAAAAACAAGAGTCTGGGAAAGCAAAATGACATTGAAAGCCTATAAACCTATCCTCGCATACAAGAATATTGCATGGCAAGGAGGTTTTAGTGCAGATGAAACATTCTCTCTTTGCGTGATTTACGAAAATAAAGGCGGCGCTCGGGTAAATCATGTTATCGGTACACTCAATACCTCAAATCCTAATGTTACCATCAATAACAACGATGTTCATATTGGTACTATGGCTCCCACCGGTACAGGTTATGCAATTTTCAGCATTACACTATCGAACACTATTTCTGAAAACGACCCTATAATATTTACTACGCAAGCAGAAGGCGATGAAGGCTTGGTTACAACCGAAGGAGAATTTATGCTCCAAAATGCCTGTACTATTCGTTTTGAGATGACAGATAGCTACGGCGACGGGTGGGACGGCAATGCTCGAATTAGTGTTCGCAAAGACAATACTGAAGTAGCAAGCGTTAAACTTGTATCCGGTGCTTCCGGCACAGACATATGTTTGCTTCCGTCCGGAGAACTGACTTTCTATTGGATTGCAGGAAGCTACGATTCTGAATGCAGATTTAAAATATATAATTCTGACGATGTCATGATATATAATCAAAGTACTACTCCTACTCCAGGGCTTTTCCTCACATATAATAATCAATGTACACAACAAAATGGAGGTTGCGAAGAGATTAAAAACCTCGTCATAACAAGAAATACTGATGACATTAGTTTAGTTTGGGAAGGCAATGCACAAAGTTATTTAATTCTACGCGATGGAATCACATTAGACCAGATTACCACAACTTCCTACACGGATAATCATATTTTATCTTATGAACATACGTATTGTGTATTTGCTCAATATGCGAACTGTAGTGCTTTTCCAATATGCGATAATGCTCAATTCAAATTTTGTGAATCACCAACCAATCTTGAACTAACCGATGAAGGAAGTACCATCATCATCACATGGACTATTCCTGAAAATATTGATGGCGTATTATTAGGATACAATATTTATCGCAATGAAACAAAACTCAATGAAACTCCTATCACAGTGTTGGAATACAGAGATGAAAATCTTGAAAATGGAGCATATCGTTATCAAATATCCGCTTCGTACGAACATTGTGAATCGGAATTAACAACTCCTGTTACATTAAACTTAAGTATTAGTGATTTTCAAATCACATCTTTCAAACTCTTTCCCAATCCTACCACCGGAAAGGTTACTATTGAAGGGAACGGATTGAACCGTGTTGAACTTTACGACATTCAAGGTCGTATGTTAGCACAATATAATAATATAAACGAAAAATTAGATATTAATGTGAATAATTACAGTAACGGTATCTTTTTTGTAAAACTCTATTCCAATGATAGTGTAGTGGCAGTTAAGCGGTTGGTGGTGATAAAGTAACACGTGACAGAAAAAAAGTCCGATAATGTATAACCTTTAAAATATAATTGTATGAAAAAGTATTTGTTTTTTTTCGTAGCCGTGTTGTGTTTGGTAAATATGACTATGCATGCACAACAGCGTAAAGTTTTGTTTGAACAGTTTACCAGTTCAACTTGTGGCCCATGCGCCCAAATGAATGCGTGGCTTAATCCTTTGCTAGTAACTAATGCCGATAAAGTAGTGATAGTCAGATATCAGATGAATTGGCCCGGATCGGGAGACCCTTATTATACTGCGGAAGGCGGTGTAAGACGTTCGTATTATGGAGTAAACAGTGTTCCTTATCCTTTGACTAACGGGGTTTATACCAGTAACCAGTCAGCCATTCAAAATGCCATCAACACAGGATATGCCCAGCCTGCACAGGCTACCATTGAAGGGTATTTTAGCGTGATTGGTAATACGATTTATGTGAAAGCATCGGTTACTCCGTTAATTTCAGGAGATAATCACTTTATCCATTGTATAGTGAATGAAAAAAGGACAGTCGGCAACATAAGAACCAATGGCGAAACAGAATTTTTTCACGTAATGATGAAAATGTTCCCCAGTGGCAGTGGAACAACCTTAAATTTAACGGAAGGAACAACTATCCCGTTAAATTTCTCTCATGATATGTCCACTACCCATGTGGAAGAAATGAGTGATCTGGAAGTTGTCGTGTTTGTACAGAATAAATCTACAAAAGCCGTGCTCAATGCAGAGTATCTTATGGAAAGTACTGCGATTCCGTTGCCTCCGAGCAATCTGACAGCTTCTCAGGCAGGAGAAACTTTAGATATCAATTTATCATGGACATCCCTTGCCGGCGCGAGTGGATATAATATTTACAGAAATGGCGTAAAAATGAATACAACGCCTGTTACAGAAACAACATATCAGGATATAGTGTCAGAATATGGTACTACCTACAATTATGCAGTAGCTGCTGTTGTTAATAACGTAGAAGGTTTTTGGGCTACCACTACAGTGTTAACCAATCTAACTATTCCTGCGCCAATCAATGTAACAGTAAAGCAAATACGTGGTAAAAAAATGTTGATCTCATGGGAAATGCCTACCGGATTTAATCACCCTGTTAAATACTCTATCTATAGAAACGGAGCTATTCTAAATCCCGGAAATCCAATGATAGAGACTATGTTAGAAAATACAGGACCTGACTACAAAGAATACTGCTTTGAAATAAAACCGATATTAAATTCACTGACCGGTACCGTATCAACCTCTACTTGCGTAACTTTGATAAGAGTCAGTATGCCGACAAACTTAACAGCCAAACAGGTCTCCGGAGAGGAAAAAGATGTACTTCTCACATGGGAAGCATCGTCAAATGCTGTAGGATATAACATTTATCGCGATAATGTTCAAATCAATACGGAATTGGTAACATCGCTCGAATATACAGACGTTGTTCCCGAATTTGACATGGAATATACCTATCAGGTATATGGCGTTGCCTCTACAGGCGGAGAAAGCGAAAGCGGAGGAACAGTACGCATTACATTGACATATTCTTTCGGAATTGATGAGCAGGATAACACCCTGTTTGCCATCTATCCAAATCCTGTTTCAGGAACATTGAAAATCTGCACGGAAGAACAGATTACCGATTGTCAAATATTTAATCTTCAAGGACAGTTGGTTTATTCGACCAAATTTGGCATTAAAGAGATTGCAACCGACAATTGGACTTCCGGCATTTATATTATCCGTATTACCACGGAAAAAGGCGTTTCAGAGAAACAGTTTGTGAAAAATTAATCATATTATATTGTACAACACCGGATTCAAATTCGGGTCGTTGTACATTTTCATCTGTTTATATACTTTCATTTTTTTCCTGCCGGCGGCAATGTCGTTCAGTAATTGTTCAATGGCAACAGATAAATCTATCTCCTGTTGCAGTAATACATTCAATTTTTCCTGACATTTTTGAAGATGTTCTTCCGAAACATTTGCGCGCTTTAACTCTTGTTCTAAATGAAATATTTTTAACTCTAAAATAGAAAGCCTGTCGAATGCCCATGCAGGAGTTTCCGTATTGAGCGGCGTATCCTCGTTCGTTTTTACATCTTTATACAAATCTAAAAAATAGGAATCCAAATATTCTACCATGTCGGTTCTTTCCTGATTGGAGGCGTCAATTCTTCGTTTTATGTTCAGAGCTTCAACAGGGTCAATGTTGGGATCGCGAATCAGGTCTTCCAAATGCCATTGCACGGCATCAATCCAGTTTTTATGATAGAGCAATGCCTCTATACTTCCCTGCGGATAAGGATTTTGAATAGGATGATTAACCTCATCAAATTGATGATAATCTTGAATGGATTGTTTGAAAATTGAAATAGTTTTTGTGGTCATAATTCGTAATTCGTAATTCGTAATTGTAAAATCTTCAGGGCTTCGTGGATAGGGAGAAAATCGGAGATGCGTTCTTTTCCTTTGTAAACGGCAACTTTGTTGTTTGCACTGCCGATAATTCCGAAGTCGGCGTCTGCCATTTCGCCGGGACCGTTCACTACGCAGCCCATTACGGCAATTTTTAAATGGGGATAATTTGCAAATTGCTGTTTCACTTCGCTTAAAACTGCCTGAATATCATATTGCGTACGTCCGCAGGATGGGCAGGCAATAATTTCCGTATGTGTTTTTTTAATTCCGCAAATTTGTAATGCGCAATTTTGCAATTTTTCTATTTCAGTTGCAGAAAAATGCGGATTTTCTATCTTAATATCTTTAATATTTTCCGTTAACCACCATTTTCCAATCAGCGCCCCTACCCCACTCCACCATTTTTCTACTGAGGTTTCGGGATAACGAATCGTTAGAATCCCCTCTGAAAAACAATCATACAGGCTCTCATTACCTCCTTTACCCCTATCACTTCCGTTACTCTCTTTACTGTCCTTTATATCCTTAATAGCCTGCATGAGCAACTTTGAAAAAACAATTTCATGAACAGGATTTTCGGTTAATGAAACCCGAAACGTATTTCCTAACCCTTTCAATATCAATCCTCCAATACCAATGGCAGATTTTACGCGCCCTTCCATTTCGTTGGCGGCTTCGGTAACCCCCAAATGCAAGGGATAGACCCTGCCCTGTGCTATCATTTTATGGTAAAGTAGCAGGTTAGCATTCATCATGGTTTTCACATGACTTGATTTAATGGAAAATACAATATTGTGAAAATCATACATTTCCGCAATTTGAATCCATTCTAATGCAGAGGCAACAAGCGCTTCCGGCGTATTGCCATATCTTAAAATTACCCTTTCGCACAACGACCCCTGATTGACACCCACGCGAACAGCGGTATTATTTTTTTTGCAAATCTCAATTAATGGTTTGGCGCGCAACGCCATGACTTCAAAACCTTGTTGATATTCTGTATCAGTAAAACGTTTGTCGGTAAAATTTCCGGGATTAATTCTGACTTTTTCCACAAACGTGGCGGTTTTTTCTGCTACTTCGGGCAAAAAATGCACATCGGCAACGAGTGGGATATCTGCGTTTTTTTGTTGTAAAATTGATTTTATTTGACGTAATGCCTCTACTTCTTTCAGTCCGGGCACCGCCACACGCACCAGATCCGCACCGGCATCTTTCAATGCCATAATTTGAGAAACCGTTGCTTCTATATTATTGGTATCGGTATTGGTCATCGATTGAAGTAAAAAGGAAGAGGAAGATGCGTTAAAAGCTGCATTTTCGGTTAGGGTTACTTCAATAAAATCAA
>WRGQ01000084.1 GCA_009787115.1 Bacteroidota bacterium
CGAAACCCTCAGCCTAAACCTCCCCGTTGGCGTTTATATTATCAGAAACAACAATAAAACGGTGAGAATTACGATTATAAAGTAAAGAATAGTTGTTAATTCAATTATTTTATTACTTTTGTTGCCGTTAATTTATTTTTAGAATCTATGAAAAAGAAATATTTTAATTTTATAGCCATATTTTTGTTATTGGCTTCTTCGTTAAATGCGCAAAGTACTGATGAAACGGCTATTAAGTCTTCATCGCGCAGTTTAAGCGCATCTTTTTATGCAAACAATATTCACAATCAATATTTGCCTGACGTACTCTTCTGTACAACTCATAATATTACTTTTCGTGCTGAAATTGAACATTTAGGGACAACTGTGGCAGGTATTGAATGGTATATTGACGGCATAGAAGAAAGTTCTGAACATAATTCGGTAATATGGGATAAAACTTTTGTCGCCGGAAACTACTCTGTTGAAATGTGGGTTTACTCAATTGATGAAGATACGGTAAGTGTGGCAAGTACTTTAACCATCGGCGCTCATATTTTGGCTACCTCAAATTCCATCATAGGGGGGAGTGTATCAGGAAGCGGGTGTTATGCGGTAGGGGTAACAGCAGAATTAATAGCCACTCCCGAAGAATGTTACAGATTTAATAACTGGACGGCAAACGGAATACCGGTTTCCAATAGCGCTACTTATACATTTATCGTAACACAAGACAGTAATTTGACGGCTAACTTTACGCCGATTCCGCCCTCCAATATCTTCGTTTTTGCTAACCCCGGAGGTATGGCTACCGGAAGCGCTCTCAATGTTCCCTGCGGAGAAACAAGAACTGCTATTGCATCCCCCTTCATAGACTACAACTTTGTAAATTGGACAGACAGTAACGGTAATGAAGTTTCAACCTTGAATCCATTTACGTTTGTGGTAACAGAATCAAAAACTTTGTATGCTAACTTTACATTAAAAAGTTATCAGATAACCACAACGCCCAATACGCCGGATATGGGGACTACATCAGGAGACGGTATCTATCTGAGTGGAGAATTGATAACCGTAACCGCCACTCCCTATTCGTTATACAGATTTGTGGACTGGACGGAAAACGGTAATACGGTCTCTACGGAAGCAGTTTATTCGTTTCCTGTTTCTCAAAACCGCAATTTAGTGGCAAATTTTGAGATTAAAAATTTTACGGTTAATGTGCTTCCCTATCCGGGAAATGGCGGAACGGTTACCGGCGGTGGAAACCATATCCCCTACGGGCAACTCATTACTGTGACCGCTACCCCTTATTTGGAATACACGTTTCTGTACTGGACTATTGACGGAGTAGTGAAATCTGTAGCCACCGAATATTCCTTTAACGTAATACAGTCGGTTACGGTAATTGCTCACTTTAAGCCTAAAACCTGCAATATTATGGTGTGGGCAAACCCGCCGTGGGGAGGCACGGTTACCGGAGATACCACCAATATCCCCTACGGAGCTTTGTACACCATATCGGCATATCCCAATCCAAACTATCATTTTGTGAATTGGACGGAAAACGGCGACCATGTTTCTTCTAATGCCGATTATACGTTTATTGTTCACCGTTCCCACAATCTGGTGGCGAATTTTGCACTGAATACCTACGACATTATCCTAACCGCACAGCCGGAACACGGCGGTTACGTTACCGGCGGCGGCACAAATATTCTTCACGGCACAGTCATTAACGCACAGGCAACCCCGGCAAATTCACACTTCTTCTTTGAATACTGGACAGAAAACGGCGATATTGTTTCCACAGATGCTCTTTATCAATTTACGGCTACAAGATCGCGCAGTTTAGTGGCTCACTTCGGTTTGGAGACCTTCACCGTTACCGTAACGGCAGACCCGCCGGACGGCGGAACAGTGGAAGGCGGTGGTACCGACATTCCCTACCTGACGGTTATAACCGTTATTGCAACTCCCGACTCCTGCCACATTTTTGAATGCTGGACCGAAAACGGAGATACCGTTTCTCTTATTCCCCAATATACGTTTCCGGTTACCGAAAACCATCATTTGATTGCTCACTTTACGCTTAAAACTTTTAATATTTACACATCGGAAGATTCTCCCGGAAATGGCACTACCTACGGTGGTAATACCAATATCCCCTGCGGAACAGAGATTACCGTAACGGCAATCCCTGAAATAGGATACGCATTTGTAAACTGGACTGAAAACGGCGTTCCTGTCTCCGATACCGCAAATTATACATTTACCGTAATTGCAGACCGTGAGTTGGTAGCCAATTTTGTTTTTGTAACTTATAACATTTATTTGGAAGCCGATCCATGGTACGCCGGCGACGTTTACGGAAGTGGTACTTATCCTTTAGGATTTGATTTGACCGTACTCGCGGATGCCCACCCTGAATATAGATTCGTGAACTGGACGGAAAACGGTGATACGATTTCAATATCAGCCAATTATCAGTTTATTGTAGATAGAGATCGTTATTTGATAGCACATTTTGAAGATGCACTGTTTGATGTTACGGTATCGGCAAGCCCCGGTGTTGGGGGTATTGCTACAGGTGATACTACCGGTTTAACCTACGGAGCATGGCACACCGTAACCGCCACTCCTAACCAGTACTTCACTTTCAGAGACTGGACTGAAAACGGTGTGTGGGTTTCCGACAGCGCCATCTATCATTTTCCTGTACACCATTCCTGTCATTTAGTGGCAAACTTTGTACCGGAAGAATGCATTATTACGGTCACGCGTATTCCGCTTTTCGGCGGTATGGTTTCCGGCGGCGGCGCTTTCCCCGTCGGGACGGTGGATACGATAAAGGCTTTCCCCGCTTTAGACCATACTTTCGACAAATGGACAGAAAACGATAGCCTTATCACTAACAGTCCGTCTTATTCATTTACCGTAATGACCTCACGTAATTTTGTAGCGCATTTCAAGCCTAAAAACTATATCATTAACCTTACTGCCGAACCAAGCGGCGGCGGTACGGTTTCCGGCGGCGGTACTTATCTATACAACGAAATTGCGCCGGTAAGAGCAGTCGCTGACACTAACTACGTTTTTGATAAATGGACGGAAGACGGCAATATGGTTTCCGAAATGGCATATTATCCGTTTCCGGTAACCCGTTCCCGCAATTTAGTGGCACATTTCCGATTAAAGACTTTCAACATTATAGTAACTGAAATAATTCCTAATGGCAGTGGAACAGTAGATGGCGGCGGGTACAATATCTCATGGGGTACCGATACCGCTGTTTCTGCTTTTCCTTTTATGAACTACAATTTTGACAGATGGACGGAGAATGGAGATACTGTTTCCGTAGATTCTGTTTACCGGATTATCGTAAAAAGAGACCACGATTTGGTGGCTCACTTTACGCCCAAGATGTACCACATTAACGTTACTGCTTATCCTGTGCAGTGGGGAAACGTTACCGGCAGCGGTGATTATGCTTATTTATCTTATGCCACCGTAAGTGCAGTTCCCCTTGAAGGTTATACCTTTAAAGAGTGGACAGAAAACGGGGAACCTGTTTCCGACAGCGCCACCTATACTTTCTGCGTAAACCACGCCCGCAACTTAGTGGCTAACTTTGAACGTGCCACCTACAACATCATCCTCAAAGCAGAGCCGGAGGAAGGAGGCGAGGTACACGATACCGAATATAACGTACCTTTCGGAACAATAAAGACTGTAATTGCAATCCCTAACGAACAATGCCATTTTATAAACTGGACTGAAAACGACATTCCTGTCTCCGATGAAGCGGAATACCAATTTACCGTAACCAAATCCCGTTATCTTGTGGCTAACTTTACTGCGGTTACCCATGCTATTACCCTGATATCAATTCCACCCGACGCGGGCATTCTGTCCGGTGGCGGTAATATTCCACACGGTAGAGAACACACCATCAAGGCAAAAGCCAACGACTGCTATGAGTTTGTAAAATGGGTGGAAGCAGATACACTTGTTTGTGAAGAACCTGATTATCAATTTACTGTAGAGGATGACCGTATTTTTTTGGCGTATTTCAAGAAAATCAATGTAAACATTACTACTGAGGCAAATCCGCCCGAAGGGGGGACTGTTGAAGGTGAATATTTTGATGTGGCTTGCGGAACGCCTGTTATCATAAAGGCTGACCCAAACCCTGAATACACATTTATAAACTGGACGAGAGACGGCGAAGAGGTCTCTCTGGAACCCGAATACCAATTCCCAGCTGTGGGCGGCAATTTTGTTGCCAACTTTGCCATTAATCAATACACCATTACATTGATTGCAGACCCCTCCGATTTGGGAACGGTTTCAGGAGGAGGTACTTTCGATTATGGAGAGGAAATTACCGTTAAGGCGAAGCCAAAAACAGGATTCAGTTTGCTTGCCTGGACAGAAGATGGCATTGAGGTTTCCACCGATGTTAATTATACGTTTACTGTAGAAAGATCCAGAACTTTAGTTGCTCAGTTTGAAAAACTGAAATATACCGTAACTGTTGACGTCAATAATGAAACTTATGGACATGCCAACGGAGGGGGAAAATTTGATGCAAACCAGATAGCCCAAGTTAAGGCTTTTCCAATAGACGGATATCAGTTTATTAACTGGACTAAGGATGGCGTAATAGTTTCTACTAAAAGCGTATATGAGTTTCCTGTTGTTGAAAACGTAACCCTGATCGCCAACTTCTATGCTATTGAATTTGATGATTATGCCGTTACGCTTTGGGACAACACATTTATGCTCAATCTCAAGAAATTAGCAAATGAAGGATATGAGGTAACCGGTTGCAAGTGGTTCAAAAACAGCAAAGAAGAAAAAGATACACGCACCATAGATGCCTATAGTTATTCTGCAGGTCCTAAAAAAACAGATCTGTTGGAATTGGAGCCCACTTATTATTCGTTCCAACTTATAACTAAAGATGGCTCTCGCTTAAACTCTACAAATAAAATACTCACAAAACGCGATTTCGAGCATGCGCCACTCTATAATCCTCTGTTTGTATATCCAAATCCTGTGTTTGCAGGCAATGCTTTTACATTAGAAGGGCTTACCAAAGATACTCCAATTGAGGTGTACAATCAATATGGCGTTTGTGTTCACAAAGCTATTGCCAAAGATGAGACTGCTACGCTTGCTCTAAATCTTCCGGTGGGGGTATATATCATTCGGAATAATAATAAGATTGTAAGAATAACGATAATAAAGTAAAAACCGGCTTAATGTAATATTTTTAATACTTTTGCTGCCATTAATTTAATACAAAATGATATATGAAAAAAATTTATATTCACCTTTTAATCATTTTTTTTACAGGGATCTATTCCCTCAGTGCCCAAAATACCGATGGTACAGACTTTTGGGTAACGTTTGGAAATAACAATAATGTAGGTGCAAACAGTGTAAACCTGAAAATACGTATTGTAAATAGAGATCAGCCCTCTACAGTAACCATTAAATTTTTCGGAAATACTTCAATTCCTGATATTGTCAGGAATATGAGTCCAAAAGAGGTCTTTACTTATACGCTTAATCAAAATGAAAAAAATGCATCGTATATCACATACTCAGGAGGAGGAGGTAGCAAAAGTGTTTATATTCATAGTACGAACCCTATTACAGCGTATGCACTAAATCAATATTCAAGTTCTACAGATGCTACCAATCTATTACCGGAACCGGCGCTGGGAACAGATTATTATCAGATATCATATAAACCAGGTTTCGCTACAGGCTCTTATTATGATGATGCGTATGCCGTAATTGCTATAAAACCTAATACCAAAATTTATGAAAATAATGTCCCCATTCCGGTGACTACACTTAATAGAGGAGAGGTGTATTACAAAGCAATGAACAATATGGATATGACCGGCTATCATATTCAGACAGATAGCGCTGTTGCTTTTTTTTCACTCAATTCACGTGTACAAATCCCTGCTGATCCTAATTATAATAGAGATAATCTATTTCAACAATTGGCTCCGGTAAATACATGGGGAACAATTTTTTTTGTACCGACTTCACAGTATGGTAATGATAGAGTACGTATTGTTGCTGCAGAGGCAGGTACCAACATTTCCGTAATAGGAGGCACCTTGCAAACTGTTCCGTATGGTCAACCGAGCCTTAACAATCTTATGCCCGGTCAATTTGTTGAAATCAAATCTTCTGCTTCGGGTTGTTATATTGAAACCAATAAACGGGTGGGAGTATGTGCTTATCTTACCAGCTACTTTGATCATAATATGCCATGTTACTGTAGTGCATCTGCCGGAATACAATGTTCTGACCCCGGTATGGCATGGGTACCATCTATTGACCAAACCGCTAAAAATGCGATGATCGCGCCTTTTGCAGTACCTTCAAATCAGTCAAATTTATGCTCACACTATGCCTTAATCGTTACCCCTACCGGTACAAAAGCTCAAACAAAAGTTTATAGACAAGGATCTTTAGTACCTTTAACAGGCTCATGGATAGACAACGCAGCCTCCGGTATGTCGTTCCTTTCTTACACAATGGATAACAATGAAAGTATATCTTACAATTTTACTAACCCGAATGAACTTCTTGTTTTGGGTTATGGCATTGGTCATGCGGAATCTTATTACTATCTTGGCTACTCTTCTATGCGAAATTTAGATGCAGGTTTTAAAGCATTCGGTATATATCATCCGGATGGCGTACACTATCAAAATATGCCGGATGAACTTTTTTGTGAACAGGAAATAGAATTCGGCGCTTTTTTCGCCGATCCGGAAAGTATAAGTACCGACCCTAATCATTTACAATGGTATATTGGATCTACTGAAATAACTGCAGCAAGAGATGACATGACCTGGACACATACTCTTACACCGGGGCAATATCTCATAAAAATGAGGGTGTTGTATGCAGATGGCAGTTGGTCGGATCCGCCTTTTGAAAGCACGCTCAACATTGGCGCCCACATTACGGCTTCTATCACTCCTCCCGGTTCGGGGAGTGTTTTCCCTATCGACACTTGTGTTAGTGTAGGAAGCAGTTTGACTTTAACCGCCACTCCTGCTACCAATTACGTTTTTGATAAATGGACGGAAAACGGCACAGAGGTGGGAGGGACAAGCAACGCATACACATTTACCGTTTCAGCCAATCGTTCAATAGTTGCGAACTTTCGTTTGAACACTTTAACTATCAACCTGTCTGCAAGCCCGCCTGCCGGCGGCACACCTAACGGAGGGGGTCCCCATAATTGCGATGAGTGGATAACTGTTCACGCTAACCCAAATCAGTGCTACAATTTTGTCAACTGGACAGAAGGGGGCGTAGAGGTTTCTACTGAAGCCGATTATTATTTTCAGGTATTGGCGGCGCGTAATCTGGTTGCCAACTTTACGGTCATTCCCTATACCATTACGACCACAGCGAGCCCCGGTGGCACAGCAACCGGAGGCGGCATTCGCAACTGTGGTACTAATATTACTGTAATAGCCACTCCTGCTATAGGATACCATTTTGTAGAATGGCAGGAGGGCGGATTAACGATACCCGGTGCAAACGCCAGTTATACCTTTACCGTAGCCGGCGATAGAGAGTTGATGGCTATTTTTGAGTTAAATGTTTACAACGTAGTTGTTTCTGCTACTACGGGAGGTAATGCCAGCGGTGGTGGTACCAACATTTATCATGGGACATCTGTCACGGTAACCGCCACTCCTATCAATAACTGCTACACTTTTCTGAACTGGACGGAAGAGGGGACAGTAATTCCCGGCGCCGGCGCTACTTATAATTTCATCGTAGAACGTCACCGCAACTTAGTTGCCAATTTTGAGCAGATTACTTATCCGGTTACGCTGTTTAAGTATCCGGAGAACGGAGGGAGAGTATATTGCAACG
>WRGQ01000085.1 GCA_009787115.1 Bacteroidota bacterium
AGTCGTAACAAGGTAGCCGTACCGGAAGGTGTGGCTGGAATACCTCCTTTCTGGAGCAACTCGTTCGATATATTTTGTTTGCTACATCTATTCATTCCTCTTTATATACAAAAAGGCTTCCAAACACGGAAGCCTTTTTCGTTTTAATAATAAAATTTTTTTTCTTACAGCGTTATTTTTATTGCAAACTTAAACACACAAACTCAAAACACCGCTTTATTTTTTTTACTATATTTGCACCCTTTTTGAAAAAAACATCTTATTTTTAACTATGAGTGATTTAGAAAACAAAGACCTCCAACAACCTACTGATTATACTGCAGAAAACATACAGGTATTGGAAGGTCTTGAAGCTGTTCGTAAACGTCCTGCTATGTATATTGGCGATGTAAGCGAACGCGGATTGCACCATTTGGTATATGAAGTGGTGGACAATTCCATTGATGAAGCATTAGCCGGACACTGTGACCACATTTGGGTTACTATTCATAAAGATAATTCTATTTCCGTATTGGACAACGGGCGCGGAATCCCGACAGATTATCACGAAAAAGAGAAACGCTCCGCATTGGAAGTGGTGCTTACGGTGCTGCACGCCGGCGGTAAGTTTGACAAAGACTCTTACAAAGTTTCCGGCGGGTTGCACGGTGTTGGCGTTTCGTGTGTAAATGCCCTCTCCGCAAAATTACGGGCTGAAGTATTTAGAAACGGAATTCATTACATACAGGAATTTGAATATGGAAAACCTGTGTATTCGGTAAAAGAGGCAGGAAAAACAGATTACCGCGGCACACTAATCTGGTTTAAACCCGACAATTCTATTTTTACTACTCTTGAATATAAGTTTACCACTTTATCCACACGTTTAAAAGAGCTGGCATTCCTAAACAAAGGAATTACCCTCGAAATTGTAGATGAACGCGAAGAAAAAGAGAACGGAACGTTTTTAAAAGATATATACTATTCGGAAGAAGGGTTGAAAGATTTTATCAACTATTTGGATGGCGGACGCGAAAAGATTATGGAATACCCCATCTATATGGAAGGCGAAAAAGATAATGTGCCGGTGGAAATTGTGATGCAGTATAATACGTCGTTTACCGAAAATATTCATTCTTACGTAAACAATATCAACACAATAGAAGGTGGTACGCACCTTGCCGGTTTTAGGCGCGCATTAACCAGAACGCTAAAAAAATATGCCGACGAAAGTAAAATGCTTGAAAAATTGGAAAAACAGAAAATCGAGATTTCAGGCGATGACTTTCGTGAAGGATTAACGGCAATTATCTCCGTGAAAGTAGCAGAACCGCAATTTGAAGGACAAACCAAAACCAAGTTGGGCAACAACGAAGTAATGGGCATTGTGGATCAAATGGTGGGCGAGATGTTGCGTAACTATTTGGAAGAAAATCCAAAAGATGCGAAAGAGATTGTAAATAAAGTGATTTTGGCGGCTACGGCACGGCACGCCGCCCGCAAAGCCAGAGAGTTGGTGCAACGTAAAAACGTGTTCGGCGGTGGCGGTCTCCCCGGCAAACTTTGGGACTGCTCCTCCAAAAAATCGGAAGAATGTGAACTGTACTTAGTCGAAGGAGATTCTGCAGGCGGTACTGCCAAGCAAGGACGCGACAGTAAATTTCAGGCAATACTTCCTCTGCGCGGTAAAATCCTGAACGTGGAAAAAGCAATGCCTCACAAAATCTTTGAAAGCGAAGAGATTAAGAATATCTTCACTGCTCTGGGTGTAAGTATCGGTACGGAAGAAGACAGCAAAGCCTTAAATTTGGAAAAACTGCGCTACGGAAAAGTAATCATAATGACCGATGCCGACGTGGACGGAAGCCACATTGCTACACTGATTCTCACTTTCTTCTTCCGCCATCTGAAAGAACTTATCGAGTTCGGACACGTCTATATTGCTACCCCACCACTCTATTTAATTAAGAAAGGAAAACAGGAACGTTATGTATGGTCGGATAAAGAACGGGAAACCGTAACCGCCGAATTTACCAACGACGGGGCTAATACAGGCGGACTACACGTGCAACGCTATAAAGGTTTGGGAGAAATGAACGAAACGCAACTCTGGGAAACTACTATGAACCCCGAAACCCGTACTTTGCGCCAGGTAACGATTGACAACTTAACAGAAGCCGACCGTGTGTTTGCGATGTTGATGGGCGACGAAGTTCCTCCAAGACGCGAGTTTATCGAAAAAAATGCACATTACGCCAAAATTGATATTTAAAAAAATTAAAATTTAAGATTTAAAGGTTATCCAATGGAAGATTTGACGACTCCACAACCCCCCATCATCACATTAACAAATATTGATATCTATCAAAAAAAATTGATGATCTTGCATAATTTATCGCTTACCATTCATAAAGGTGAGTTTGTGTATTTGATTGGTAAAACGGGCACAGGAAAATCTTCCATTCTCAAACTTTTAATTGCCGATGAAAAGGCGTATGGCGAACAGGCAGAAATTGTCGGTTATAATTTGAAAACCATTAAAACAAAACAGATCCCCTATTTGCGTCGAAAATTAGGAATTATCTTTCAAGATTACCAACTTTTAGCCGAAAAAACGGTTTTTGATAACCTGGACAATGCCCTCAAAGCCATTGGATGGAAAAACAAGAACGAGCGTGAGGAAAGAGTAATGAAAGCGCTGGAAAAGGTAGGGTTGGGCACTAAACATTTTAAGTATCCGCATCAACTTTCAGGAGGCGAACAACAACGGGTGTGCATTGCAAGAGCCTTGCTGAACGACCCTGAACTCCTGATTGCCGACGAACCTACCGGAAACTTAGACCCTATTACTTCTGAGGAAATTTTTCAAATATTTCACCATATTAATAAAAAAGGAACTACCGTCTTAATTGCTACACACGACTTTATGATGATTGACAAATTCCCCTCCCGCTCTTTGCTCATTGAAGACGGTAAAATTATAGATTCAGGATTATGATTTCAGTACTAATACCCATTTACAATTTTAATGTAGCCAAATTAGTGAAGGATTTGCACGCCCAGCTTTTGTATGCCAATGTGGATTTTGAAATTATTTTGGGCGATGACGCTTCGACAGAACGCCAGGGCAATGAAAAACTAACAACCTTGCAAGGAGTTACCTATTTTTCTCTGCCTGAAAATATTGGAAGAGCAAAAATGCGAAATCTGTTAGTTGAAAAAGCAAATTACCCTTTCCTGTTATTTATGGATTGTGATGCTGCCGTGTTGTATTCAACTTACATCAATAATTACATTGTAGAAATATCCAGAAATATCTCGCCGGTGTGCATCATTGGCGGCGTGGCATATCGTCCGCAAAAACCAAACCCAAAATATTATTTGCGCTGGTATTACGGCAAAAAACGAGAATCTACAGATGCAGATCTTAGAAACAGAAAACCTTATAAGTCTTTCACCTCTTTTAATGCAATCTTCTCTAAATCTATATTTGAAGTCGTAAAATTTGACGAATCGTTTTCTACTTATGGCAATGAAGATACTTTTTTCGGTAATCAGTTGAGAAATGCTAATATCCCTGTTGTGCACATTAATAATGCGCTGTATCACGATGGTTTGGACAATAATGAAGATTATTTGAAAAAAGTGGAAACCTCTATTGATAATTTAATTTCGCTGTTAAATTCAAACAAAATTGATTCAAGTTTCGTGAATGAAAACAGATTGATGGCTACCTATTTCAAATGTAAAAAAATGAAAATCATTCCGGTACTCCGAATATTTTACAAAATATTTCTTAAAAATCTGAAAAATAGAATCTTAAAAACTCCCTCGCTCTTCAGATTGGATTTATATAAATTGGGCTATTTAGTGCAACATGTTTAGATGAAACACATTATTATTTCGGTTACTAATGATTTATACGGCGACCGGCGTGTTTTAAAGGTAGCGCAGAGTTGTCAAAAGTATGGATTTGATGTGTTATTGATAGGAAGAAAATTGAAAAAGAGCGCGCCCCTTGATTTGCCGTTCAAACACAAAAGATTAAAACTTATTTTCAATCGCTCGGCTCTCTTTTATGCGGAATATAATATCCGATTGTTTTTCTTATTGATGTTCTCGAAAGCGGATATTTTGTTATCTAACGATACCGATACTCTGCTTGCCAATTATTTAGTGAATAAAATCCGACATAAAAAATTGGTTTTCGATGCGCACGAATTGTTTCCGGAAGTGCCGGAATTGATGCACCGCCCCAAAGTGAAACAAGTATGGCAAAAAATTGAAGATTGGATTTTTCCGCATCTCAAACATTGTTACACCGTTTGCCAACCTATTGCAGATTATTACAATGAAAAATACCATATTCAAATGAAAGTGGTACGAAATGTGCCGTATCTGTTAAAATATACAGGCGAAAAGTTGCTTGATTATTCAAACAAGAAAATCATTCTGTATCAGGGCGCTTTGAATGTTGGGCGCGGATTGGAATGGGTCATTGACGCTATGTCGTTTATTGAAAATGCAGTGTTGGTGATTATTGGCGATGGAGATATTGCCGCCGCACTCAAAAAGAGAGTTAATGACTTGAAAATTACCGATAAAGTTTTCTTTCCCGGTCGCATAGCGGGTGCAGAACTACACAAATACACCCCCTCCGCAGATTTGGGACTTTGCTTGTTAGAACACAGAGGCTTAAACTACTATTACGCATTGCCGAACAGAATTTTTGATTATTTACAAGCCGGCGTGCCCGTGCTGGCAACCGATTTTCCCGAAATTGCAAATATCGTTAAAACCCATAAAACCGGAATTTTGATTAACCATTACGAACCGGAATATTTGGCAGAAGTGATAAACGATTTTTTTGCAAAAGGATTTGATACCAACCATTTTGCCAAAGTTGCCGAGAAATTTTGCTGGGAAGAAGAAGAAAAGATATTGTTAGAGGTGATTGCGCGTTGATTTTACAACAAAACGGATTTATATATTTACATTGCGTAATTTAAAAATTTCATGTTTATTTGCAGGGTAACTCAATTCTTATTTCAACAATGGAAATCACGCATTTACCACACACCAAAATCAACCGCCAAAAATGGGACGCCTGCATACTGAATGCGTGCAACTCGTTGGTATATGCCGAAAGTTGGTATTTGGATATAGTATCCCCAAACTGGGAGGCGCTGGTTTCCGGAGATTATGAATATGTAATGCCTTTGCCTGTTAAGAAAAAATATGGTATCGCTTTTTTAGTACAACCACCATTAACACAACAATTGGGTATTTTTTCATCGCAGCATATTGATGAAAATATTATCGAACATTTTATTCAAAAAATACCCTATCGCAGTTACCATTTATGTTTGAATGAACAAAATCCATATCATAAGGGAACAAAACAACCTAATTTTATACTTGACTTAAATAAAGACTATAACACTCTTTTTTCTGTGTATTCAACCAATACAAAGCGAAATATAAAGAAGGCGCATAGTTATGATATGAAAATAAAAACTGATGTATCGGCAAATGATTTCTTAGAATTTTATCATACTACAGAGAAAAACTATAGTGAACCGAAAGAGAAAGTAAATAAATTAGTTAACGATGTTGTGGAAAGAGGAAAAGCAACTATTTATGGTGCGTATAATGCAGATTATAAGATAATTGCTGCATTATGTTTACTTCATTCCCGACAAAGATTAATTTATTGGATGCCTGTATCAAATCAAGAAGGGAAAGTGACTTTGGCTATGTTTAGAATGATAGATGAAATCATTCAAAATAATGCGAATAGCAATTCATTATTTGACTGTTACGGCTCTATCATTCCAACGATTGCACGTTTTTACGACAATTTTGGCGCTCAGTTAAATTTCTATTATGAAGTGAAACGTTGGAGTATTAATGATTTTATTAAACGTTTTTGTTTTTGGAAATAAATGAAATTGATTAATATACTGCAAAAAATTACCAAACAAAAAATCCTCCTCCCGTTCTATCACACGGTAGCAGAAGAACCTTTGCCTCACATCAAACATCTTTACCGAATGAAAACGGTTAAAGAGTTTCAGCAGGATTTAGATTTTTTGTTGCAACATCTTGAGCCGATTGACGCCGAAACGCTATATCATTTTCATATTAATCAAATTATCCCTAAAAAGCCTGTTTTTCATTTAACGTTTGACGACGGATTGAAAGAGATGTATGAAATTGTTGCCCCTGTTTTGTTGCAGAAAGGTGTGCCGGCTACCTTTTTTATAAATTCAGGATTTGTGGATAACAAAGCGTTGTTTTACCGCTATCACGCAAGTTTGGCAATTGAAAGTCTAAAAAAGGAAAATAAACTGACAAATGATTTGAAAACGGCAATACTTGCGTGCTCGTATGAAGATAAAGAAACATTGTTTCAATACTTTTCAGCACAAAAAGTTATTAATTTTCTCAATGAAGAAACGCCTTATTTAACCACAAAACAAATAAAAACATTGAGTAATCAAGGTTTTACCATCGGTGCGCACAGCATTGACCACCCTTATTTTTATAAAGTACCCTTAGCAGAGCAATTGCGCCAAACTCGTGAAAGTTTGGAGTTTGTATCATCTATCATAACTCAAAAGTTGAGGTTGTTTGCCTTTCCTTTTACTGATTATAAAGTCTCTAAAGAATTTTTTGAGGAGATAAAATCTGATGTTGATGTAAGTTTTGGCACAGCGGGTCTGAAGAATGACACAATCCCGTTTAATATACAACGGATTGATGTAGAGAAAAATACGGTTAAACCATTAAAATCTGTTTTGAAAAAAAAATATTTAAAATATTTGGGGAAGTTCCTTTATAAACACCCCTTAACCTCTTAATCCTTTAGTTTCTTAACCTTAAAAAAATTTCTATTTATGAAAAAATTTATCATCATCATCAGTATTATTTTATCGGTTTTCATTGCAAAAGCCGATGAGGGCATGTGGTTATTATCACTGCTCAACAAAAACATTGAAAAAATGCAAGAAATGGGATTAACCCTTTCTGTTGAAGACATTTACAGCATTAACAATGCCTCTATGAAAGATGCCGTCGTGATTTTCGGGGGCGGCTGCACCGGCGAAATCATTTCAGATAAAGGATTGTTGCTTACCAACCACCACTGCGGCTATGGTACAGTGCAAGGGCTTTCTACTCCCGAAAACAACATCCTTACCAACGGCTTTTGGGCAAAAACGCACGCCGATGAACTCCCCTGCCCCGGACTTAATGTAACCTTCTTTATTCGTATGGAAGATGTTACGGATATTATTTTATCGGAACTCAATGACGATATGTCTGAACAGCAACGTAGCGACAGTATTATCAAACGCAGACAGGGATTAGAAAAGGAGTACAGTGAAAATAATAAATATAGTGTGCGGGTTGCCAATATGTTTAACGGTAATGCGTACTATATGTTTATCTATCAAATATATCGCGATGTGCGTTTGGTAGGCGTTCCGCCGGAATGTATGGGCAAATTCGGCGGAGATACCGACAACTGGACGTGGCCCCGCCATACCGCAGACTTTTCCCTATTTAGAGTTTATACCGATAAAGACGGAAACCCTGCCGCTTATTCGGAAGATAATATTCCTTTGGCTCCGAAATGGTATTTCCCAATTTCTATCGCCGGAGTTAAAGATAGAGATTTTGCGATGATTATGGGATTTCCGGGCTCAACCGACAGATTTCTATCCTCTTACGGCGTGAAAATGGCTATTGAAGAGAAAAATCCTACTATTGTTAAAGTTCGTGATACCAAACTTACTTCGTGGCGCGAATTTAGGAGAGCCGACCCGGTGATTAATTTGCAATATGCTTCAAAATATGCCGGAATTGCCAATTATTGGAAATACTATATTGGTCAAACACAACAACTTAAAAATAATAAAGTGTTTGATAAAAAGAAACA
>WRGQ01000086.1 GCA_009787115.1 Bacteroidota bacterium
TAGTTTCCTTTATTTTTAAAAATTTCCCTTACTAACGAAGAAGATACGTGCGATAGTGTAGGAGAGGTAATAAAAAAAACAGTTTCTAATCCAAAAATCTCTTTATTTGCCTGCGCCAAATCGCTTTCATATTGAAAATCAATACTATTTCTTATACCTCTAATCAAATATTGCGCATCAATTTTTTTACAAAACGCGCCGGTAAGTCCGGTATAAGTTTCAATAACTATTTTTTCATTATTGATAAATGATTTCTCAATGATTTTCATTCTATCTGCTAAAGGAAACAATGGCGTTTTTTCATCATTCACACCAATAGCGATAATTATCTTATCGAAAAGAGGCAATGCTCTGTTTACAATATCTTGATGACCAATGGTAAAGGGGTCGAAAGTTCCTGCAAAAAGGGCTGTTTTCATCTTTTCAAATTATCGGCGCAAAGATAACTATTTTTCTACTAAGGTCAACATCCAGCGCGATAGATATATCTTCCATAAGTTGCGGATGAATGTACTTTTCTTGGAAGATTTTATACATATTGTAATAAATTTATTTTTTATAATATGCTCTTCCATCTCCCAAAATACGATTTTCAGGAATTTTATAATTTTCATTAATCACACTTTTCTCCTGTTCAAAATAGGGTGTTTCAATGTTTTTTAAATCTAAAATCACGTGAAACAGATCGTCATTTTTAAAAGGTAAATCTTTGTTTTTTAAAATGTTTGCCGTTTTATCGGGATACTTTGCTTTATAGTTATCAGATAACCAGATAATAAGCGGAATTTCAACATTGCAATCCGGTAAAAATCCTGACCAATCGTGTCCTACGGTATTGTTATAATCAAAAAGATTTTCTCCGTGGTCGGCACAATAGATCAACGAAGAAACAATATTCGTATTTGATGAAAAATTTTTCAAAATATTTATCATACTATCCAAAATGAAATCGGTATATATCAATGAATTATCGTAATGATCGATGATTTTTTGTTTTTTATCTGTTGCGTTTTTAAAACATTTAAATTTGGAAGGATAACGTTTTGAATATGCCGAATGGCTACCCATTAAATGAATGGTAATAAAAAGATTTTGAGAACTGTCTGTTAATACTTTAGAAAGTTCCGGCAATAACAATTCGTCATAAGAAATTTTTGTAATGGCTTCAATAGACGAACCGCCGCTTATATTTACAAACTTAATATATTCAGCTGTTTGAGCCAAATTAAAAATACCGTTATCCCAAAATCCGACAGGCGATTGGTTTGATAACCAAAAGGTTTTAAATCCTGCCGAATAAAAAACATCTAAAAGACTAATACTCTCGTCTATAGGTTTTTGATTTTCAAGTGTGGCTTCCGTATAAAGCGTAAAAATTGAAATCAAAGTATTTGAATGTGGACTTACTACATCACTATAAATGAAAATATCATTTCTTGTTGAAAGTTTTGGGGTGGTATTTCTGTTATAACCATACAAAGCAAGATGATTACGATTGACAGATTCTCCTAAAACCAAAACGCAGATTTGTCGCTCATTTTCAGTGTTTCTAATGCTGGCTTCCGCCTTTCGTACTTCTCTGCTTTTCAGCGCTTTGTGTACTTTCATTTCTTTTGCAAACTCTATTATTGTTTTGGTAGTTGTTGGCAACGCTTTTCTTACAAATCTTGCATGGATTATGTTATCTGTAATATAAATCACTGAAAATAATAACATTATAATTAAAAAAATGAGACTTTTTCGAGAATATTGTACTTTTGGAATTTTTAATAGTGCAAATACAAACAAGCCAATATAGGGTAGCAATAATAAAAAGTGAAATTCTAATTTAAGTTTAAGAAAATCAGAACTTTCCAATAAATTTGTATTTGCAACAACAAATAAGCTCGAAACCGAAAGCGGTCCCTTAATGATGAGCCAATGCACCAAATTCAGCAGATTTTCAATAAAAATTAACGTTAAAATTATTTTGAAAACCCATTTTTTCTTTGAAAAAATATAAGGTAACATTAAAATGGGTACCCAAACCACCCAAACTGTTAATTGTTGAAAATCATAAAGTTCATAATTCAAAAACATTCCGATAATTTGTACGTACAAAATCATACAAATAAATCTTATGGGGAAGCATTGTTTTAGGATTGACATTGTTTTAGGATTGACATTGTTTTATTGCATTTTCGTCGGATACGTGCAAAAATATACAAGGTGTTAAAACTATTAAAATTGGTACCTCATGTTATTCTCTAATCACCGCAAAATTATAATCATCAATAAACTTCACCAAACGTGAAGGTTTATACTCAATAGAGTTTGCATATTCCTGAGGGACAACATAATCCACCAGTTCAATGATATTCTGAGAGATTTCAGAGAAAACCACGGGGGTAGGCTCGCCCGACGCATTTGCAGAAGTTGAAATAATGGGTCGTTCTAATGCTTTAATAAGTTTTTTACAGAAAGGATTATTGGTAATTCTGATAGCAATCGTTCCATCGGGGTGAATAAGTTGTTGGGGTAAATTTTGGGCAGTAGGGTAAATATAAGTAGTTGGGCGATAAGTATGTGTAATCAAATCCCAGGCAATGAGCGGAATTTTCGCCACGTAGAGCGGAAGCCTGTTTGCAGCATCTAACAAAATGATCATACTTTTGCTTTCCTGGCGCTGTTTAATAGCATAAATCCTTTTTATCGCCGCCTCGTTGGTGGCGTCGCAGCCTATGCCCCACACAGTATCGGTGGGATATAATATGATTTTACCTTGCAAAAGGAGTTCTTTACATTTTAAGATTTCTTGTTCCATAGTATAATAAAAATAACGACTGCAAAAATATCATAAAAACAATTTGCAGATATTATAATTTTGTCTCTGTTTCTCCGTTAATCATTGGTTAAAACAAAAAATATGCTCTCATTTACCCCTCTTTCGTTATTTATTCTTTTAATTATTGCAATCACAGGCTTTCAAATCGGGTTGTGGTTTGTTTTTAAAAAAGCCGGAGAGAAACCTTGGCAAAGTCTTATTCCTGTGTATAATATGTGGTTGTGGCTTAAAGTGTTGTCACGTCCTAAATGGTGGATGTTTCTTATTTTCTTTCCTTTTATCGGCATGTTTATGGTTTTATTAATGGTTTGGAAAACCATACGGTTGTTTGGAAAAACAAGTTATCTCTATCTTATTCCGGGCACATTTTTCTTTTTCATTTATTTACCTTATCTTGGAATTTCAAAGAAAGAGCGCTACACTACATTAGAAAATCTTCCCAAATTCAAAAAAAGCGTAGCGCGCGATTGGATAGATGCTTTTATATTTGCAGTTGCCGCTGCTTATATTCTTCGTTGCTTCCTGTTTGAACTGTTTGCCATTCCTACCTCCTCTATGGAAAGTTCTTTGATGGTGGGCGATTATCTTGCAGTAAATAAAGTAACTTACGGTCCCCGCATTCCTATGACGCCCATCGCTATTCCTTTTGTACATCATACTATTCCATTAACAAAATTTACAAAATCGTACGTGGAATGGATCAAACTTCCTTATCTGCGTTTCCCAAAAATCCATTCGGTAGAAAGAGGCAACGCGGTGGTTTTTAATTATCCCGATGGCGATACGGTGGTTTTGGAACGCCAATCGGAAAGTTACTACGCTATTGTGCGCGAATTTGAAACCTTGCTCAATCCTAATGCGCCGAGAGAAGAACTTATTAAAGTATATAACAGATACAGAATTGAGGGCGTTAATTATATTGCTTCAAAATATCCGGGAAGATATTATCCGGGAAAAGGAAGAGAGGCTGTAAAAAAAGAGTATCACGTAACGGCCAGACCGGTAGATAAACGCGAATTTTACGTAAAACGTTGTATCGGTTTGCCCGGTGAAAAGTTGGAAATCATTAATACACAAGTATATATTAATGACCAACCCATTAAGAATCCAAAACGTATGCAGTTTAAATATAACGTTACCGACCCTGCCGGCATTGGTCTTAACTCTAAAAAACGAAAAGCATTAAATATTAATGAAGAAGACCACTATGAAACCCACTATTGCTTGTATGATGCACAAATTAAAGAAATTGAAAAAATGGGGATGAATGTAGAGAAGTTGGTAGACAGAAAAGGAGAATACAACTCCGATATTTTTCCGCACGACATTCGTTATCGCTGGAATAAAGATTTTTTCGGACCGGTTACTATTCCTCAAAAAGGCGTTACGGTACAATTAAACGATTCAACTATCGTACTCTATTCCCAAATTATTCGAAATTATGAACTGCACGATTTACAAATAACAGATGGAGAATTTTTTATTGATGGTAAACCTGCAACCGAATACACATTTGCACAAAATTACTACTTTATGATGGGCGATAACCGCCATAATTCCGCCGACTCGCGTTTCTGGGGATTTGTTCCCGAAGACCATATTGCCGGAAAAGTTTGGTTTGTTTGGCTGTCGTTAGATAAATTCAAGTCGTTTGGAGAAGGAAAAATTCGTTGGAGCAGAATG
Source organism: Bacteroidota bacterium (assembly GCA_009787115.1). Classification (GTDB taxonomy): domain Bacteria; phylum Bacteroidota; class Bacteroidia; order Bacteroidales; family WCHB1-69; genus WRNX01. The sequence continues at coordinate 4,508 of WRGQ01000086.1, forward strand.
TTTAGGGGATGTAAATATGAATAATGCCGAACATATTATTTTTTTAATATTTTTGCACCGCTTAAAATGTTTAATTATTAATCAAAAATTATCAATATGAGTTCAAAACTATTTTCTTTTAAAGCATTAACACTCTTTGGTTTAGTTATGGTGTTATTATTAGTAAACGGATTAGCCCAAAACAATCCGTCTCCCGCCGATATGAAAGAACATAAAGCGGATGTAACCATTCAAATAACGAATACTGCTGATCCGACAAAAAATCCGGTACAAGCCTCAAAAGTTTCTATTAACAACGAGACTAAAGACGCAGAGGTAGAAATTAAAGATGAAAATTCTATCTATTTTATGCCTTATCAAAAGCCTATGTACATGGATGGCACTCAGGCGCTATACTTTTTTCCCTCCAAAATTGCACGCTATCCGGCAGATATGTTGAAAGAAAAAGTACAAGGTGTTGTAATGATTCGTATTATTGTTGAAAAAGACGGATCAATTTCTAATCCGGAAATTATTGCATCTGTTCATCCAAAATTAGATGCAGAAGCAATGCGCGTAGTTTCTCAATTGAAAAACTTTTATCCGGGTAGAAACAAAGATGGAGAAGCAGTACGTTGTTACGTGGACGTTCCCGTTCCATTTTTATTAGAACGTAGATAGTTTTTTACCAAAGAAATAAAAGCGCCGTCAATGGCTAATATTTCTGCAATCTTAACCGCTTCTTCCGGAGCGGTTTTTTCATTGCAATCTTCTAATTGATAATCAATAAATTTATTCAACTTCTGCGGGTGAGTCTTAATATGTTCCATTTTATCCCATTGAATTCCCTTTACGCGCAAACGGCGAAAATCTCCCTCAACATTAGAATAATGGGTGGTAACTAAACATATTGATTTTTTGTGATTCATCATTTCCAAAAAAGCGGTAACCAAAGCGCTACCCTCTTTGGGATTGGTTGTTCGCGCAAACTCATCCACCAGAATCAACATCTTTTTATCCTCTTTCACCTCTTGAAGAATATGATGAATATGAAAAATTTCGTTCACAAAAGAGGATAAACCGGTGTGCTCAGTATCGCTATCACCGGCAACGAAGTGAATTTTTTCAACAGGAACAATAGAGGCTTTTTGCGCCGGTACATAAAACCCAAACTGAAACATCCACTGGCTAAAAGCAATGGCTCTGAGGAAAATGGATTTTCCTGTCATATTAGCGCCCGTAATCAGGCAGGGTTCCTGTTTCAGATTAATATGAACAGGTTGAAATTCTGCATTCTCTTTTTTTAACCGCTGAACAACTACCGGATGAAACAGCGCAACGTAAGAGATATCGTTGTCCGAGATTTCAGGTTTACAGCAATTCCATTCTAATGCCAACGCCGCTTTGGCAAGTAGCATATCTAACTTTGCAATGTATTTTAAATTTTGCGCTAAAACAGATGCAAAAGAAGCCATTTTTTTTACCAGATGCTCTCTTATCCTGTTTTCCAACTGAGCAATTTGCCACAACAAATCCTCTTTTTCTTCCGGCAATCTGGTGGTTTTACTCTTGTTGCGCAAAGTGGTTAATTCTTTACTGTAAGAAGAATAGATGTAAAAATGGGGCAACGAAGTTTTTTCAGGATCTAAAATGGTAATTACTTCGCTCACATCGTGTAAAGTAAAAAGCGTAAAAGAGGTTGCAGCAAGTATCTTACTCAAATCGTGCATAATAAGCGTACTCTTTTTAATTTCAAAAAGTTCAATGTCATCTAAAGCATCGTTGTTTTGTAATCTTGAAATCGTAGCAAAAATATCCTGTACGGCAGAAAGCAATTGTTTAACTTTGTATAAATGAGCCTCGTTCGTTTCCTGCCACTGCAAAACATTGTCTATTTCATTAAAACAGGTTTCAAGTGCGGCAGCATCTTTAATAAAGTGAATTTGCAGTACCTCTTTTCGTCCGAGAGGGGAACAGAGATGTAAATTGTCGTAAACAAACCGCAAAATAGGTAGGGTGGTGATGCAATCTTTAAAGGTAAACATAGGGAAGATGTTAAGTTGTTTTTAGGGATGCAAAAATAACTTATTCTTTAATATTAAGATTACACCTTTTCACTCAGTTCCAACCACCGCATTGTTTTGCTATCAATCTCCTCCGAAACAGTTTGGTAGTTTTTGCCCCATTCCGTCAATTCCTGCGGTGTTCCGGTTCCACTGTTCATTTTTTGCAATAAAATCTCTTTCTCTTCTTCCAATTTCGGAATTGTTATTTCCAATTCTTCCAACTCCTTACGTTCTTTCCACGTGAGTTTTTTTTCAGTAGGAAGTGAAGTTTCAGAGACCGTAAGAGCGGAAGAAGGTAAGACCGTAAGATTTTTTTGGGCAGTCTGCTTTCTGCGGTCTGCCTTCTGCTTTTCAATCCTGTACTCTGTGTAATTTCCGTAGAAATCTTTTACTTTGCCGTTGCCTTCAAACACAAAAAGATGGTCCACCAATTTGTTCATAAACCATCTGTCGTGCGAAACAACCAGAATACAACCTTGATAATGTGTAAGAAAGTCTTCCAACAGATTTAAAGTGTCAATATCGAAGTCGTTGGTAGGTTCGTCGAGAATAAGAAAATTAGGATTTTTTAACAGTGTGATTAGCAGACTTAGTTTTCGTTTTTCGCCACCGCTTAAATCTTCATAATAAGTATATTGCTGTTCGTATTTGAATCCGAAATAGTTTAAAAATTGCGAAGCGCCCACATAGTTTCCGTTTTCCAAGCGGATCATTTCGGCGTGTTCTTTCACAATGTCAATTACACGTTTGTTGCCTTTCACGGGCAGTCCATCTTGCGCAAAATATCCAAATTGAATAGTTTGTCCGGGAGTAATTTTTCCTGCGTTAGGTAAAATTTCACCCACTAATAACTTTAATAGTGTGGTTTTTCCTGTACCGTTTTTACCCACAATACCGCATTTTTCACTTTTTTTAAAGATGTAGGAAAAATCATCTAATATCAGTTTGTCGGGATAGGAAAAGTCAAGGTTATTAATTTCTAATATTTTATTTCCCAAACGTTCTGTACGCACGTGAAAACCGTCTGCCTGTTTTTCTATTTTGCGGGTAGCATTCTCTTTCAGTTCTTCAAACGCATTGATGCGCGCTCTTGCCTTAGTTGTACGGGCTTGTGGTGAAGTATGTACCCATTCCAATTCCGTTCGATAGAGTTGTCTTATTTTCTCTAATTCAGCAGATTCATTGGCAATCCGTTCCGCTTTCTTCTCTAAAAAATAATCATACTTACCTTTGTACTGGTAAAGTTTTTGATTATCTAACTCAATAATATTATTACACACCTGATCTAAAAAATAACGGTCATGCGTAACCATTAACAGCGTTGTGTTTGAAGTAGATAAATATTCTTCCAACCATTCAATCATATCAATATCCAAATGGTTGGTGGGTTCGTCTAAAATAAGCAAATCGGTATCAGCGATCAATGTTTTGGCAAGTGCTGTTTTTTTGCGTTGCCCACCGGATAATTCACTCACATTCTTGAAGATATCTTCAATACCAAACCGTGAAAGAATTTCCTTAACTCTACTTTCCAAATCCCAGGCGTGCAACCGTTCCATTTCCGATAAAGCATGTTCAAAGCGTGTCAAATTTTCATGTGTTTCATTTCGTTTAACCAACGACAAAGCGGTTTCATATTCTTTAACTACTTTAATAACAGGCGAATTAGAATCAAAAATCACGTCCATTACCGAATAATTATCGGCAATGGTTTCCAATTGCGGCAAATAGGATACTGTAATATCGTTTCGCAACGTAACTTTTCCGGCATCAGGCGTATCCAAACCTGCAATAATATTGAGCAGGGAAGATTTTCCCGCGCCGTT
>WRGQ01000087.1 GCA_009787115.1 Bacteroidota bacterium
CAAAAAGTTAATCCGGTAGGTTTACGATTAGGAATTATCAGAGGTTGGGATTCTAATTGGTACGGCGGCAAAAGTTTCGCCGGAAAAATCGTTGAAGACGACAAGATTAGACGCTATTTGAATGCGCGTCTTTTTAAAGCCGGAATCGCAAAAATTTACATCGAAAGAACATTAAAACTTGTTACGGTTACTATTAACACCGCCCGTCCCGGATTGATTATCGGAAAAGGCGGACTGGAAGTGGATAAACTGAAAGAAGAGTTGAAAAAAATTACCAATAAAGATATTCAAATCAATATTGCAGAGGTAAAACGCCCTGATTTAGACGCCAATTTAGTAGCGCAAAACGTTGCCAAACAAGTTGAAGGCAGAGTTTCTTATCGAAAAGCCGTGAAAATGGCTATCGCATCTACGATACGCGCCGGTGCAGAAGGTATTAAAATTTCTGTTTCCGGTCGTTTGGGTGGCGCTGAAATGGCTCGTAGAGAGCACTTCAAAGAAGGAAGAACCCCGCTTCATACTTTACGCGCAGATATTGACTATGCTACCTCCGAAGCCCATACTACTTACGGAAGAATCGGCGTGAAAGTCTGGATATGCAGAGGTATTATTTACGGCAAAAAAGATCTCTTCACCGCTTCTATTGAACCCAAAGAACAAAAACAGGGAACCATAAAACGCAGTGGACGTAGCGAAAGAAGTGAAAGAGGTGAAAGAAGTGAACGGGGCGAACGGAGTGAACGTGGAGAACGTCGCGAAAGACGCAGTAGAAATTAATTCTCCGGAAGGCGCACCAACGCACAATAAATTAATATAATTAAAACAAAAAAATAACTACAATGTTACAACCCAAAAAAACCAAATACAGAAGACCGCAGAAAGGTCGGATGAAAAAGATCACCAAACGCGGTGCGGAGCTTAGCTTTGGTTCGTTTGCTATCAAGACCTTAGAAGAACATTGGATTACCGGTCGCCAAATTGAGGCTGCCCGTCAGGCTATTACCCGTTATATGAAACGTGAGGGACAGTTGTGGATCCGTATATTCCCCGACAAGCCCGTAACCAAAAAACCCGCCGAAGTACGTATGGGTAAAGGTAAAGGTGCGCCCGAATATTTCGTGGCTCGCGTTAGCCCCGGCAGAATCCTCTTTGAAGCAGAAGGCGTTCCTTATGAAGTAGCCAAAGAAGCGCTTCGTCTCGGCGCTCAAAAATTACCGGTTACTACAAAATTTGTAGTTCGCAGAGATTATTCACCTGAAGTTTAACAAGCGCAGTAACGCGCAACATAATTTTGAACATAGAACATTATGAAACAGCAAGTAATATCAGAACTTTCTACCCCTGAGTTGAAAGAAAGATTGATGGAAGAAAAATTACAATTGGGCAAACTGACGTTGAACCACGCCGTGTCTCCTATTGAAAACCCACAAAAAATAAAAGAGCAACGTAAAACCGTTGCTCGTATTCATACAGAATTACGTAAACGCGAATTAACCGCATAATTTGAAAAACTCTATGGAAGAAAAAAGAAACAACAGAAAAATACGTGAAGGGTTAGTTACCAGCAATAAGATGGAAAAATCTATCGTGGTAAGCGTGGAACGTAAATTGAAACACCCCAAGTATGGTAAATTCTTAAAAAGAACCACCAAATTGATGGCACACGATGAGAAAAACGAGTGCAATATCGGGGACAAAGTAAAAGTAATGGAAACACGCCCATTGAGCAAAAATAAATGCTGGCGTTTAGTAGAAATCATTGAAAAAGCGAAATAGTTATGGTACAGCAAGAATCAAGATTAGCAGTAGCCGATAATAGCGGAGCCAAAGAAGTTTTGGTAATCCGTGTATTGGGCGGAACAAAAAAACGCTATGCAGGCGTGGGTGACAAAGTGATTGTTACCATAAAGAGCGCGATTCCTTCAGGTAACGTGAAAAAAGGCGCCGTAACCAAAGCGGTGGTAGTACGTACCAAAAAACATATTCGCCGTCAGGATGGTTCTTACATCAAATTTGATGATAATGCCGTAGTATTGCTCACTGCATCGGAAGAGTTGCGCGGTACGCGTATCTTCGGACCGGTAGCCCGCGAACTCCGTGAGAAACAATATATGAAGATTGTTTCGCTTGCACCGGAAGTATTGTAATACTTCTTTAAAAAACAAACACATCTAAAAGAATAAACGTACCGGCGCCGGCAAAAAAACCGAGTAGCGCCCAAGGTGTAAATCTTTTTAAATACCAAATAAATTCTATCTTTTCTATACCCATAGCAGCTACACCGGCTGCTGAACTTATGATGAGCAAATTTCCTCCGAATCCGACGCAATAAGACAAAAACAGCCAGAAACTGTGGTCGGTTGCATATTCGGAAAGCGGAAACATACCGATAGCCCCTGCCACTAAGGGAACGTTGTCAATTACTGATGAAATGATACCGATACAAATATTCATACTGTAGATATTGTCGGCAAAAACATGCGTTAATCCTTTGGCAAACATACCGAGATAGCCCATAGATTGCAACCCTGCCATTCCTAACAAAACGCCCAGAAAGAACAAAATACTGGAACTGTCTATTTTTTCAAGAATTGTGGAAACGGAAAAAGAGCCTCCCGAATATCTGTAGTGTATTCTTGCGGTTATCAGCCAAAGCACCGCCAGCGAGCACAACATTCCAATGAAGGGGGGCAGGTTGGTAATACTCTTGAAAACAGGCACAAACAGCAATCCTCCAATGCCTAATATAAAAACCGAATATTTTACTATTGGAGGTATTGGACGGAGCGATTCAGCGGTATGGTTAGCAGGGGGGCGCTCAAACTCACCTTTCATACGGCATGAGACCACCGTTAAAGGCACAAGCAAAGATACAACGCAGGGAATAAATGTTTTAAGAATAAGATTGTCCGCGGTAACCTGTCCGCCCATCCATAACATAATGGTGGTAACGTCTCCAATGGGTGAGAGCGCACCTCCGGCGTTTGCTGCAATTACAATTATACCGGCAAACAGCCATCGCTCTCTCCTTACGCTCATTAACTTTCTCAGTATGGCACACATTACAATAGTGGTGGTCAGGTTATCAAGTACGGTGGAAAGAATGAAAGTGAGCAAAGTTAATGTCCAGAGGAGTCTTCTTTTACTGTGTGTGGTTATTCTTTCGGTAATAATAGAAAAACCATTGTGGTGGTCAATAGTTTCCACAATAGTCATAGCGCCCATCAGGAAAAAAAGTATTTCTGCAATTCTTCCGATATGTTGTACCAGTTCAAAATGTGAAACAAAATCTAAGAAATTACCGTCAGGGTGAATTGTTTGATAAAATTCATAATTTTCAACGAACCCTGTATAGGTAAGAATATTTTCACCTCCGAAAACATAGAACACCCAAATAGCTACCCCCAAAAGCAGCGCTGTTGCGGATTTGTCAACCATGAGCGGGGTTTCCAACGCAATAAAAGCATAAGCCACTATGAAAATGATTACAGGTAAAAGCATAGATTACTCGGGTATGTTCTTAGTTTTGGTAAGATTGAATTTACAAAATAGGTTGCTGCAAAGAAACAGGAATTTTCTTAACATACACACAAAGCAATAAAAAGGTTAAATCTTTTTTTCATAGTTTTAAAAATATTATACCTTTGCAATTCCATTTTAAAAATATCATCTATGATACAAAAACACATACCCATTTCTCTTTTAATTGTATTGCTTTTGCTTGTAGCCTGCAACTCTTCCCGACACTCACAGCCTGTTGTTGACGTTATAGAACCCGTTGAATATCCGGTGGGCTATATCGCTCAATATTTAAGTACGGATTTGTATGATACCACTGAACTATACCCACTACCGGAAGAGTTTTTGGAAAACTTTATGCAAGTGCATACGCAGTATGACGGAAGACACCCACTTATGACTACGGAATTTCCCCGCGAATGGGGCGTTGTGCTTGTGGAGCGCCTTCCCGAAGGAAGAGAACTCTACCAAATTCAATCTCAAAACAGAGAATGGATCTTTTTAGTGATTACTTCCGGATTTGGCACACAACGTATTTTAGATCTGCTTCCCGTTGCTGTAAATTTAGCTTACCAAACAGAAGATGTGATTGAAACAGAAATATGGACTACAGACAGGGAGATGGACGGTACATTCTCCGTTATAAAAAAATATGAATGGAAACGCTCTCTTGAAAAAGTTACTCAACGAGAGTATGAAGATAATCCTAAAGAATATTTTAATACGCAAACGGTTACAGATAAATACTTTATCAACGATTTCTATCGTTTTGAAAGAATAATAGACGAAGACACCCCCGATTATTCTGCCCTTATTTTTTATTATAAAGATGAAAAACCTGAAAATTATGAAGATGTTGTCCCTATGTTACAGGCTTTTTGCGAAGATTACTCCATATTGTTTGACGAAGTGAAAGATAAATTCAATCAATTGGATTTGTACGATTATAAACTCAATTATATCATTACTTTAGATATAACGTCTTATATGGATTTTCAGGAGGGTTTCATTTTTATTAAAAAAGGAGAATCTCCGAAAACAGTACTCTTCGGCAGTTATGAACGATTGAAAATAGAGATAAAGCGCTATTTTCGGATTGTGGAAACATAGCAAGTTTAAACCTTGAACTTTGGAGAACATTGAACCTTATAATGAATGATAAATATTATTTATATTTGCGGTAATATTTTCCATAGAAAATTTTTCCAGTTGCACTTTTCTATATTCGCTGAGCGTTGCAACAAGTTTATTATCATTGAGTAACAGATTAGTTTTATCTGCAATATCTTCTACATTATACGGGTCGAAATAAAGGGCAGCCTCGCCGCCTACTTCGGGCATAGAGGAGATATTGGAGGTGGCAACCGGCACTCCCGCTGCTAAAGCCTCTAATACAGGAATACCAAAACCTTCAAAAACAGATGGATATACAAAAGCAGCGCCAGCGGCATAAATGGCAGGAAAATCTCGAAAAGGGACGTTGTGCATTAACTTTACCCGATGGGTAAGGTTATTCTCTTTAATATATGCTTCAACCAAAGCGGTATAGGAGGTTCGTCTTCCAATGGCTACTAAGGATACCTCATTATCAATAAGAGGTAAGGTTTTTACCAGATTCAATAAATTTTTTCGTGCTTCAATCGTTCCGATGTTGAGAATGAACTTTTTAGGCAGGTCATATTTCTTGATAATCTCTTCATCTTTTTGTGATGTAAAAAAAGCAGGGTCGCAACTTTGACGGACTATCTCAATTTTTTTTGGATCAGCCTCTAAAAACCGGATGCAATCGTCTGCTGTTTGTTTACTTATGGTAATAATTTTATCTGCAATCCTGCAAGCATATTTAAACTTCTTTTCGTACATCTTTTTGTCAAAAGTTGCATAATATTCAGGATAACGCATAAAAATGAGATCGTGTATCGTAACCACTTTCGGCATTTTTAATGTAGTCATTGGCAATTCGCCGCTCAAGCCGTGAAAAATGTCAATATTGTGAGTATTGATATCATTTGCCATAAAAAAAGAGCGCCAAAGAGAAGAAGGAAGACACGCATTAATACTGCCTGGCGTGATTACCGTACAATTTTTATGAGCAGCAAAGTCGTGTAATGGGTGGGCTTTATATTTTGGAGTAAAGAGAAAATATTGATTATCTTTATATAACTTTGACAATGATTGTATTAACAGCCGACTATAGTTTCCCAATCCGGCATAATTATGAAAGGCTCTTTTGGCGTCGAATCCAATAATCATAGAGGTTATCGTTTTTGTTTAAAAAGAAACTCTTTCTCTTCTTGGGTTAATGATTCATAACCGGTTTTTGAAATTTTATCCAAAATGCGGTTCAGTTTTTCCTCTTTTTGTTTCTTTTGATAGTTATACTCTTCATCACTAAGATGATGAGGCTCATAGTAATAATTGGAAGAGATGGTATATTTTTGGCTTCTTTTCTTTTTGAAAGCAGGCATCTTAAATTTAAAAAACCGGTTTCCTTTGTTCCAGTATAAGATTAAGAAAAAGCCGAATAACATACCGCCCAGGTGTGCAAAATGGGCGATACCGTCGCTTGTTCCCGTTATGCCATAAAACAGTTCTAATGCGCCGTAAAAAACCACAAACCATTTGGCTTTAATGGGGAGCATAAAATAGACATAAATTACGGAATTGGGGTACATCATACCGAAAGCGAGGAGTAGCCCGAATACAGAGCCCGAAGCGCCCACAGTAACCGCATTGATTGCAGCATTCAAAGCGCCCATTTCGCCGATGTAGTTTTTACCTTGATCCAGTATCTGCGTGCCATTCTCCCGTATCATTTGAATGATGTCCGGAGAGAGATTTTGCGATAATGAATGAACTTGCAGACCGATTACGAGCATTTGTATCAATCCTGCGCCAATACCGCACACCATATAGTAAAGCAGAAAACGTTTGGCGCCCCAACTATTTTCCAACGCTGCGCCAAACATCCACAGTGCAAACATATTGAAAAACAGATGCCAAAAACCGCCGTGCATAAACATATAGGTAACAGGCTGCCATATCGCAAAATGTTGGGCAGTAAAAAAGTGCAATCCGAAAATGCCGGCTAAATCAACACCCCGCGTTTTAAACACCACAGTTGCTAAATACATAATAGCATTGATAATCAATAAGTTTTTTACAACCGGAGGCAACAGGGAGTAGTTTCTAAGTCTAATATCGCTCATAAAAAAGGTCTAATTATGTTATTGTTTAAAGTAACGGCAAAATAATAATAAAAGTGCTAACTGTAGTTTTTTTATCTAATTATTTATTTAATAATATTTTAGTACTAATTTCCGCATTTGTTTCCAAAATCAATTTTACAGCATAGAGACCGTGCGCAACAGAAAGTGTAATAGATATTTCTCTTTCGTTTATTGTATTCCGGTAAATCAACCGTCCTGCCATATCAAATATCTCCACAGATTTGAGAGCAACGGTTGCTTCATTTTTAATGTAAATAGTGTTTAAATAGCTGTAAATATTGACTTTGTTTAATTCGTTTTCACTAATGCCAATAATTTCCGATATTTTAATGTTAAAATTCCGAACATAATCTTCGTTTTCTGCTACGCCGTTTTTAATGGTTGCCTTAACTACTGCTATTCCGGCTCCGGTAGTATTGAGTATATTGTCGGTAATCGTTGCGCCGGTGGTTCCTGCAGACTCAACACTCCAAATAATGGTTTGGTTTGTGGCATTTTCAGGAATAACCGTTCCTGTAAGCGTAAGCGGTACGCCTGCCGCAGTAGAATCAGGTACATTGACGATATTGATAACCGGCACAAATGTAACCGGTTCTTTAGTTTTTACTTGCAGTTTATCCATACAGAAGTACATAGGTGCAACCGGTCCCATGCTGTTTGCTACGGTGGTTTCCATTGTGCAGTATAATCCGCCGATCGCTCCCAAAGCGGACAAATCCACCCATTTCCATTTATTGTTTTGCGTAAGTTGTCCGTTTTCAAATATTGCCATAATATATTCCACCGATTTTCCGCTTTCCGACAAATCAGGATTTAATCCGTGAATGATAAGTTTGAAGATATCTCCCTGTTGATTGAGTGGTCGGGCAGGAGCACATCCGTACAAATTAGAGAAATACGCCCAAGGGTGATTGTTAACATATACCCCCACCGCTTCATATTCTTTATCGTTATCTAAATGAATTTGCAAACAATGGGCAGGTTCATCAAGAAGGCTCCATTCTCCAAAGAGGTCCCACCACTCAGGTTCTATCATATAGTTCCAATAACCCACCAAATAGGGTAATCCTTTTTGAACTCTCACATCGCCGTTTTCATCTTTCAAGATATTCCCTTGCTCATCGGTCATAATCCCTCCGCCTGCCATACAACCCCACTCGTAGTTTCCTATCCAGCCTTGAGCATTGTGATTTTCGTTGTCTCCGCTTTTGCATACCGTGAAACCATTCCAAACCGCACCACCCCACGAGGAACCGGGACCCTCAAGAAGATGTGAAAAAGAGAAAATTTGAGATGTAAAATAAGTATAGTCTATATCGTTGTATGTTTTATCCCAATACCCATTTCCAATATAATTAAAGGAAGCAGGATAAGTGGGATGCAAAAGATCCAACATAGTAGTGTCGCTTTGTTGCCCAAATACAAAACTTGTTGTACACAAGAATAACAGAATAAATAAATTGATTTTTTTCATTGTAATATATTTTTGGTGAATAGATTATTGTTTGATAAATTTGATGTTTCCATAATTTGAAATGATGATATAAACTCCTTTGTTCAAATGGCTGCAATCTATTTTATTAATTCCTTCTGTGGTGCGGTTTGTACCTACAAGTTGCCCTAACGCATTGTAGATAGAGAGTGTTTGCGGCTCGGATAATTCCAACATCAACACATCATCTACCGGA
>WRGQ01000088.1 GCA_009787115.1 Bacteroidota bacterium
CCGAGACCTCGGACAGGCGGAAGAAATAATAGTGGTAAGATGACGATGCGGTATCGCGGAGGCGGTCACAAAAAGATGTATCGTTGTATTGATTTCAAAAGAGACAAAGATGGTATTCCGGCAACGGTAAAGACCATAGAGTACGATCCGAACCGTTCGGCACGTATCGCTTTGTTGTTCTATGCCGATGGCGAAAAACGTTATATCGTTGCGCCGCACGGATTAAAAGTAGAACAGGTAATTCTCTCCGGCGAGGGTGTTTCCCCTGACCTTGGCAACTCGTTGCCCTTAGGAGAGATTCCTTTCGGTTCTACCATTCACAACATTGAACTTCGTCCTGGACAGGGCGCCAAAATGGCGCGTTCCGCAGGCAGTTATGCGCAATTAATGTCAAGAGACGGCAAGTACGCCATTCTACGTTTGCCTTCGGGCGAAACCCGTATGGTGCTTTGCGCCTGCCGTGCTACGATAGGTATTGTTTCAAACATTGACCACAATCTGGAAGTTTCCGGTAAAGCCGGACGTAGCCGCTGGATGGGTCGCCGCCCGCGTACACGTGGCGTGGTAATGAATCCGGTGGATCACCCTATGGGCGGCGGCGAAGGCCGTGCTTCAGGAGGACACCCGCGCTCCCGCAAAGGTTTGCCTGCAAAAGGTTACAAAACCCGCTCCAAAAAGAAACAATCCAACAATTATATTATTGAAAGAAGAAAGAAATAATCTTAAAGTAGCATAGTATGAGCAGATCATTAAAAAAAGGACCATATATCCATTATAAATTAGACAAACGGGCAATTCAGGCACAGGAAAGCGGCAAAAAATCAACCATTAAAACATGGTCGCGCGCTTCTATGATCTCCCCTGATTTTGTAGGACTAACCATTGCCGTGCACAACGGTAACAAATTCATACCGGTGTATATCACCGAAAATATGGTAGGGCATAAATTGGGAGAATTTGCTCCCACCCGCATTTTCCGCGGGCATGCCGGACAGAAAGATAAAGGGAAGAAATAACCCTTTATTTTTAAATTTTTGTTTTCATAATTTTGGGAGCCACCCTCACAAGGGTGGTTCTGTTTTTCCGGACTACGCATTAACGAAGTCAAAATAAAAAAAAGTTCGGTGGAATTTCCAACCCCACCGAACTCTTTACAAGTGACAATTTTTATCATTATTTATTTTTTGAATTATTAGAAGTTTTTGTATTTATTTGCCGGACTATAAAAATACAAGGAAGTCTGTAATAAAAATCTTAAATCCATATCTTTATGAAAAAAAACAACCTTTTTACAAAACCGCTCACCGCGTGTGTCTTCTGTTTTCTGCTTTTTGCATCTTTTACGCAAGTTTTTGCGCAAAACCCTAACTGTTTTCGTCTCACTTTTTCGGATAAAAACGGCTCGCCTTACTCGATTGAGCGACCGGAAGAGTTTCTTTCTCCCCGCGCCATTGCCAAACGCGCACGATTTAACATTCCTGTCACCGTACAGGATTTACCCGTAAACCCGCAATATATTACTTCTATCCAAAACGCCATCAGTACGCCTACCCGAATTATTTCCACATCAAAATGGAATAATTCGATAGTCATCTTCTTTCCGGAAGATGGCGATTATCAAAATATTGTGGATAACATACTGGCTACTTTTACTTTTGTTACCGAAGCACAACCTGTGGCATATTATAATTTGACTAAAAACAGTAAAACCTCTCTCCCTGAACAAAATTCTACTTCCATAGTATATAATCCTTCCTGCGATTATAATTATGGAAGCAGTATAGATAATATGCACTTGCATAAAGGAGAGTTTTTGCATAAAGCCGGTTTTTGCGGAGAAGATATGCTCATTTGCGTATTTGATGTGGGATGGGAGGATTTTGATAAGATCTCCTATTTTCGACCTTTATATGAAAACGGGCAAATTTGGGGAACACGGGATTTAATACCCGGAATGAACAATGTTTATACGGAACACGGACACGGTACTTTGGTAACTTCCGAAATGGCAAGTATGATTGAAGGACAAATGGTAGGGACTGCGCCCAAAGCAAATTACTTTTTTATTCGCTCGGACGACCCTATCCGTGAACAACCGGTAGAAGAAGATTTTTACGCGCAAGCCTCAGAGATTGCCGACAGTCTTGGCGCAGATGTAAGTACTGCTTCATTAGGATATACAACCTTTGACTATGAATGGCAAAATACATTAATGCCCGCAGACAACAATGGCACGTCAAGTATTGCTTCCCGCGCCGCTACTATTTTAACACAAAAAGGAGTTATTGTTGTGATTGCCGCCGGTAATTCAGGAACAGATTCCTGGCATTATATCAGTCGTCCCGCCGATGCTTTTAACATCCTGGCAGTGGGTGCTGTGGATAAAAACGGTGCAATTGCATCTTATTCCTCTTATGGACCCTCCGCTGATGGACGTGTAAAACCCGATGTGGCTGCTCCCGGTCACGGCAGTTGGATCGTATATGGAGAGGGAGCTATTATGCCTTTTGGTAGCGGCACAAGTTGTGCTACTCCTATTATCGCAGGACTCTCCGCGTGTTTATGGCAAGCGTTGCCTCAATATTCTTCATCAGAAGTTATGCAATTGATTAGAAAATACGGAGATTGTTTCAACAATCCTAACGATAGAACAGGCTACGGAATCCCGAACTTCTATCAAATTTATTTAGACCACTATAACCATATACCTGAAAATAAAATTTCCTCTTTTTCTGTTTATCCTAATCCAACGAGCGGAGAAGTGCACGTCACATTCCCCTCCTTTGGAGAGACAGGGGTGGTTAATCACGCATCACTCGTTACAAATATTGAGGTATTTGATGTTTACGGAAGAAAACAAAGTCACTCGTCACTTGCCACTCGTTACGAAACCGACGAAGTCGTAATAAATATTTCCCATTTATCAGCAGGACTTTATTTTCTTAAAATAACATCGGAAAATGTTTTCGTGAAAGTAGTAAAGCGGTAAGCGAAAAAAGTTATATCTTTCCTCTAAAAATTTTTGAAAAACATTTTTATCTGTCTGTGTGTAATTTAGAGAATTTTATGTTAATTTGCGCAAAATTAAAAGACGGAATGATAAAAAAACTCTTCCCAACACTATTTCTTCTAATTATTTCATATTCCGTTTATCCTCAAAACAGTTTTGAAGGTTTTTGGCTTCCTCAATTTTTAAAAGATTACAATTGTAAAGAGTTGGAACGTTTCGGACTCGAAATTCCGTGCGATTCTCTGTATGGCGCTACGGCTCACTCTTTGTTTAACGGGATTGTACAGTTTAACCGTAATTTGGGAACCGGCGCTATGGTTTCGGAAGATGGACTCATATTAACAGGCTATCACACAGCCTATTCATATATTGTTCAAAACTCTACCGAAGAATGCAATTTGATTCAGTCGGGCTTTTGGGCAAAATCTAAAGAAGAGGAACTGAGATGTTCAGGACTTTCTGCGCGATTCTTTATTCGTATGGAAGATGTTACAGCATTAATACTCAACAGTATTCCCAAAAATACCTCTGCAGATATGTACGCTGTATGGATTCAAAACAGAATTAATGAATTAACAAAAATATATTCAAGCGACGGACGCTATGTGGTTGAAATCAAGTCATTTTATAAAGGCGTCAATTACTATATGTTTATTTATGAAGAATTTAATGACATCCGATTGGCAGGCGTTCCTCCTGTTAGCATCGGAAAATTTGGTGGAGAAACGGATAACTGGGTGTGGCCCAGACATGCCGGAAATTTCTCCCTGTTGAGAATATATGCCGACCCCTCCGGAAAACCAAAAGAATATGACCCGTCAAATGTTCCGCTTCATTCAGAATATTATTATACAATTTCATTAAAAGGTATTGATAAAGACAATCTTACAATGGTATTAGGATTTCCAATCTCTACCAATCGGTTTATGACTTCGTATGAAATATCCAATCTGCTTACCAAAACAAATCCCGCTTTTCTTGATGCCTGCGATGCACTGCTGCCCACCATTCAAAATGCCATATACGGCAGCGAAAATATTCGGTTAAAATACAGCGATTGGTTTTCAGGGTTGGCTAACAACTGGAAACAAAAAAAAGGAGAAAGTTACAGTTTGCAGAAATTCAACGCAATGCAACGCAGAGAAGCCAGAGAAAACCGCGTTAGAAACTGGATAGCCAGAGATTCCGCAAGAATCGCAGAGTTTATAAATATTTTTGAAGATATTGAAAAAGTCTGCACCGAATTAGACCCAATTTACGAACAGTATTTCTGGTTTTCCAATCTCTCATTGCTCTCTTCAAAAATGCTTATACTTCCACTGCAATTGAAAGGGATAAAACCCGAAAAAGGAGAATATTTTTCTGCAAAGAAAAAAGATATTTTGATGCAGAACTACAGGAAGTTAATGGCTAACATAGATGTGGCAACAGAACTCAAAACGATTCAGGCTTCTTATCGTCTTTGGCAAAAAATATCACCCGCACAACGCCCCTCTTTAGATGCCTATATCACAAAATATTTTAATGGAAATGCTGCCGCTTTTCAAGATGCCATAGTCAAACAATCTATCTTTTCTAATGAAAAAATGTTCAGAAAATATCTTAAACACGCCTCCGTAAGTCGTTTTGAAAGAGACCCGTTAGTGCGTTATTATTATTTGAATATGGAATATTTGGCAAAAGGGGAAGTGAAACTCAAGGCGTATTCGGAGGCGCTGGAGCCTTTGCAGCAAAAATATCTGTACGCGCTTCGGGAGTTGCGCTACGAAAATGACCGCTCTATGTACCCCGATGCCAACGGAACCCCGCGCCTCTCTTACGGCAAAGTTTCCGACTATTCCCCGTCAGATGGCGTAAACTATAGTTATTATACTACTTCCGAAGGTATTATACAAAAGAATATTCCCGGACATCCGGAATTTTCTATTGCCGAAAAACTGAAAACATTACTTAATAATCAGGATTTTGGCAAATACGGCATTGATACACAACTTCCCGTTTGTTTTATTACCAACAACGATATCTCCGGCGGAAACTCCGGCTCTCCCGTACTCAACGCCAAAGGTGAACTTATCGGCTGTGTGTTTGACGGAAACTGGGAAGCGCTCACCAACAATATCATCTACAACACTGATAAACAACGCGCTATTGCCGTTGATATTCGTTATGTTTTGTTTATTATTGATAAATTTGCCGAAGCAACAAACATTATGAAGGAGGTGAAAATTGGAGAGTAATACAACCTGTAAGAGTAGAACATTTTTTTTGAGTTTTAATGATTTTACTCCGATAAAAAAAAAGTCAGATATTAAACCAACTCCATTTATTATTGTCTTTGCAGTGAAATTTTTTATTATTGTATGAAAAGAAATCTATTATTTTTGATTGTATTTTTTGTGGGCGTTTCTGCTTTGTTTGCGCAGCCCATATATAACGAAGCTGGTATTCGCCTGTATCACACTCCCTCGCATGAAGAGATCGAGTGGGCTAAAAATAATAATATAAAAGCAGTTACAGTTCCTACGCCGCCGCCTACAGGAACATTGCGTCCCATTGCGGAGTTTGAACCGGCGGAAGCCGTGCTGATTCGCTACCCCTTTGGTATTCCAATTTCACTCATTAAAGAGATGGCAAAAGATACAAAAGTAATCACAATAGTTTCAAGTCAATCACAGCAAAATACAGTTTTAAATCAATATAACCAAAATGGAGTAAATACTGCAAACTGCGCATTTCTAATTGCTAATACAAACTCCTATTGGACACGTGATTACGGTCCTTGGTTTATGGCAGTTGACGATAATGCAGTGGCTATGTATGATTTCACTTACAACCGCCCCCGTCCTCAGGATAACCAGATTAATACAATACTTGCCACTTACCTGTCCAATGACGGAGTTCAAATAAATCGGTACGCCTCTACCATTAAAACTGCCGGCGGTAATTTTATGAACGATGCCGCAACTCAGGCGGCTTCTGCATTAGAACAATTCATTGAAGATAATCCCGGAATTACAATACAGCAAATACAGTCCCATTTTCTGGAATATATGGGCATAGAACAATATCATTTAATCAATGATGCGCTGGGACAATACATTAATCATATTGACTGTTGGGGAAAATATCTTGCTCCAAACAAAGTACTGGTTGGGCAAGTTCCTTCATCAAGTCCAAGATATCAATTTTATGAAGATGCAGCCAATTATTTTGCTTCTCAAATGTCTGAATGGGGAATGAAATTTGAAGTTTATCGTGTTTACACTCCCGGAGGCAGTGGAACTCAAACCACTCCCTATACAAATTCTCTTATTTTAAATAAAAAAGTTTTTGTTCCTCAAACCGGAAATACAAACGATGCTGCTGCGCTGCAATCTTATCGAAATGCTATGCCCGGATACGAAGTAGTAGGTATTAATTATAATGGTTGGGAAAACACCGATGCGCTGCACTGCCGCACCCACGAAATTGCCGACAGATGTATGCTGTACATCAAACATCAGCCGCTTTTCGGAGAAATTGAAAATACCGGAACGGTAACTTTCAGTACGGAACTTTATTCCTATTGCGATAACACGATTTATCAGGATTCTGTAATTGCTTATGTAAGAGTTGATGGCGGCACATACACAGGATATAATATGACAAACACAGCGGGACATACATGGGAAACCACTGTTTCAGGATTACCCAACGGATTGATTGAATATTACCTTTTCACCAAAGACGAATCGGGGAGAAGAGAGTGCCACCCCTATATCGGTGCGCCCGACCCGCACAAGTTCTTTTTAACCGGAGAACCTCCTGTTCCCATTCCTGTTTTAAGTTTGGATAAAACATCTTCTTCCGTAACACTTGATGACATTACGGTAATTGAAGACCAAATCACCCTCTCTAATCTTGGCGATGCTGACCTTGATTTTGAAATCAAAGATATTGATTTCCCTACTGAAAAATTTACGGTTACCCCAAGCAAAGGAACTGTTCAACCCGGTGACTCCAAAATACTTACATTGACTTATGATTTTGGTCATGCTAAAAATGAAGAATACAAAGGAAGTTTTATTCTCAAAAGCAATGATCCGGTGAGACCGGAAGTTGAAATTTCGTTGTGTGCTACTATTATTACAGGAATTAATGAAGCCAAAAATTCTCCAGTAAATATTTATCCTAACCCTGCTACAAAAACAATTAATATCAATTACAACGATGCTCATTCAACAAAAGCAGTCTTTTATAATATTTTAGGGTCAAAAATAAAAGAAGAGCCACTTGACAAAAGCGTAAATATAATTGACATCCAAAATCTTCCTGCCGGTATCTATTTTATCAGAATAGATACAGAGGCTTATAAGTTGATAAAACAATAATGCACGTGAAATACACTGCTGAACAATCTCCGATTTTTATACTGCAAATTTATAAGTTTGCAGTATGAAAAATGGATGACATTAGAGTACGTATCTTTTTATGAATTTTGACTATAGTAGTAATAAAAAACTCACAAACAGAGTGAAAAAATATTCTTATTACGCGTGGTGCATTTAGAAAAAAAAGGCGGTGTGGAGAAAAATAAGGCTGTAAATAGTTCTAATTAATTTATATGTTTTGTAAATAATATACATTTTTACTCTTATTTGGAGGATATGAAAGCGGTAGGCAGTGTGCAGTAGGTGCACTATCATTATTACACTAAAGTCCTTCAGTCCTTCATTTTTTCCGGTGGGATACTGACTTAAGTTTAATGGTTGGAGAGGGGACTACCATAAATGTAGTTTCACACTCAGCCGTAAATCCTTCGGTATCCTCATATTTCAATTTAACTTCATAAACACCCGGCGACAATGTTTTTGGAAAATGAATAAGCCCTCTCCCATTTTGGTCTTCAATACCATTAAAAAACCATTTGATATACTGATTTTCAAAAGAGGGTGGGATTATTGCATCAAAGATGTGGTTGGGTTTGCATAAATGTTCTCCGTTCACTTTAGCAGAAGGAATACTATCAACAGTGAACGACAACGAAAAGTCATATCCGCCATAGCCCGCAGCATAATAGTAATGGGTGTAAGCGTCATGTTCATAAGCAAATACTAATACGCTGTTAGGGTTATCAAACCTGAAAGTGGTATTCAAGTACTCCTCGTGTACATTGGCGCCCAGATAATATCTTGCAAAGCTGACTTAGCAATTACTATACTTGTAATGCGTAAAAAGCGGTGAGCGGTGAAATCTCAAATCACTCACTAATCGGTGGAGTTATCTTTTTTTACCTTTATATTTGATACGAATCGGCGGGGTATTACAATCCCGCTTCCATATTGCATAGAGTATCAAATTTTCGTCTTCACAGTATTCACTTCCGGGTAAATAAGAGTCGCCGGTTCCGTCAGAGTTGGTGTTCCATTCAACGAATTCGAAGCCCGGATTGTGGAA
>WRGQ01000089.1 GCA_009787115.1 Bacteroidota bacterium
AAATTATTAGCGATTTAGTTTGAGGTCTCTTCCGGATTCGAACCGGAGTAAACGGTTTTGCAGACCGGCGCCTGACCACTCGGCCAAGAGACCAATAAGGCGGCAAAAATATATTTTTTATTCAAAATTTTTTTCCCGTTATTCTTTTTCCTTCTCCCACTCTCTGGGAATTGGATTTACAAAAATATCCGCTATCTCTTTCGGACGGTAGGCATCCAACCATCGAAAATCTTTTAATTTTCTGTCTTTCATAGGAAGTTCCTTATCCGACCAGAATTTTCCATCGGGATAATCATAAAATCTAAGTTCTTCAATTTCATTATTATCTAAAAACATCTTCATTTCGGTGGTCTCCATTCTGTTAATGCCAATAAGCAAACTGTCATCATCCATTACATAGTAAACAAGTTCCACATTGTTAATTGCATATACCTGTTTCAGTTCTTTGTTTCTAATGAAACCAAGAATGTTTTTCCCTTTGATTTGATTAAATTCCTCTTCATCATATACATTCGATATAACAAAGGCATCTTTAAGAAGTTCCAATAACGAACTCACAGAATCTGTTACCGAAAATTTAATAGTGTCTCCGAACAGTTGATTTTTGTTGTTCCATATAACCGGATTATAATACATATAGCCTAACGAATCTTCAACATTATAAATCAACGAATCGCATACGCCTTGCAAATCATTGCTAAAAAATTTAACGTGAAAATGTGCCATCAGCAATTTTGGATTTTGAACCGTATCAAAATAGATTTTCAGAGTGTCGGCGTGCAGATATAGCGAATCGCATTTCTCTTTATCAATCATAATTAAGAGTGCCCTGTTGGTAATCCACGACAAGCCTCCATTTTCGGAATACTCTCCATATTCGCCTTTTACAATATATCCGCGTGTTGTATCAATAATCGTGACATTGTTTTGAACAATACCAAATCCTGTGTTTTTATCATAATAAGCAGAATCTGCGGTAAGTTCCTGATCTTTATTTATTAATTTTACACTATCAATTAACAGTGAGAGATTGTTTCGTGTATCATACCATCCTGAGTTTGTGAAAATATTGTTTTCGTCTGAAATCAAATGTGTTCTGCATAAAAAATAGACAATTTCCGTATTTGTATTATAGTTGAAAGAATCGCAGGTCATAGTATAAGTAGGATTTTTCAGCATAACATTTTTTCTGAAATTTGCAATATTGGTGTGGGTATTATATCTTCCAACTCTACTGGTTAAAGTATCCTCTTTAGATATCATTTTTCCACCGGTAACATAATAACCCATTCCTGCATCGGTATTATATATCAAACTATCGGTATAAAGTGTTGAGGTATTATCTTTTAAAACAACTCTTCTTGAAATTGTGGAAATTTTGGAATTACCGTCATAAACAGCTCTGTTCCCGAAAAGTGTAACTGTGTCGTTTATAAATATTTTTACAGGTTTTCCAAAAGCAATCATTTTATTTTCATCTCTGTAATAATACGCGCTGTCGGCGTAACCTATGATATTTTCCTGTGTAAATATTACATTTCCGATTAATCTATTCACATCCGGCAGGAACTCTTCATCATAATACTGATAATCTGCGCTATAGGCAATTTTTTTTCCTTGTTGTTGCGCAAAAAGCGTACAAAGGCTACAAAAAGCAAGAAAAAACAAAGAAAAGCGATTCATTAGAGATTTTCTACGGGAACACCATTAATTTCAATAATTCTATCTTCTTTGAATAAAAATGTTTTTTCAACTTCACCGGAAGGGAAATAATAAGTTTCTAATCCCTCTTTTTTATTATTTACGAAATTGGTTTCACATTGCAAGCGTCCCATTTCATCGTACATCGTACGTTTTCCGGTACCATTAACAAAAGAGCCTTCGCCCACAAGCATTCCTCTTTCATCGTAATTTACCCAGTCTCCATCAAACATATCATTTGCAAAAGCGCCCGACTCTCTAATATATCCATTTGAATACCACGAAGTTACTTTTCCGTTTTTTTTACCTTTTATATAATGAGTTTCCACAGAGGGGTTACCGTTTATATAATATTGTTTTTCGACGCCTTCAATTAAATCATTTTTATAGTATGCATCAACTTCTATATTATTATTGAAATAACGTTTGATAAATTTACCGTTTCGTTTTCCTCTTTTCATCTCAACTTCCATAGTTTTAGTGGGATACCAATGATGATAATAAGTAGTGATACCTGTTTCCTTTCCAAAACGATAGTGTGTTTCGGATTTTAGTTTTCCATTAGGATAAAATTCACGTTTTGTTTTAATGCAACCCACAAATAAAAACAGGATGCAAATAAGAGTTACCAATAGACGGGTGTGGTTCATATTTTTTTTAATTGATTTATAATTTTTCTAACAACAGTTTTACTTCTTCTTCCGTGTCGGTCAGTTTTTTCTTGCAAATGTTAATTAGCAGTGTGGCTCTTTTAATCATCTCTGCCAATTCATCTACGGGGATTTCTGCATTTTCCATTTTACGAACTAAGAGTTGCAGTTCTTCAAACGCTTCCTGATATGTTTTTGTTTCTTTCATAACTATGGAATTATTAATTTAGCAAATTTTAAAAGTAGCGTTTTGTTGCCTACGGAGTCAAAATCAACGATTGCTTTTTTATCCAAACCTTCGCCGTCGGTTTGAGTCACTCTTCCGTATCCGAATTTATCGTGATAGACCCGAAGTCCCGCATAAATTTGTTCCGCTCGCGCTTCATTACCTATTTTTTGAGTTGGTTTTTTTTCATACGTCTGCCGTTTATGCTGTACGGCTTCGTTAATAGGAATGAAGTTCGACGGCGTAGCCTCATTCACATCGGAAATACAAATATTGCGCCCCATAGATGCTTTTTGTGTTTTATGAATAAATATATCAGGAATTTCACGCAAAAAACGGCTCTCTTCGCAAAACTGCAAACTACCGAAGCGGTAGCGGGTTTGCGCAGAAGTGAGGACAAGTTTTTTTCTTGCCCGCGTAATTGCCACATAAAACAAACGGCGCTCCTCCTCCAATTCTGCCCGCGTACCCAAACTCATTGAGGAGGGAAAAAGATTCTCTTCCAATCCTGTAACATACACATAATCAAATTCTAATCCTTTTGCCGAGTGAATGGTCATCAATTTCACTCTATCTTGTTGTTCGTTCTTTTTTTCTTCGTCATCGGTTAATAAAGAGATACTTTCCACAAATCTGTCTAACGATGGAAAATACTCGGTAATAATCTCTCCTGTTTCTTCATTAAAAAGCGATTCCGGCTCTTTATCCGTAAACTCTTTCATAGAATCCAACAGTGCTTCCACGTTTTGCAGCCGGTCAATTTCCGATTTATCGGCATTGAGTTCCTGCATAATTCCGGTAGTCGTTACAATATGTTTTCCCAATTCGTAAGCGTCTGTTTTAGTAATCATAGCGGAGTAACTTTTAATGCGCACGGCAAAATCTTGCAGCCGCGCTTTGGTGGGCGCATTCACAACCAAATGGTAAAGGTCTGGATTTGCAACTACATCCCATATCCGCGTATTGTTTTCGTGGGCGCAAACAATAATCTTATCTACAGAAGTAGCGCCGATGCCGCGCATAGGATAATTAATCACTCTTCGCAACGATTCTTCATCATAATGATTAATGGCTAACCGAAAATAGGCTAATACATCTTTAATCTCTTTACGTTTGTAAAACGAGATACCTCCATAAACAATGTAGGGGATATTTTTTTTCATCAACGCTTCTTCCAATGCACGCGACTGGGTATTAGTTCTATATAAAATTGCAAACTGGGCATTGTTTTTTTGGAAATTTTGTTTGGTTTCAAAAATAGAATGCGCTACTGCCATAGCCTCGTCCGTATCGCTGTTGGTTTTTAAAATCTCTATTTTATATCCCTCTTCGTTTTCTGTCCAAATCTCTTTATGCAATTGGTCCTGATTGTGTTTAATCACGGCATTGGCTGCATTTACAATATGTTGTGTGGAGCGATAGTTTTGTTCTAATTTAAAAGTTTTCGCTTCGGGGTAATCTTTTTTAAAATTGAGAATATTTTGGATATTAGCGCCTCTAAATGCGTAGATACTTTGCGCATCGTCTCCTACCACACAAATATTATGATGTTGTGCTGCCAACTTTTTCACAATTAAATATTGCGCAAAATTAGTATCCTGATACTCATCTACCAAAATATACTGAAAACGGTTTTGATATTTATGCAGAATTTCCGGAAAATCGCGAAGTAGCACATTCATATAATACAATAAATCATCGAAATCCATAGCGTTAGAAGATTTTAAACGGTGGTTATAGCGTTTAAAAATTTCTGAGATGTAAGGCTTTCCGGTCATTCTGTCAGCTTCTAATATTTCAGGAGTTTTGGCGTATTCTTCGGCAGAAATCAAACTTGATTTTGCGGAAGAGATTCGGTGCAGCAGATGATTTGCCACGTAGGTTTTTGGGTCTAAGTTCATTTCTTTCACAATACTTTTGAGCAGATTTTTAGTGTCATCGGTATCATAAATGGAAATATTTCGCAAGAAGCCCAGTTTTTCGTGTTCCACTTGAATAATGCGGTTGAAAACGCCATGGAATGTACCCATCATCACGGCTTTAGCGTTGGAGTCATCGACCAATTGGAAGATACGTTCTTTCATTTCTCTGGCGGCTTTGTTGGTGAAAGTGAGGGCTAAAATGCGATAGGGGCTAATGCCTTGCGTGAGCATATATGCAATGCGGTAGGTAAGTGCGCGTGTTTTGCCTGAACCGGCGCCCGCAATTACCATTACGGGACCGTCAATTTGCATCACGGCATCACGCTGCAAGTTGTTGAGTTGAGAGAGAATAGTTTGTTCAGCAGTCATAGTTTTGGTTATTTCATTCTATTGTTTTTGTTGCAGGTTCTTCCACTTGCAGTTTTATTTTGTCTGTACCATCTAAACCCAAATCATTACGTTGCTTTGCATTGGCAATACCTCCAAACTTTTCAATAATCATGGTTTCAAATATAAAAGCATCCATATTCCGTAAATCGTTATAATTGTATATACGAAGTTGTAAGTCGTAGGGTTCGGAATATAAATCTTGTTGATTTTTTAAACGCAAATCGGAAACTTTTATAGCAGCAACAGATTGATCTATGCCAATCCATTTTCTTTTCAATTTGTCTGCAACAGCTATCGTAGTTCCGCCACCAACAAAAGGATCCAAAACAATATCACCTTCGTTGCTGGCGCATTCAATAATTCTTTGTAACAAGGTCTCAGGTTTTTGGGTGGGGTAACCGATACGCTCTTTTGCTGATGGAGCAACAAATGGAATTTGCCAAACATCATTCTCGCACACTCCTTTTTCATCAATTTCTTTGTCGCTTACAAGTAATGGTTCTTCTCCTTTTTTGAAACGATGCAGTACGCCTCCTTGTTTTCTATCTATGGAACCTTCCGTATAATCGGTATATAAAACATTGAATTTATAATCACTCGTTTTTGAATAAAAAAAGATGGTATCATGTAATCGTTGAAAATTATTGGATTTTCCTGTCCAGCGTCGATAATGCCAAATAATTTCATTTCTAAAATTTTGAGATAAAAAAATCTTATCTAAAATATCTACACGAATATTGGCATTGGCGTGCCAATCGCAATGCAAAAAAATAGAACCGGTCGGTTTTAAAATTCTGTGCATTTCAATCACTCTTTCCTTTAGCCATGCAATATAGTGTTCCATACCGCCTGCCCAGCGGTCTTGGAAAGAACGCACTTCGCCGTCATCACCCCAAACTACTTCATAATTTCGATTACTGAAAAAGGGTGGATCTAAATAAATTAAGTCCACACTTTCTGTTTCAAGTGTTCTCATTATTTCAAGGTTATCACCAAGTATCAGTTTGTTAGTAAATTCTTTGTTTGTCATAATTTTATTTTAAACAAAAACGCAAATAAACACAAAATTTTGCCAATTATAGATTAACGTATAAAAATTTTGCCAAATTAATATGCTTCTGCCGAAATTCCCAACATTTTCACCTGCCGCGCAATTTCTTCCAATTTTTCAAATGGAATTTTTTCCAACCCCTGCGCCGGAGTATTTCTATCTAACGAATAGAGCATCACTTTTTTAGGATGAAGTTGTTGAACAACATTCAACCATAAGGAAAAATGAGATTCTTCGGCATTGTTAAAATATTGTTCATCAATTTTTCCCTTCAAAAGCATTGTTTGCAAAATAAAATCACCGTTTAACTGCTTCAATTGTTTGATGACCTTTTCTGCGGAAACAGGCATAGTGGGTTTATTAATGAGTTGAAAAAGCGGCTCGGTTACTGCGTCTAATTTTAATATGGGGTTTTCAATTTTTTTCATCGCAGCCACTACTTTTTCGTTGGCTAACTGTGTGGCATTCGACAAACAGGTAATTGCCGTTTTTGGGTAATATTTGTCTCTTAAAACAATAAGTGAATCAATGATTTCGAGGAATTTTGGATGCAGGGTTGGCTCTCCGTTTCCTGAAAAAGTAATACTGTCAATATGGGTATTTGCCGTGCTGCACTGTGAAAGTTTTGCTTCAATGGCTTCGGTAATTTCCTTAACAGAAAAGAAAAGGTTAGAATCAATACTTTTTTCTAATGTCCAGCCACATTCACAATAAATACAATCAAACGAGCAAATTTTTACCGTAGTGGGCAAAACATTGATTCCCAGCGAACTTCCCAGCCTTCTGCTATTAATCGGTCCGAAAACAATTTTATCCCACAAAAACATAATATCAAACTATTACTTAAACACCACTCACCGCTCACCGCTTACCGCTTACCGTTCACCGCAAAACCACTGACAAGGTGCATCGCTCCAAAGAGATTCAATATTGAAGAACTGCCGCACTTCGGGTTGGAAAATATGCACAATAATATTGAAATAGTCCAACAAAATCCACTCTCCGTTGGCGCGTCCCTCCACGTATGAAGGTCTTATTCCGGCTTGTCTTTTAGTAGTTTCCTGCACAAAATCGCTGAGGGTTTCCACGTGCGGTTTAGAGTTTCCGGAGCAAATAATGAAATAATCGAACAAAACATGGTGCATCGCTTTGAGGTCAATGCAAACAATTTGTTCTCCTTTTTTCTCTATAAGAGCTTGAATAATAAGTTCTTCTAAATTTCCCTGAAAGGCTGGAGCCTCTATTTTAATTTTTTTTGGTTTTGCCATTAAGATTAATTAATACCTATCGGCAAAAATAATATTTTTGTGCAAACAAAAAAAACGATGCATATTTTCCGAAAAAAACGTACAGAAGAAAAGGCGCTTTCCCTTTCCGCGCTCACGTGGAAACGATTTAAAAAGGAAAAATTAGGAATACTTTCGCTTGTTTTTCTCTGTTTGGTTTTTCTGACGGCAATTTTAGGATACTTAATTACGCCCGATAAGACGCCTTATTGCAACGCCCAACATTTGGAAATTGCATTGCAACCGCCCGGATTTTCTACATATTTTTTGAATACGCCGAAAGAACAACC
The DNA here is from genome assembly GCA_009787115.1 of Bacteroidota bacterium. Taxonomy (GTDB): domain Bacteria; phylum Bacteroidota; class Bacteroidia; order Bacteroidales; family WCHB1-69; genus WRNX01. The sequence goes on from WRGQ01000089.1 coordinate 7,517, forward strand.
GGTAAAAAACATAGGGATTTTTCGTAAGATGCTATTTGGGCAACCTGCACAATATAATTCGACGCCGGTATTGGATGATGAAATATATTTTAACCACACATCGGCAGGCTCAGTGTATTACAAAGGACACAAAAGAACCTTTTGGCTTGGGACAGACCGATACGGACGCGATGCGCTTAGCCAATTAATAATCGGTGCTCGCATCAGTTTGGCAGTAGGGTTTATTGCTGTTTTCATCGCGTTGTTTATAGGAGTTCTTGTTGGCGCAACTGCCGGTTATTATGGTGGAAAGGTTGATGTTGCGCTTACGTGGCTCATCAACGTGGTTTGGTCTATTCCTACGCTGTTGTTAGTGATAGCCATCAGTTTTGCGCTTGGCAAGGGGTTTTGGCAAATCTTTATTGCTATCGGACTAACGATGTGGGTGGATATTGCGCGGGTAGTACGCGGACAAACACTTGCTTTGAAACAGCAAGATTTTGTGGAAGCCGGCAGAGCGCTTGGATTTTCTAATTTCAGAATCATTTTTAAACACATATTACCCAATATTTTGGGAACTTTGGTAGTCCTTTCTGCCGCCAACTTCTCCTCTGCTATTCTTATGGAGGCAGGTTTGAGTTTTCTCGGAATGGGCGTGCAACCCCCAATTCCTTCCTGGGGTATGATGATGAAAGAAAACTACGCCTACATCGTGTTGGATAAGGCGTACTTAGCGATTGCTCCCGGAATTGCTATTATGCTGTTGGTGTTGGCGTTTATGCTCATCGGCAGCGCACTGAGGAATGCGATGGAGGTAAGGAAATGATTTTATTTTTCTTCTTTTAGAAATTCAATTTCAAATTCACTTAGGTTTGAGAATTAGCCCGCATTATTCACCGCACGAAGAATTTGTAGATGTCTTTGCAGGCAGGCATCTCTGCGGGTTAAAATTTCCGGAGAGTCAGTGTCATCTGCTTCAAAATTGATGATATTTTGAGTGAAAAGCACAT
>WRGQ01000090.1 GCA_009787115.1 Bacteroidota bacterium
ACGCCTTCCCATTCACCAAATGAGTATTCCTCAGCAGAAACCGAAATATACTTTTTAGGCTTACCCAAAGTTTTTTCGATTATATCGCTAATCTGTACGGCGGCTTTTTGCAGCGCCTCTTTTGACGGACCTGAAATGGTTTTGATTATTACGTGGGGCATAGATATTCTCCTTTTTTAACTATATTCATAATACGCATCAATTGTCAATGGAAAATTTATGGAAGAGGTTATTTCACATTTATAAAAATAAAAATATAGTAAATATGTCACCTTTTTTAGGCGTGGATTGAAATGTATTCTTAGATATACGGAATACTTCCTTGTTTTTATAGGACGTATTTTTTATTATTTTAAAATATCTATTAACAAGTGTGAAAAAATAGTTTATATTCGTATTATTAGACATATGCAGACAAGGAGAATAAATATGAAAGCTCGCTATAAATCTGGTTCTGATACCGAATATCAATTATTATCCAGTCATCTTGAAGAAACTGCAATGTTTGCAAAATTGTTCGCAAAAAAGATTGGACTTACAGAGTCTGCCATACTAATTGCTCTTGTACATGATCTTGGAAAAAATTGCAAGTCTTGGGCTACATACCTCGAAGATAGCCATAAGTCAGGTAAAAAATTTGCCAAAGAAGACCATGGGACGGCAGGCGGTCAATACTTATATGAATGTATTAAGCAAAAATTCGGCGATTCAGGAGAATTAGTCGCCCAACTTCTCGCCGCGTGTGTTATGTATCACCACGGAAGCGGACTACCTGATGTTATCACAACTGATGGTACAGCACCATTATTCAAACGACTGGAAAAAAACAGAGTTGACACGAATGTTGATGAAGCAGTTGAAAATCTCGATATATCAATTAAAAAAAGACTTGATGACATACTAACAAATGAAAATTTTATTACCAAAACAATGAATATGCTTCGTACACTGACAAAATCTGAAATAAAAGAATCTCGTTTTTTTAACCTTGGACTAGCAGCGCGTTTCTTATCTAGTTGTCTTATTGACGGGGACAGGCGATCAAGTGCTTTATTCGACAGGGGAATATCGGCAAAAGAAGAAGATGCTGTTGTAAAAGCTGATTGGAAATCATTGCGTGAACGGCTTGAGAATAAACTTACTGAATTTCCATCTGATGGGAAACTAAACGAAATAAGACGTACAATCTCAATGCGATGCGTAGAATTCGCAGAACGCGAAGATGGTATTTATACATTAAGTGCCGCTACCGGAGCGGGAAAAACTCTAGCGTCATTACGCTATGCCCTCGTTCACGCTGAATTAACTGGAAAAGATCATATTTTTATTATTGCTCCTTATACTTCTATTCTTGACCAAAATGCAGACGTTGTTCGGAATATACTTGATCCAAAAGGCAAAAACGGTGAAGTTATATTGGAACATCATTCAAATCTTGATCAAAGTGAAAGAACAGAACATTTTATTAATTCATCAGAAACATGGAATGTACCAATTATTATTATAACAATGGTCCAGTTTTTAGAAGCACTTTTTGGTTTTGGCTCCCGTAAGATCAGACGAATGCACCAACTTGCAAATTCTATCATCATTTTTGACGAAGTACAGACTTTACCTATTCCATGTACCTATCTTTTTACTTGGGCGCTTAGTTTTTTGCGCCAGAGTACAAATGTGTCAATACTCTTGTGTACTGCCACACAACCAGGACTTGACAAGTTAGAATCAGATTATGCTCTTCCTTTATCAAAAGATAATGAGATCGTGCCTGATGTAACCGGACATTTGGAGGATTTACAGCGAGTTGATTTAATTGATGAAACCAAAAGCACTGGATGGACATTGGATCAAGTTGCGGAATTTATTGAAAAAACAAATGAAAAAAGCATTTTATCTGTTGTTAATACAAAATCACAAGCACAGAAACTTTATTCGATTTTGTCAAAACAGCATTCTGATTGGTTTATTGTTCATTTGAGTGCCAATATGTGTCCTGCTCACCGCCGAAGGGACATTTCCCATTTAAAAGATAATTTACAAAACAAAACGAAAAAATGCGTTTGCATTAGCACAAGGCTTATTGAAGCAGGAGTCGATATAGATTTTGACGGAGCAATCAGATTTCTCGCCGGATTTGATTCGATTATACAAACTGCCGGACGTTGTAACAGAAACGGAGAACTAAAAGATTCTCAAGGGAATCAGGTAAAAGGTAAAACATGGATTATCAATATTATTAAAGATGAAGAAAAAATTGCCGGTCTCCACGAATTAAAACGTGGACAGGAAATCATGTGGCGAGTTTTAGGGGAATTCCGTGAAAACAAAGACCAATTCAACTGCAATCTTCTGCATCCCGAATTAATTGCTCGCTATTTCCATTACTATTATAAAAATATTCCTGATTCATTGTTAAAATATAAGCTGTGCGATAGAGATGAGACAATTCTTGATTTATTGTCAGACAACGAACAGAGTAAATGGGAATATGAGCAAACCGTAAACAACAAATTTGGTGATAAAACAAAGCCACTCACTCATTTTCGGCAATCTTTTGAAACAGCATGGAAAGAATTTGAGGTAATAGCTCAAGATACTATAGGTGTTATTGTTCCCTTTGAAAAAGGAAAAGAGATAATAGCGGAATTTTTCTCTCTTCCAGATATACAGCATTGTATTAAATTACTTCAAGAAGCTCAACAATATTCAGTAAATATTTATTTCAAAGAATTGCCTAAAATGATTAAAAATAATATAATCAAGAAAGTACCGCTTAAGAATGACTTGGATATATATACAGTTGAAGAAAAATATTACGATCAAAATATTGGTTTAACTTTTGAAGAAGGCAGTATGACACTTTGTAATGTATAAGGAGGTGTGTAAGTGGAAAACAAAATTGAATATTTGCTTACTGGCAGATATGCGCTTTTTACCGATCCTGTTACCAAAATAGGCGGAGAGAAAAGTACTTATCATTTACCCACATATCAGGCAATAAAAGGTATAACCGAATCAATATATTGGAAACCTACTTTTATTTGGATAATTGACAAGGTTAGGATAATTAATAAAATTTTAACCGAGTCCAAAAACGTGAAACCTCTACTCATGGATGGACAATACGGAACAAACCGGCATGATCTTTCAACTTACACATATCTTCGTGATGTTATATATCAGGTTCAAGCTCATTTCGAATGGAATATAAAACGCGAAGATCTTGCCCAAGATCGTAATGAAGATAAACACTATCAAATTGCTCAACGTATGCTTGAAAAAGGAGGTAGAAGAGATATTTTTCTTGGTTCTCGGGAATGTCAAGGTTATGTTGAACCATGCCGTTTTGGAAATGGTAAAAGTCATTACGACAATGAAGACGAATTGTCGTATGGTCTTATGTTTCACAGTTTTGAGTATCCGTCTGAAAGCGGAATAGAAAAACTCTCTGCTTATTTTTGGCAAGCAAAATTGAAAGGCGGCGTTATTGATTTTCCACGTCCTGAAAATTGTCCCCACAAGCGTGAAATAGGACCGATGGATTATGAAATAGTAGCTGTAAATACAGAGGAGGTAATAGACTAATGAATTGGCTTTCAGAACTTAGTACTGTATATGACAGTGTAATAAAAAACAAAAAAATAAATGATAAACCGCTTCCTTTGTATCACATTACAAACAATGCACCGTTGGAAATAACTCTTGACGGCAAAGGTAAATTTCGTTCCGCTAGACTGCTAGGTAAAGCTGAAAAGAGTGATTGGCAGACTTGTATGCCCTGTACAGAAAAAAGTGCAGCAAGAGCAGGGGATACCGTAGCTCCATATCCATTTTGCGATAAATTAGAATATGTTGCTGGAGACTATGGAGATTATTGTGACGGTAAAAAATTAAAAGATAAATATTCTGCATTTTTAAAATCTCTGGGAGATTGGGCACAATCAGATTATTCAGACCCAAAAATTAATAGTGTTTATGAATACGTAAAGAAAGGAACACTTGTTAAGGATATTCTGAATAGTGGAAAAATCCCGGAGATGGATACTGTTGAAAAAATTACTGCAGGTGAAAATAATGTTTTTATTCGCTGGAATGTAGAAATTCCAGAGGAAGATAGTCGGACATGGCTGGATTCAAAAATTTATAGACTCTGGATTGATTACTATTCCAGAAACTGTCCTAATCATCAAGGGTTTTGTTATATTTCAGGAAACAATGAAACTATTGCCGGTTTGCATTCCAAGAAAATTAGGAATTCGGGAGACGGAGCTAAGCTTATCTCATCAAATGATGATACCAATTATACCTTCCGAGGACGTTTCACAGAAGCAGCTCAAGCTTGCCAAGTGGGTATGAATGTTTCTATCAAGGCTCATAATGCTCTTCGTTGGCTTATTCAAAAACAAGGTACTACCATTGGAAACGGATTAACTATAGTTGCGTGGTGTTCTGCTTCTGATATTAAACCACAGTTATTAAAGAGTTCTCATGATTTATGGTCTGACGATACTGTTGAACAAGATAATTACTTTACTTCTGAGAAATCCGCTAATACTATTAAGAATCGACTTTTGGGATATTATGGAAAACTTCATGATAATGACAAAATTTTAATTATGGCTCTTAATGCTGCAACTCCAGGTCGTATGTCTATATTACTATATCGTGAATTTATGAAATCCGATTTTTATGATGCTCAAGAGTATTGGCATATACATCTTGCATGGTTTTATACTTATTGGAAAAAAGGAGAAAAATCATCACGCCATACAATCTCTGCTCCATCCCCGGAAGAAATAGCAAAAACTGCTTATGGTGTTCATATAAGTGACAGTGCAAAATCCATGACCATACAAAGACTTTTATCCTGCATCATTGATAAAGCGCCGATACCAAGTGATATTGAACAGTTATGCTTTAGTAGAGCTTCTCGACTCAATACTCTTGACAGCTCTGAACGAGAGAAGACACTGGAAACCGCTTGTGCGGTTATTAAATATAATTTATATGCTCGAGAAAAGGAGGATATTAACATGGGGCTTGATGAAGATCAGAAAGATCGTGATTACCTTTATGGGAGACTCTTGGCAGTGGCGGATAAAATTGAATCCGTTGTTTTAGAAGAAAGGGGAGAAAACAGGGAAAGCAACGCTGTACGATATATGCAGCGTTTTGCAAAATATCCATATTCAACATGGGATTTGCTTTATAAAGACAAATTACGACCCTATATGAAGTATTTAAAACAAATGCATCCAAAACTTTTCGGATGGTATGAAGGAATTATTCAAAATATTTCTGATAAATTTACCATTGATGAATTTTCTGCTGATAAAGCATTATCAGGAAAATTTTTACTTGGTTATCATTGTCAACAAAAAGATTTCTGGCGAAAGCGAGAAAAAGATCAATCCGTAAACGGAAATAAACAGGAGGAATAAAATGGCAGTATTGGAAAAGAAAATTGACTTTGCACTGGTATTCGGTGTAAAAAACGCAAACCCAAATGGCGATCCCTTGAGTGGGAATATGCCGCGGACAACAATTGACGGCGTTGGCGAACTTTCGGACGTTTGTCTGAAACGTAAAATTCGTGATCGGCTACAGGAAGCGGGAGAAAAAATCTTTGTCCAGTCCGATGAAAACCGGATTGATGAATATAAGACTCTAAAAGATCGCGCTGTAAGTGAATTGAAAGATGCGATGAATGATGCAAAAAAACTTACTGAAAAAGCATGCAAAACATGGATAGATGTCCGCGCTTTTGGTCAGCTTTTTGCTTATAAAGGAGAAGGAAAAGGAGCCGGTGTATCTGTTGGGATTCGCGGACCTGTCACAATCCAATCGGCTTTTAGTCATGATCCTGTTAATGTTACAAGCATTCAAATTACGAAGAGTGTCAGCGGCGAGGGAGATGGAACAAAGAAAGCGTCAGACACAATGGGAATGAAACACCGTGTTGATTTTGGTCTTTACGTAACCTTTGGCAGTATTAACCCCCAACTTGCAACAAAAACCGGTTTTTCTTATGAAGATGCTCAAAAAATCAAACAATCATTATTGCATATTTTTGACAACGATGCCTCATCTGCCAGACCTGAAGGCAGCATGGAAGTAATTCAACTTTATTGGTGGGAACATTCAAGCAAATCTGGGCAATATTCTTCTGCGAAAGTTCATGGAAGTTTGCAAGTTGAACTTAAAGAGAGCGTTAAAAAACCACAATCTATTGATGATTATACAATCTCAATAAAAACACTTGACGGACTGAAACCAGAAGTTCTGACGTACTAATATAAATATGTACTCTGAAGACGATCTGGTTCAAATATCCGCATTGCAACACGCAATGTTTTGCGAGCGGCAATATGCATTGATTCATCTTGAGCAGGTATGGGAAGAAAACCGTTTTACCGCTGAAGGAAGAGTACTACATGAACGGGTTGACGCAGAACACCATGAATCACGGCGTTTATTTAAACAGGAATATGGGATGGCGGTTCGTTCGTTACAATGGGGACTTATTGGGAAATGTGATCTTGTTGAGCTATGGTATACCAAAGATGGAAACATAGAAAAAGTATCTCCTGTGGAATTTAAGCGAGGAAAGAAAAAGTCAGATGATATTGATAGAGTACAACTATGCGCCCAGACTCTCTGCCTCGAAGAAATGTTTGGTATCAAGATTGAAAGCGGACAATTTTATTATCTTCAAGAACACCGCAGAAAAAGCGAAACTATTGATGCATCACTTCGAGAAAAAACAACTGTGTTGATTGAACAAGTTATGAAGATTCGCGAGACAGGGAAAACTGTGGCAGCAAAATATGAAAAACAAAAATGTGATAATTGTTCTTTGGTAGATTTATGTATGCCAAAAAGCACAGGCTTAAAAAATAAAAGGGTGGACATATACATAGAAGCCCAATTGCGGTTCTTGGAGAAGATCGATGCGTAAACTTCTAAATACATTATATGTCACTTCTCAAGGTTCTTACTTGCATAAAGAAGGCGAAACAGTAATTGTGGAAATTGAGAAGCAAAAGATATTACAGATTCCTATTCACACTATCGGCGGTATTATCTGTTTCGGCAATGTACTTTGTTCACCTTTCCTTTTGGGCTTCTGTGCGGAACGTGATGTATCAGTTTCTTTTCTAACAACTAATGGACGTTTTCTTGCAAGTGTCAAGGGACCAGTGAGCGGAAATGTACTTTTGCGACGGCAACAATATCGTATGGCAGACGATGAGCAAATAACGCACGGAGTAGCGTCTAATTTAATTAACGGTAAACTTGCTAACTGTCGGATTGTTATAAACCGTACTGTTAGAGATCACAACGCCAAAGTAAATACAGAAGAATTGAAAAACACATCAGAAAATATTGGTAGAATCATTGAGCGAATTCCGCGTACAACAACTACAGATGAGGTACGAGGGCTTGAAGGACAGGCAGCTGCAGAATATTTTAATGTTTTCAATCATCTCATTGTTGATCAGAAAGAAGATTTTATATTTACAGATCGAAACAGACGTCCTCCTTTAGACGAAGTAAACGCTCTGCTTTCTTTTATGTATACTCTACTAACTCACGATATTCGTTCCGCTCTAGAAACTGTTGGGCTAGATACGGCAGTAGGCTTTCTTCATCGGGATCGACCAGGACGTCATGGATTGGCTCTAGATCTTATTGAGGAATTTCGCCCAGTAATTGCGGATCGATTAGTCTTATCTTTGATTAACCGGAAACAAATCGGGAAAAAAGGCTTTACCAAAGCAGCTAATGGTGCGGTAATTATGGATGATGATACAAGAAAAACAGTTTTAACAGAATATCAGAACCGAAAACAAGACGAAATATATCATCCTTATATTGAAGAAACCGTTCCTATTGGTCTTCTTTTTTTTATTCAGGCGAATCTAATGGCACGTTATATCCGAGGTGATATTGACGGTTATCCTCCCTTCTTTTGGAGATAAAATAATGATGGTCTTGGTAAGTTATGATGTAATGGTAACCAGTCCCGGCGGTCAGGGACGGCTAAGAAAAGTAGCTAAAGCTTGTACTAATTACGGACAAAGAGTTCAATATTCAGTGTTTGAATGCATAGTAGATCCGGCTCAATGGACTAATTTAAAAAACACTTTGGAAAAAATAATTGATGAAAAAACTGATAGTTTAAGGTATTATTATCTTGGTGCTAATTACCAAAGACGAATTGAACAGATAGGCACAAAACCATCTTATAATTTGGACGGTTTATTAATTGTTTAAAAAACTAAATATTATTCATTTTTTAACGACAAATTCTGTTTTTGCGAACCTCAAAGACACAGAAAATTCCAATATGTTCGCAGATTAACTAATTCTTTATAGAATCGATATTTGACAAAACAGGGAAGGAAAATTATATTATTAATATACCTTTTATTACTAGGTTCGCATATTTTGAGCTGTAACTTATTTTAGGATAAAGAAATAATATGGTATAAGTCACACCCCGCGCGGGTGTGTGGATTGAAACT
>WRGQ01000091.1 GCA_009787115.1 Bacteroidota bacterium
TGGAGTTTCTTGTTGCCCGAAACTTAAAAAAGGAATGGATAAGAAAAATGCAGCAATAACAATTGAGGATATTTTCTTCATAAGCAAATCGTTTTTTAATATGATAATAACGACAGGGTGTTGCTTTTATTGCAAATTTCGTAGTCGCTACTTCATCAACTTTTTATACCGTATCCGTTTCGGCTCAATATAGCCTAATCGTTTCTTTTTATTTTCCTCATACTCAGTATAATTTCCTTCAAAGAAATAGACTTGCGAGTCGCCTTCAAAAGCGAGGATATGGGTACACACTCTGTCTAAAAACCAGCGGTCGTGCGAGATGATTACGGCACAGCCGGCAAAGTTTTCCAACCCTTCTTCCAAAGCGCGCAGGGTGTTAATATCTATGTCGTTGGTGGGCTCGTCCAACAGCAGCACGTTGGCTTCCGATTTAAGGGTGAGCGCCAAATGCAGGCGGTTGCGTTCTCCGCCGGAGAGTACGCCCGCCTTTTTGTTTTGGTCTTGTCCGCCAAAGTTAAAGCGAGAGATATAGGCGCGCGAATTGATAAGCCGTCCTCCCATCATCATTTGTTCGTTGCCCTCCGACACCACTTCCCAAACGGTTTTCTCGGGGTCAATTTCCACGTGTTGCTGGTCAATGTATCCCACCTTCACGGTTTCGCCCACTTTAAATTCGCCGGCATCAGGTTGTTCAAAACCCATAATTAAGCGGAACAGTGTGGTTTTTCCCGCGCCGTTGGGTCCGATAATTCCCACAATACCGTTGGGCGGAAGCGAAAAGTTTAAATCTTCAAACAGCAACTTTTCGCCGAATGATTTGGCAACCTTCACGGCATCAATTACATTTGTTCCCAAGCGCGGTCCGTTCGGAATGTAGATTTGCAGTTTTTCTTCCCGTTCTTTTATATCTTCGTTCAACAATTTATCGTAGGCATTCAAACGGGCTTTTCCTTTCGACTGGCGTGCTTTTGACGACATACGTACCCATTCCAATTCGCGCTCCAGCGTTTTCATACGTTTCGATTCCTGTTTCTCTTCCTGCGCCAAACGTTGTGTTTTTTGCTCTAACCACGAAGAATAGTTGCCCTGCCAGGGGATACCCTCTCCTCTATCCAACTCTAAAATCCAGCCGGCAACATTATCTAAGAAGTAGCGGTCGTGGGTAACGGCAATCACCGTCCCTTTATATTGTTGCAGGTGCATTTCCAACCATTCCACCGATTCGGCGTCCAAGTGATTGGTAGGCTCGTCCAGCAGCAAAATGTCCGGTTCAGAGAGTAGCAGGCGACATAGCGCCACGCGGCGGCGCTCTCCCCCCGACAGGTTTTTAACCGGCGTATCGGGGTCAGGACAGCGCAGGGCGTCCATAGCACGCTCCAATTTGCTATCCAATTCCCACGCATCGTACTGCTCTATCAATTCCGTCAGTTCCCCTTGACGTTCAATGAGTTTATTCATTTCGTCGTCGGTCATCTCTTCCATAAACTTCATATTCACTGCGTCGTATTCTGCAAGAATATCCACTACTTTTTGTACGCCCTGTTTCACTACATCCATTACGGTGAGCGAGTCTTCCATTTCGGGTTCCTGCGCCAGATAGCCTACGGTATAGCCGGGAGAGAAAACCACTTCCCCCTGATACGACTTGTCCACACCGGCAATAATCTTTAAGAGCGAGGATTTCCCTGCGCCGTTCAACCCCAGCACACCGATTTTCGCGCCGTAATAAAACGAAAGGTAAATGTTTTTTAATACTTGTTTTTGAGGTGGATAGATTTTACTCACATTCACCATAGAGAAGATAATTTTTTTGTCGTCGGGCATAAGATTTAAGGTTTAAAGTTAATATTACTTTTGAGGTGGGGCAAAAATATTTTATTTTTTCATCACAACCCTTATCGGGTTCAAAAACTTATCCGGCAGCCGTAAATCCTCCGTCTAACGCAATTTGCAGATTGCCAAGTTCTTCGTTTTGTGGTTGCTCAAAGTCAAAAATGGCTTGTTCCAGTATGCAACCTTTTATATTACAAATCAGAACTGTTCCAGAACCGCGATTCTTTGCTCTATGGGCGGGTGCGTGGCAAACAATCCTGAAAAACTACCTTTGGCTTTATGTTCTATGTAAAGTTGTGCAATGTCTTCGCGTTTAACGCCGTGAATTTCGGGATTACGGGAAATTTTACGCAATGCAGAGGCTAATGCCAGCGGATTTTTCGTCATTTGTGCACCACCGGCGTCTGCCATATATTCACGTTTGCGGGAAATGGACAAACGAATGAGCAGCGAAAAAATATACCCAATTGCCCCTAATGCGGCTATAATAAGCAGCATCACAACGGTGCTTGCACCATTATTTTTGTTGTTACTCCTGCGCCCCATAGAACCCTGAAATGCCATGCGGGCTGCTATTTGAGCAACCATCGTGAAAATGCCTACAAATATAATAGATACAATTAACAAACGCACATCACGGTTGCGAATATGGGTAAGTTCGTGGGCAATTACGCCTTCCAATTCATTATCGTCTAATGTGTTGATAATACCTCTCGTCAAAGTAACCGTATAAGTTTTCTCGTTGATTCCGCTGGCAAAGGCATTCAATGAATTATCTTCAATAACATTCACCATCGGCATACTCATGCCGTTTGCCATACACAGGTTTTCCACCAGATTATATACGCGCTTATTGTCTCGTCTTTCCAACGGTGCCGAATGCGTTGCGTATCGAATAAGCATTGTATTAATAAAATACGCAATGAAAAACCAAATCGTTACGGCTATAATTACTACGGGCAACGCCTGTAGTGTAGCTTCTCCGGCAGAAACATTGTAATCCTCCTGCATCGCACCAAAAATTACAAAGAAAAGATATACCAACCCGATAATCAGAACAGGGAACATAAACAGTAAAAACATACTCTTTATGTTGTTACTTCTTTGTTGTGCGTGAATGCCGACGTATTTCATTAGTGATAAAGTTGTTTAAAGTTTAAAATTTAAAATTTAAACCGTAAATTTCAATTAATTAAAATTTACCGTTGGGGCTTTATCTAAGGTGGCTCTTTCGGCTCCTAAGTCAAACATTTGGGCTTTTTGGAAACCGAACATACCGGCAATAATATTTGAGGGGAATGTTTGAACGGCGTTGTTCAATTCTTTCGTTGCGGAGTTGAAGAAACGGCGCACAGCGGCTAATTTATTTTCAATATCCGACATCTCCTCCTGCAATTGAAGAAAGTTTTGATTGGCTTTCAGGTCGGGATAGGCTTCCAAGGTAACCTTCAAACCGGCTAATACGCCTGAAAGTTGGTTTTCGGCAGCAATTTTACCGTCAATGGTAGTGGCTGCAACGGCTTGGTTTCTAAGTTCAATTACCCGTGCTAAAGTTTCTTTTTCATGTTTGGCGTATCCTTTTACGGTTTCCACCAATTGGGGGATTAAATCGTAGCGTTGTTTTAATTGTACGTCAATATCGGCGAACGCATTTTCGCGATTGTTGCGTAATTGTACCAATCTGTTATACAACGAAATAACAAATATGATTAATAAAACGATGATTCCTAATACTACAAGAAGTGCTGTCATAATGTTTTGTGTTTTTAATTAATATGAATAATAAATAACGTGAATTTTGGAAAAAATTGTGTGGGTTTTATCCGTTTTTTTAAAGTATAATTGCACATGTACTACAAATAAATTTTTACTGTTTCACTACTTTTTTCATCACCACCACGTGTTCCGTTGTTATCCTAACAAAATAGAAGCCCATATACGTTTATCATATTTATCATCATCATTTATCATAAAAATTTTAAACTCAATATCCACTTTAAATTCTTCGATATCATCAGGGATGTTAAAATGAAGAAAATCTATTGGAAATTCAGAATCGCTATCTATAAAAAGTGTAGTTTGATGTTTTTCAGGACCTTCAACTATATCTAAGCCTGTTTTTTGTGCAAAACAACTATTGGGTGCAATGGGATCTTCTATGTCTATTATCTGAGTAGCCGAGTTATATCTGTAAGCATTATTGTTTTTTATAAGCGCATAATTATTAAAAGCATAAGAATCAAGAAAGCGGTATAAAGAGAGCAGACGATTCATGTATTGTAAAACCTTCGGATCATCTATTTTATGAAGTTTTCCATCGGTAAACTCTTCAAGGATACCTTCACAAAGCAAATAATTTTTATAGAGCATACCGCCAATAGAGTGGTCAATGAGTTGAAGAGGAGAAAAAGTATGAGCGCTGAATGTTAAAGAGGTGTCCAATGCCGAGTTTAGCCATGTTACTTCATCCGGTGTTTCAATATTGTAATTATATTGCAGCAGAGAAAGAAAAGTTGGGGTAATATCCCGCTGCGACACTACCCCTTTCATATTTCTGCCCGATTTTAGCATGGGAGAATAAATAATCAGAGGAACGTGATAGTTGTAATATCCTCCAAATTGTCGGGCGGTTACGTGGTGATCGCCGGTAATAATAAAAATAGTATTATCAAAATCGTTTCTTTTTTTGTATCCTTCAATCAATTGTTTTATTGACCAATCTGCGTAAGGATAAGAGCCATATATGTATATAGAATTGAGTATCTCTTTTTTTTCCTGCTTATCCTGTTTCAGTTTTTGCAGGAGATTATCTAAGCGGTATTAGCGTTCTCGAACCCTCTTTACCGAACATCAAAATCTATCCCAATCCTGCAAGTAACATCGTTTACATACAAACAAAAAACGGAACTACCCCTGAACTTAAACTCTATTCATTAGACGGCAGACTGTTACAGCAACTTCACAATACGGAAATAGATTTGTCTCATTATGCTGCGGGTGTTTATCTTTTGTTAATAGATGGGCAACAGGTAAAAATCGTAAAACAATAAAACTTTGTTCCAAGATAACCGTTCTTGGAACAAAGTTTTTTCTTATTTTTTTCGTTTCAAAAAAAATATATTTTTGCACCCCCAAAAAAATAAACAATTTTAGCACGATATAACGATGAAAAGAACGTATCAACCGTCGAACAGAAGACGCAAAAACAAACACGGATTCAGAGAAAGAATGGCAACCGCAAACGGACGCAGAGTGTTGGCTGCCCGCAGAGCAAAAGGGAGAAAGAGACTTACCGTTTCTGACGAAAACCCTGAAAAAAAGTAATTGTTCAAATCGTGCCGTGAAGAAGCTCCACATTGAAACTTACGGCTGTCAAATGAACGTTGCTGACAGCGAAGTCGTAGCTTCCATATTATCTCCCTATTATTCCATAACAGATTCGCTTCGAGATGCGGATTTGATTTTGTTGAATACCTGTTCTGTGCGCGACAATGCCGAACAGCGTATCAGAAAACGATTGCGTGAACTGGCATCGCTGAAAAAGAAAAACAAGAGTTTGCTCATCGGATTGCTCGGTTGTATGGCAGAACGCATTAAAGAGCAACTGCTTGAAGAAGAAAAAACGTTGGATTTTATTGCCGGTCCCGATGCTTACCGCTCTTTACCTCAACTTATTGAAAAAGCATCGTTAGGAATGGTTTCCTATAATGTATATCTCTCAGAAGAGGAAACTTACGATGATATTGACCCCGTGCGCTACGACAGCAACGGCGTTTCGGCGTTTATTTCCATTATGCGCGGATGCAACAACTTCTGCTCATACTGCGTAGTGCCATACACACGCGGCAGGGAGCGCAGCCGCGACCCAAAAACCATTATTGAAGAAGCGCAAAGTTTGTTTGACAAAGGATTTAGAGAGGTAACATTACTCGGACAAAATGTAAACTCGTACTGTTGGAAAGCAACGGAAAATAACATTGATTTTGCGGATTTGACAGAGAAAATTGCGCAGATTTCTCCCTTATTGCGGGTACGTTATGCCACTTCGCACCCAAAAGATATTTCGGATAAACTGTTGTTTGTTATGGCAAAATATCCGAATGTATGTCATTATATCCATTTGCCGGTGCAGTCGGGAAGCAATGCAATGTTGCAAAAAATGAACCGCGTTTACACCCGCGAGTATTATTTGGAACGAATCAAAAAGATTAAGGAAATATTGCCCGATTGTGCGATTTCTACTGATGTTATTGCCGGTTTTTGCGGAGAGACCGAACAAGACCACCGAGATACGCTTTCTCTAATGCGGGAGGTAGGCTATGAATACGCCTTTATGTTTAAATACTCGGTGCGCGAAGGTACTAAAGCGGCGGAAAAGTTGGAAGACGATGTGCCGGAGGAACTTAAAATCAAACGTTTGGAAGAGATTATCGCGCTGCAACAACATCTTTCATTAGAAAGCAACAAAAGAGATATTGGTAAAACGTTTTCCGTGTTGGTAGAGGGAGTTTCCAAGCGTTCCGACCGGCATCTTTTTGGGAGAAACCCGCAAAATAAAGTGTGTGTGTTCCCAAAAAAGCATTACAAAACTGGCGATTACGTGGAAGTAAAAATTGCAAAATGCACCGCAGGAACACTATTAGGAGAAGTGACGAGTGACAAGTGACGAGTGACAATAATTCTTACGGTCTTCAAAATATTATGAAAATCAAACTTTTATTTATTGGAAAAGAAAATCTGGAAGAGTTGCAAACGGCTTCACAGGATTATATTTCAAAAATAAATAATTATAACAGTTTTGAGATGGAAGCGATTCCGTATTTAAAAAATACAAAGTCGCTAACCATTGAGCTTCAAAGAAAACAAGAGGGAGAACTTTTTCTCAAAAAAATAAATACACAAGATATTGTTGTTTTATTGGATGAGCGTGGAAAAGAGGTTTCTTCGCTGCAATTTTCGCAGTTTATACAACAGCGGTTAAATTCGGGTTGCAAAAATCTGCTCTTTTTAATCGGAGGGGCTTATGGTTTTTCGGAGGAGGTTTACAGTCGTTCCAACTTTGTTATATCGTTATCAAAGATGACTTTTCCGCATAAATTAGCGCGGTTGCTTTTTGTAGAGCAACTCTATCGGGCATTTACGATATTAAAGGGTGAGCCGTACCACCATTGTTAAATGACCACCTGTAGCGTACTCCTGCTTTTCTGCTCAAGTATAACACGCTGATCGCCTATTACTTTATCTATTGCTTCCTGAGTGTAATGCCGAATGGTAATCAATTTTTTATTCATATTATATTTTACATAAAACTCTTCCCGTAAATCTTTCAACAAGTTGGTAAAACGGTTAGGCTTATTATCAATACAAATAGTAAAACTCACTGCAGAATTTTGCATCAAATTGATTTTCAATTTGTTTTTTGAAATGTATGAAAATATTTTGGTCAGATTATCAGCGGCAATAAACGAAAAATCTTTTGGGGAGATGGATAACAATATCTGCTCTGTTTTAAAAATATAGGAAGGAATGTTTTCTAGATGTTCTACATTTGAAATAACACTTCCTTCGGTAGATGGGTTTAGGAAAGATTTTACATAAAGTGGTATATTCTTGTTTTGCAGAGGTTTTATTGTCTTTGGATGAATGATAGTTGCGCCGTAATACGCCAATTCAATCGCTTCCTGATAGGAGATAACGTCTAATTTTACTGCATCGGGATAAAATTTTGGGTCAGCGTTAAGTAAGCCGGGCACATCTTTCCATATCGTAACATCTTTGGCATTCAAACAGTAGGCGAAAATAGCGGCTGAGAAGTCGGAGCCTTCCCGTCCCAACGTTGTTACATCATTGCCTAAAGTTCCTCCAATAAATCCTTGTGTGATAATCGTTTTACCTGAACTTTTTGCTGTAAATTCACGAATGGCTTTTTCTGTTTCTTCCCAATTTACTTTTCCTTCGCGATAGGTATCATCGGTTTTAATCAGATGAATTGCGCAGGCAAACTCATTGTCATATCCATTCAGATTCAAGTAGGTAGAGATTAGTTTTGTAGAAAGGTATTCGCCGAAACTCACAATATCATCATAATCTTTGTCATAATTATTGGAATTATCGCCTGCTAATCTTTCCCAAAGTCTATCCATAATAGGAAGCAAAGCAGCGCTAATCTCCTCTTGATTGTTTTCTAACTGTTTCGCAATATCAAGATGAAAATTTTTAACAGTTTCAAAGTTAGTTTTCAAAAATTCAGGCTGATAATACCACGAATCTAATACTTTTTCCAATTGATTGGTCATTTTTCCCATAGCCGATATTACCACAATCAATGGTTCATCTTTGTAAATATCTAAAATCTTTTTCAGATTTCTTACACCTTCGGCGTCTTTTACCGAAGCGCCACCAAATTTAAAAATTTTATACATTAAATAGTTGTTTTATTGTTTCAGAATATAATAATTGAATTACGATTTTCAATTACGCCACAAATAAACATTTTTTTTAGTTGTATTAAAGATGTATGTACCCCTAAAATCCGACAGCAAAATAAGGGATTTTTTTTGAATGTTTGTTAATAAATTCTATATGGTTAAATCTTTTTTTTATATTCGCGCCGCAAAATAAAAAATGCAAATTCATTATAAATACTTTAATATCATAAAGTTATGTCAGAAAAAAAATTCTTATCCTGCGATGGAAATTACGCAGCAGCCCATGTGGCTTACATGTTTAGCGAAGTAGCCGCTATCTATCCTATCACTCCAAGTTCAACAATGGCGGAATA
>WRGQ01000092.1 GCA_009787115.1 Bacteroidota bacterium
TATCTTAAAGTTTGTTCCTTTTCAAAATCGGCGCTGGTACTCAAAAAACCTTACCTGCGTCGCTCGTTTCAAAGCAAACGGTTGGTGAGCGAGATGATTGCGGAGGCATTTCCCAAAACTGCCCTGCTGGCGTTTGTAGCCATCTTTATAGCGCTGTTGATTGGAATTTTTATTGGCGTACTCTGTGCAGTGTATAAAGACACGTGGTTTGACAAGATTGCGCTCTTTTTTTCTGTTTTAGGGATGTCTGTGCCTTCTTTCTTTGCCGCCATTCTGTTTGCGTGGCTCTTTGCCTTTGTACTTGCCGATGTTACGCACCTGAATCTCATTGGCAGCCTGTATGCCGTTGATGACTACGGTGCAGGAGTACATTTAGAATTGAAAAACCTGATACTACCCGCCATAACGTTAGGAATTAGACCGTTGGCGGTAGTAGTGGAACTTACCAAAAATTCGGTCTTAGACGTCCTTTCGCAAGACTATATACGGACTGCCCGCGCCAAGGGGTTACCCTACCACACTATTTTGATGAAACACGTTTTAAAAAATGCACTTAATCCGGTAGTGACTGCAATTTCGGGTTGGTTAGCATCGCTTTTGGCAGGCGCAGTATTTGTAGAATATATTTTCGACTGGAAAGGGATTGGCGTTTTAATGGTAGATGGATTAGAAAAATACGACTTCCCGGTAGTTATGGGAACATTGCTGTATATTTCAATTATATTGGTTATTATTAATATCTTGTGCGACATCATTTACGGATGGTTAGATCCAAGAGTAAAATTGGAATAAGGAACTGCATCATCATCCTAAATAAACTAATCAAAATGAAAACTCTAAACAAAACTCAAAAAACTGTCCCCGTATTTATTCTTTACCTCTTTACCCTTTTACCTTTTTACCCTTCCTCACTTTACCCCCAAACAGACACTTCCCGATACTGCATTGCATTTTACAACGTAGAAAACCTGTTCGACCCTGATGATGATCCTGAAAAAAATGATGACGCTTTTACCCCATCAGGATTTTATCATTGGACAAACAAGCGTTTTTATAAGAAAATAGATGATATTGCCAAAGTATTTCTGGCTATCAATGGTTGGGCGCCACCCGATATTATTGGCTTGGCGGAAATTGAAAACGCAAATGTGCTGAACAAACTCTGTTACACTACAGGTTTAAAAACATATCATTATCGCTATGTCCATTACGATTCACCGGATGCGCGAGGGGTTGATGTAGCAATGCTCTATAGAAGCGACAGAGTAAAAATTGTAGAAAGTCGTCCCGTTTCAGTTGTTTTTCCGTTTGAACCCAATACAAAAAACAGAGATATTTTATATGTTAAAGCGCTGATGGCAGAGGATACACTACATCTGTTTGTAAATCACTGGACTTCGCGGTTTGGAGGTTACGGCGCTACCATTCCTAAACGCAACTACTATGCGCAGGTATTGAGAAATAATGTAGATTCTTTGTTATCTATGAATGAAAATGCGAATATTGTTATTATGGGCGATTTCAACGACTACCCCACCGATGAAAGTATGAGCGCTTATTTACAGACAAAAAATTATAAGAGAGAAGCCGCCGAAGGAACTTTATTTAACCTTATGTTTCCCATAATGGAAGAAGGACAAAACAGGGGCACGCACAAATCGCAGGAATTTTGGGGATGTCTGGATCAGTTTATTGTATCAAAATCGTTGTTAAATGCTAAAAACAAATGGCAGGTAGAAAACGGAACGGCTGTTATTTTTGATGCACCGTTTTTATTAATAGCCGATGAAAAATTTGGTGGAGTAAAGGCATTTCGTACCTATTTGGGTCCTAAATATTTAGGTGGGTTTGCAGATCATTTACCGATTAAGATTGTATTGAAACAATAAAAAAACCGCAAAGTTTTTTGCGGTTTTTTGCAGGGGAAGAGAGATTCGAACTCCCATCAACGGTTTTGGAGACCGCTATTCTGCCATTGAACTATTCCCCTAATATCAGGGCGTTTTGAGCAACGCCCTAACGATAGATTAGTCTAATATTTTGGTTACCTGTCCTGCACCAACGGTACGTCCACCTTCGCGGATAGCGAAACGAAGACCTAAGTTGATAGCGATTTCGGATAACAAATGAACGGTGATTGTCAAGTTATCACCGGGCATTACCATTTCTACTCCTGAAGGAAGAATTACTTCTCCTGTAACGTCAGTTGTACGGAAGTAGAATTGAGGACGGTATTTGGTGTGGAATGGAGTATGACGTCCACCTTCTTCTTTTTTCAAGATATACACCTCAGCTTCAAATTCTTTGTGCGGTTTAATAGAACCCGGTTTCGCGATTACCATACCACGACGGATTTCGTCTTTGTCCACACCGCGAAGCAATAAACCTACGTTGTCACCGGCTTCACCTGTATCCAAAATTTTGCGGAACATTTCCACACCGGTAACTACAGATTTAAGTTTTTCTGCACCCATACCGATAATATCTACGGGGTCTCCTGTGTGGATAACGCCTGTTTCAATTCTTCCTGTAGCCACAGTACCACGACCGGTAATTGAGAATACGTCTTCAACCGGCATCAAAAATTCTTTATCTTTATCACGTACCGGAAGAGGGATAAAAGAATCAACGGCATCCATAAGTTCTACGATTTTTTCTACCCATTCTGGTTCTTTGTTCAATCCACCCAAAGCGGAGCCGCGGATAACAGGAGTATTGTCGCCATCAAAGCCATAGAACGATAAGAGTTCACGTACTTCCATTTCAACAAGGTCAAGTAGTTCGGGGTCGTCCACCAAGTCAACTTTATTCATAAAAACTACCAATTTAGGCACGCCAACCTGACGAGCCAAGAGGATATGTTCTCTGGTTTGGGGCATAGGACCATCGGTAGCAGCTACTACGATGATAGCGCCGTCCATTTGTGCAGCGCCGGTTACCATATTCTTAATATAGTCGGCGTGTCCGGGACAGTCCACGTGTGCATAGTGGCGGTTTGCTGTTTGATACTCAACGTGTGCTGTGTTAATAGTGATACCACGTTCTTTTTCTTCCGGTGCGTTGTCAATAGAATCAAAACTACGTACTTCGGAAAGTCCTTTTTCAGCCAAAACGGTAGTAATTGCAGCCGTTAAGGTTGTTTTTCCATGGTCAATGTGACCAATGGTACCCACATTTACGTGGGGTTTGGTGCGTTCAAATTTTTCTTTTGCCATTGTTTTATCAATTAAAAGGTTATTAAATTATTATCTATCTATTTTATTAGAGTAGAGGTTGTTATCAATTTTTTGAGCCATTGACGAGAGTTGAACTCGTGACCCCTTCCTTACCAAGGAAGTGCTCTACCACTGAGCTACAACGGCTTATTTTCCTAAGTTCCATTTTAAGGGGTGCAAAAATATACTTTTTTCTTAGATAGTGTTTTGGGATGATTTTTTTTTATTTGGCTTGTCTTTTATAAAAGGGAATATAGGCGTACAAGCCTAATATATATATGTAAAAATTTATTTCATCTTAAATTTTTATCCTAAAAAATATCCATTACTCCAATAATTATGTTTGCGAATTGCGTTTGCGACATTTTTGCGCCAAATTTTCAATTTCTTTTCTTTTTTCTTTAATAACGGATGTATTTTTGCGCAAATGTTGTAAAACAATACACATTTTGTAACACACACGGAAATAAAATAGGAAAAGGAGCATTGCCAAATATAATGCTCCTTTTTTTGATTGCGCACTATTACTCTTTTTTATTCCTGATTTTAGCAAGGATAAACCTTTTTAATCCGTTTCTTTCACTTTTTGTTAATCCGATGGAATAAATAATGCAAGCCGAAGAGATTAAGGTAACAGTGGCTACTCCTACAATTCTCCAAAATGAAGGGGTAAAACAGGACGCACAAAGCAACGGCAATGCAAATGCCAGTACCGTTACTGCTGAAATGGGAAGAATGACCTGTTTGAAGTAGTTGAGGATCTTCATTTTCAACATAGTTTTCATAAAATAGATACGACTTACATGAGCAATCAGAGTAATGGCAATCATAACATACATGATGGTTTGAGGCGAAAATCCCAGTTTAAAAAACAGATACGAAACCGGAATGATGAGCAAAATGATAGTACCTGTAACCAATTGATACCGTTTAATTTTTCCGGTTGCCTGAACGGAAGTAATTAACGGATACGCCAACGATTCGATAATGGCATTGATAATCATGAGGCGTGTAAAAACAACCGTATGTTCCGGTACTACTCCTTTGAGCCATATTGATAGAATGGATGGCGTTTCAATAAGAACAGGAATAGAGAGTATTAATATTAAGTAGAAACAGAACTTTGAACTTTGAAACACCAATTTCATCATCTCGCCCGATTTATCTTCGTTATCAACGGAATATGATTTGATAATTTGAGGTCTTACGGCAGTAAAAAAACTGTCTGTAAAGCGAATTAACGCTATATAAACCTGATAAGCAATGGCTTGTGCCGAGTTAATAAGCACACCAAAAAAGGAGTTAAGCGTCAATTTTATCCCTTGTGTTCGTATCGTCATCGCCATTACGCCATACAAGTTCCATCCCGCAAAACTAAACACCTCTTTAAACATTGCTTTGTTCCAATAATATTTTATCTTACATTCGGGAAAATTTAAGGTGGAGTAAATAATATAAGATGCTGATATTAATAGTTGTACGGCAAAAATTAATACGGCATACAGTTTTAATTTGTCCATTGGAAAATAGATAAGCAGGAATACGATACCTAACCGGAGCACAACCTCCAGAATGCTTAAGAAGGCATAGACATTCATTTTTTCGCGTGCGGTGATAATTGCCATAAAGGGAGTGGTAACGATGCTCGCCATAAATGTAAAAACGGCAAAATGAAACACCCAGGCGGCAGCCTCCATTCTTTCAACAGGAATATTTATTTTGTTGTGAAAGTACCATAACCCAAGGGTTTCAGTCAAAACAAAAATGATAAAAGCGAGAACAATAAAAATCAATACATTAGTACTAAAAACCTGTTTTAGTTTGGTGTGATTTTCTACGCCGAGTTCCAACGCAAAAAAACGCTGGGAAGCGGTTGCCATTGTACTGTTTAAAAAAGCAAACATAATGACTACACCGCCAATAGCATCGTAAGTTCCGTAGTCTTCAGCGCCAAGTACATTCAATACTACCCGTACAGTATAGACCTGAATCAGCATGATAAGCAGCATTCTGAAATAGAGTAGCGCAGTATTTTTGGCGATACGGGATTTGTTAATGGTAGCGGTAGTCATACTTTAAACATTTGCAAACTGCTGCAAAAACCTCACATCATTTTCAAAATAGAGCCGAATGTCGTTGATTTTGAATTTGAGCATAGCCATACGTTCAATGCCCAGCCCGAAGGCGTAGCCGCTGTATTTTTCCGGGTTAATGCCGCAATTTTCAAGCACATTGGGGTCAACCATACCGCAGCCTAGAATTTCTACCCAGCCGGAATATTTGCACACGTTGCACCCTTTTCCGCCACAGATTTTACATTCAATATCCATTTCGGCAGAAGGCTCTGTGAAAGGGAAATAGGAGGGGCGGAGACGAATTTTGGTTTCAGGTCCAAACATCTCCCGGGCAAAAAAGAGCAACACCTGTTTCATTTCAGCAAAAGAGACATCCTGGGCAATGTACAGCCCTTCCACCTGATGAAAAATGCAGTGGGAGCGTGCGGTGATCGTTTCGTTGCGATAGACTCTGCCCGGACAAATAACGCGGATAGGCGGTCGGCAACTCTCCATAGTGCGTACCTGTAACGATGAGGTATGTGTGCGCAACAACAACTCGGGATTAAGATTTACAAAAAAAGTATCCTGCATATCCCGTGCCGGATGTTCCTGAGGAAAATTCAATGCTGAAAAAACGTGCCAGTCATCTTCAATATCGGGACCTGAAACGGTTGAGAAACCTATCTTTTCAAATATTTCGCACACTTCGTTCATCACGATAGAAACGGGGTGTAGAGATCCTGCAGAATAAAGCGTTGAAGGGCGGGTTACATCAAGATCGTTATTATATTGAGTACCAGAATCTTCCACTCTGCTTTTGTGTGCATCAAACAATTGCTGTGCATACTGTTTCAAGTCGTTCACTTTTTGACCGAACTCTTTACGCAATTCGGGTGCAACGTTCTTAATTTCACCCACCAGTTCTTGCAATTCACTTTTTTTGCTGAGAAACTTTAGACGAAATTCTTCCAATTGTTCACTGGCTTCTACCCGAAACTGGTCTATCTGCCGTTTTATCTCTTCTACTTTGACGCTCATTGTCTTTATTTTTATTAGATTATTATAATATAGATAAAATGAAGGGCAAAAATAAACATATATTAACAGGAAACGTTTTAAATAAAGTTTTTTATAATATTTTTTGTTTGAATAATTTTGCATTAATTTTTTTATATTTTTGCCGCCCCAAAAAAGCGGCGTGCAGGAAGCGGTATGAGGTGAGAGGTAAGCGGTAGAAGTCACGTGTCTGTCGTCACTTATAACTTGGTAACTTATAAAAAAATATATTGACAGATGAGTCACAGAATTAGAATCAAACTGAAATCGTTCGACCATACATTGGTGGACAAATCGGCAGAAAAAATTGTCAAAACAGTACAGGCTGTAAAAGATGACAAGGTCGTTTTAGTAGGACCTATCCCATTGCCGACACACAAAAAGATCTTTACCGTGAACCGCGCAACATTCGTAAACAAGAAATCGAGAGAGCAATTTGAACTGGCTACTTACAAACGTTTGCTGGATATTTACGGCACTACCTCAAAAACCATTGACGCTTTAATGAAATTAGAGTTGCCGAGTGGAGTAGATGTGGAAATTAAAGTTTAATTTAATAATTTAATATTTAATATTTAATATTTAAAACTACATTTATATAAAAATCATTAAATCTTAAATCTTAAATTTTAAATCAAGAAAACTATTGCGCGGAAGGCGCAGATAAACAATAACAAATTAATTATTAACAATGTCTGGATTAATAGGAAAAAAAATTGGAATGACTAGCATTTTCGATGCCTCTGGTAAGATAGTACCATGCACTGTACTCGAAGCTGGTCCTTGCGTCGTTACGCAAGTAAAGACCGTTGAAAAAGACGGTTATAACGCCATCCAATTAGGATTCGACGAAAAAAAGGAGAAACGGACAACCAAAGCGCTACAAGGACACTTTGCGAAAGCAGGCACAACGCCTAAAAAAATCGTAAGAGAGTTCACCCGCTTTGAAGAAGGTCACCAAAAGAAATTCGGTGATATTTTAGACGTATCTGTTTTTATTGAAGGCGAATATGTGGATGTAAGTGGTGTATCAAAAGGAAAAGGATTTCAGGGGGTAGTAAAACGTCATGGTTTCGGCGGTGTTGGCGATAGCACACACGGTCAGCACAACCGCCTCAGAGCGCCCGGCTCAATGGGTGCGTCTTCATGGCCATCAAGAGTGTTCAAAGGAATGCGAATGGCTGGAAGAACAGGTGGGCAAAAAGTGAAAATGATCAACCTCCAAATTGTAAAATTAGTTCCCGAGAAAAATTTAGTAGTAGTTAAAGGTTCCGTTCCGGGGCCCAATGGTTCATATATAATTATTGAAAGATGGAGTTAAAAGTATATAAAACAGACGGAAGCGAAACGACAAAAACGGTTACGTTGAACGATAACATCTTCAACATTGAACCTAAAGATCACGCTATTTGGTTAGATGTGAAGCACATATTAGCCAATAAAAGACAGGGAACGCACGATACATTAGAGAAATCTACCATATCAGGTTCTACACGCAAATTGAAACGTCAAAAAGGAACGGGCGGCGCTCGTGCCGGTAGCATCAAATCGCCTACTATTAGAGGCGGCGCTACCGTTTTCGGACCACACCCCAGAGATTACTCGTTCAAACTGAACAAGAAAATTAAACGTCTGGCTCGTTTCTCAGCATTATCCTACAAAGCGAAAGAAGACCACATTCTCATTATCGAAGATTTATCGTTAGAAACTCCAAAAACGAAAAGTATATTGGAAATGTTGAAAAAATTCAACTTAGAAAATACCAAAACGTTAATATTGGCAAACGATACCAATACGAATGTGCATCTTTCTGCCCGCAATTTACCCCGTATTCAGGTAATTCGTACCAACGACCTGAACACGTATGACGTATTGCATGCCAAACAATTGGTCATCTTTGAAAACAGTGTGGCTGAAATTAACAGGATGACAGAATAGCGCATCGCTCAATTATTGATAACATTTAATCAGATAACAAAAATGAACATATTAATTAAGCCCATTATTAGTGAAAAGATGCAGGCGGTATCAGAAAAATATAACCGCTATGGCTTTATTGTGGATAGAAAAGCAACCAAATCGCAGATTAAATATGCGATAGAAGATATTTACGGTGTTCGCGTGGACAAAATCAACACTTTGATTCAACGTGGAAGAGCAACTACCCGTAATACCAAAGCCGGCGTAATTCACGGACAGCAAAACACCGTTAAAAAAGCGATTGTTTTTGTGAATAAAGAAGATAAGATTGACATTTATAGCAGTATTTAATCATGGCATTAAAAAAGTACAAACCAGTAACGCCCGGTCAACGATTTAAA
>WRGQ01000093.1 GCA_009787115.1 Bacteroidota bacterium
GTGCGCCATATCGAAATGAAAAACACGTGTTAAACGTAAAATTGCCATACAATAAATATTTGCGGCAAAGAAACATCAAATTTTTAAACAAAAAAAAAGAAAATGTCAATTCTGTGTAAAAATTGACATTTTCGAAAATCATAAAACATGTAGAAATTACTGGTTATCTAATTCTTGTTCTTCTGAAAACCAAACGTTGTGAATTATTATTTCCTTTTCAAGGTCATCAATGGACAATATCTGTTCCGGAATATTAAGCCAAAGTTCCGTATTGTTTTGAGGATTTGTAATATAGAGAGATCTATCCGGAAAAGGAAAAATTTCAAATCCACCAAGTATATCATCTTCATCAATGATTGTTAATGATAATTCATGGGTATCCTCATCTTCATGTACGACAACCTTAACAACACTATTGCAAATATTTCCAAAACCTCTACAGTCAATATGGAAACTTTGCCCAAGAAAACTAACACATCTATTGCCACATTGTTGAGCCGTATGACCAAGCATAAATCTTAATCTAAGTGAGAATCCTTTAGAATGATCATCACTACGAATCCATGTAGCTACATTTTGGTTCGGAGTATCATTATTGTTAGTATCGGAGGAAGAAGTCTCTTCGCTCGGATAGCAAGAAAAAATGATAAAAGCGAGTACAAACACACTTAAAAAACAGTAATTTTTAAAAACTTTCATAATGCTTGTATTTAGATTAAACATATGCGCAAAATTATAACTATGAAAACAACAAAATTATTATTACGTGAAAAATGGCGCAAAAATGGCGCAAGCGCAAAAAAGCAAAAACAAGATTTGATAAAAAAAGAATTATACTACTTCAATAGACAACGCAACTTCGTATGAATCACAATTTTGCGTTATTAATAAAGTATATTTATTTTTATAACATAAATTTAATCTTTGTTCCAATATTTTCAATCCATTGTCAGATGAAACTATACTTGAAGAGGGTTTGGCATAATTATTTTTACAATTAAATTGTAATACAGGAAAATTTTGAGTATTCACTGTAATGTTTACCCATCCGGTTCCATCGTGTTTTGTATATTTCATTGCATTACCAATGAGAGGTTCAAATAATAATGGAATGACGATAAAATTTTCAGGTTCTCCCAAAACATTGAAATTTACTAAAACATTTTTTTGATGTCTAATGTTTTCTAAATCAATATAATATTTATAAAATACAAGTTCTTTATCCAACTCAATTGCCTCTTTTTCTGCGTCAACTAAGAAATAGTATAAAATAAATTTTACTTTATCCAATATTTCACGATCACTGTTATCAGATAAAAATTCAAAATTTAAGTATTCTAAAATATTAAAGAAATAATGAGGCAACAACTTTTTTCTTGAAAAATTCTTTTCAAATTCTTGTTTTTCAATTAATAAAGCGATTTCTTCCTTGTGAATTTTTTCTTTTTTCTTATACAATAAAAAAATTCGGTTAAAATGTTCTACCCAAAAGAAAAAAATGAAAAGAGCAAAATCTCTTATAAAAATATAAATTCCAAAAAAAAGACATATCCTCCTTTTGTCCATGAAAGCATAGATATCATTGCAACTTTTATTATAGAGGAGTATTTCTAAAGAGACGCAACAAAGAATAGAAGCGGTTAAAAGAATGAAATAAATATATTTACTTTTTTTTACAATTTTTTGATACAAATAAGAAGTGTGAAAATTTATTACAACAAACAAGGTGAATAAAATCAATAAGTCTTTTATTATACCATATTCAGTTGAAGGTATTAAAATAGAGACACTTAAAAATGATAGACATGCAACAATCCAAAGAACAATTTTGAAGGATAAAAAATTTTCTGTATTTAAGCGAAATTTTTTTTTTGCTATTTTCATTTTATTAAAGTTTCTGCAAAAATAAAAAAAAATATTTTTGCAGAAAAATACTTATTAAGTATGGAGAGATACAAATATATTATTATTGACGATGAATATCCATTACATTTAACAGTGCAACACCATTTTAACGCGTTTCCAAATTATGAATGTGCTGCTACTTTTCTAAATCCGAAACAAGCGCTTCTTTTCCTTCAAACGCATAAAATTGACTTAATTTTTCTGGATATTGAAATGCAGGAAATAAATGGTTTTCAATTTTTAGAAGATTTACAAAAGAAGATTTTTGTAGTTATACTTACTGCATATCCAAATAAATATAGTCTTGAGGCTCATAATTATTATGATAAAGATTTAGTTTTTTTTACTAATAAGGCGCAACTTTCATATTATTTTTCGAAAATAATAAAACGTTTTGAAACAATGTATGCTGACAAGGAAACATTAAATAGGGTAACCCAACTGTCAACAAATGAAATAACAACATTTCCTCACAAAATAAACAACCAACTGATACTCCTTGCAGATATCAAATTTATAATAGTAGCCGGGCATCATATTATTTTGAATATGAAGGATAAAGAAGAATTGGTTTTTCGAATGACATTACGAGAATTAATACTTTTATTACCTCCCAATAACTTCTTTCAAATCAAAAGAAATATGGTCATAAATATTGGATATGTTACTTCCTTTACAGAGACTACAGTATGTATTGAAAATCAGCATTTTATAATTTCGTATAGAAATCGCCAAACAATTGTTCAGGAATTAAAAAATAAAAAAGATATTTTATACAAAAATTGTTAATCAAAACAACACAAAAGCGGCGTATTTTCGTATTTAATATAGGTATTATAATTTAGCCAGTCTCCGGTGTTGAAATAAACAGCCTTATTAACAGCAATTTCCAAAGGCAAATGACGATGCCCGAAAATAAAGTAATCAATATCGTGATTTTTAAGATATTGAAAACAGAATTGCACCAAAAGTTCTTTTTCATTTCCCATAAATTGTTCTTTGTATTCAGGGGTCATAGCACGGCTTTTTCTTGAACAAAACTGTGCGATGGCAAACCCGGTTTTTTGGGGAAGAAGACCGAACAACCAAATATTGATTTTACAATTTAAAAAGGCTTTCAAACATTTATATCCTAATTCGCCTCTTCCTAATCCATCTCCGTGTCCTAACAGAAACTTTTTATTATTAATAATAAATTCTTGTTTTTTTTTGAAAATATGAATGCCAAGATATTCTATTAGATAGTTTTTTACCCACATATCGTGATTTCCTGTAAAAAAATAGATTTCTATATCCTTTTTTCTTAATTCTGCAATTTTATTAAGAAAAGACTCATAAAAATCGGGAGGTTTTCCGGAAAATTCAAACCAAAAATCAAAAATATCACCCAAAAGAAAAAGATGATTGGCATCTTTTTGAATAATATCTAACCAATGAATAACAGTTTGTTCGCGTTTGCTACTTATTGCTGCGTTTGGGGCGCCAAAATGAAAATCGGAGGCAAAATAACACACTCCTGTAATTACAATTGGCTGAGAATGTGGCATATTTTAAATAAAAAGTGACTAAATAATCAACATCGCGTCGCCATAAGTGAGGAAACGATATTTTTCTGCGATGGCTTCTTTATACGCTTTCATCACAAATTCATAACCTCCAAAAGCAGCCACAATCATCAACATTGGGCTTTCTGAAGGGTGAAAATTAGTAACCATAGCATCAGCGGAGAGGAAGCGGTGTGGAGGGAAGATAAACTTACTGGTCCAACCATCGAAAGATTTAATTTTTCCGGTAGGATAAATTGAAGATTCTAAAGCTTTTACAGTAGTTGTACCCACTACGCACACTTTTTTCTCATTATCTTTAGCGCGATTAATTCTTTCTGCGGAATCTTCAGAAATAATTACTTGTTCGGAATCGGATTTATGTTTGGTAAGGTCTTCCACATCAATTTCGCGGAAATTTCCTAATCCGGTGTGAAGTGTAATAGGAACGATATCAATACCTTGTAATTCAAAACGTTTAATAAGTTCGCGGCTGAAGTGTAAGCCGGAAGTAGGAACGGCAACCGCACCTTCCTGGGTTGCGAAGAGAGTTTGGTAATTAGCTTCATCTTCGGGTTCAATATCTCTAAAGCGCAAAATATCTTCCGGAAGTGGCGTATTTCCAAGTTCTTTTAATTTAGCACGAAACTCTTGGTAAGTTCCTTCAAAGAGGAAACGTAAGGTACGTCCACGTGAAGTTGTATTATCAATAACTTCCGCAACGAGGCTACTGTCCTCTCCAAAATAGAGTTTATTCCCGATTCTGATTTTTCGGGCAGGATCAACCAAAACGTCCCATAAACGACTTTCAGTTTCCAATTCACGGAGTAAAAACACGCGGATTTGGGCTCCGGTTTTCTCTTTTTCGCCGAAAAGTAGCGCAGGAAACACGCGCGTGTTGTTTACAACGAACACGTCTCCTTCGCTAAAATATTCTAAAATATCTTTAAAAGTACGATGTTCTATAGTGCGTGTTTTACGGTTAAGTACCATTAAACGAGACATATCCCTTTCTGCTAAAGGGTGTAGCGCTATTAATTCTTGCGGTAAGAAATATTTGAATTGTGACAGTTTCATCAAGTAATTTTTTGAGGGCGCAAATATACACTTTGAAAAGGCGTTTGTCAAGGGGTTTTTGCATTTTTTTTAATTTTATGTTAAAAATCCCTCCCTTTTGTAAATAAGTAGTCTATACATGCAAGATTTTCAGCAAAATCAAAGCGATCTGAAAAGACTTGTTGATATTGTATTTTTTTTTGTCGGAAAGTTCTGTTTTCAGGCAGAAAAAATCCTCTCAAATCTTCCATACCGATAGGATGTAACTCAAAAGTTTCTGTAAACAAAACAGGATTTGTTATTGAAAATAACTTTCTTAACAGATGTAGTAACTCCAGATTAAAATCAAATAGAAAAGTACTTTTTTTTAGAAAAAACGGTTCAAAAAAATCTCTGTAATACAAAAAATAAGGGCTATTATTATATGCCGATTCAATGGTTTTCCAATGATGACGCTGCCATTCATAACTATTGTCAATCCGTACCTCTTTAATTTGCTTTACATCACTTCTAATAATCGGAATGATTAAGTCATACAATCCGTTACCGGTTAGAATGGTGGCTCTGTTTCGGTAGGTTTGTTTTTGATAATTTTCACAGGTTTCTATTAAAACAGAGTCTGCATTTTTCATTTCAAACAGATAATCAACAGGCGGGAAGTATGCAATGGAAAAAAGTTTATTAGACATTTTTATTTTGAGAATCAATATTTTCGCAAAAATAACGTTTTTTATGCAAAAATATATCTTTCAAAAGATTCATCATCATTTTACAATAAATATGAAAATTAATTCAAAAACCAAACACATTTTTCTTGTATTCATTTTCTTTTGTATCTTTCTAAGCATTACGTATGCTCAAAAAGAGAATAATTCTCAAAAGAGATCTCAAAAAGAGTTTTTTGCTTTTGGACCAAAAATTTCGATTAATATTACTAATGAATGGATACATCAAAAAGGTTATACGGAGTTTTTACCCGGCGCTGATTTAGGATTATTCTTCCGGTTTTCCATATCTCGCCTGTATCTTCAACATGAAATTAATTATGTAATTAGAAATCAAAGTAATACGAGAGGATATGTTACTTTTCCCTGTCCAACTAATGAATATAAGTCACACCATTTGGATATACCTGTTCTTGTTGGAGTGAAAGCTATTGATTTTAAACTGTTTAAAATACGATTTTTTGCAGGACCCGAATTTTGCGTTAAATTCAAGGATCATATCTCAAAAAATGATTTTCAATTAGGTTTTCAATTAGGTTCAGGAGTTGATATCTGGCGTTTTACCATTGATGCAAGTTATTCATTTCTTGGAAATATACATCCTAATTTTAGCGGACACAATAACATTGTTAAAGTAGGGGTTGGGTTTAAATGTTATTAGAAAATAGGACACTACGAAGGGCAAAAAAGAGATAAATAACACTAAAATTTAATAAAGAACATAAAAAAGCACAAAGGACACGAAAATCTCCATGTTCTCTGTGTCTCTGTGCTATTTTTTTTCAACACAGAGACACAGAGAACACGGAGGTTCACAGCGTTATTGTTTCACAAACTTCGCCATTCTATTGCCAACCTTTATAAGATACATACCGTTTGACAAATGGGAAACATCTAATGCGGTTTGCGGTGTGAGGTATAAGGTATGTGATAATACGTTTTTTCCAGACATATCAAATATTTCAATATTTGTAATTTGTGATTCGTAATTCAGAATTCGTAATTGATCACACGTTGGATTCGGATACACCTGTAACACGTTATTCGTAATATCTAATTCTTTTATGCCGACGGTTTCTTTGAAGGTAGCGATTATTATTACCGCTTCGGCGGGCATGATAAATTTGTTGTTTTCAATGGAAATGCTACCGCTGACAACTTGCCATGTTCTAAATTCATAGCCGCTGTTAGGATTTGCATAAAGGGTGATTTCTGTGCCGGGAGTTGCTGATGATGGGCTTGCAATTCCTGTTCCGTTACCATCGTTATAAACAGTGATGGAATATTCGCCCGGATTCAAAACTTTGAAGAGAGCTTTTACGGTTACGGCGTTGGCGGGCATAACAAATCTGTTGTTATTGATGGTAATTCCGCCGGCAATAACTTCCCATTTGTCGAACTGATAGCCGTAATTTGGGGTTGCGGTGAGGATAATTTCGGTTCCTGCGGTGGCGTGAGATGGCGTTGCTTCGCCTGTACCGTTGCCGTCGTTCAGAACGGTAATATCGTATTCATTGGGGGGCAAGTTTTTATAAGTAGCGGTTACGGTAACAGCCTCGTTAATCATAGTGAAAAAGGTACTGGCGGCGTTTGCATCGTCAAAGGTGATGGCGTTGGTAGTTGTCCATTTGTCGAAAGTTTGTCCGGAAGGGGGAGTGTTGGCAGTAATGTTTACGTTTGCGCCGACAGCATAGTCGCCGCTACCCGTGCCGCTAACTACGGTTACGTGATAGGTGGTTACCGGTGGATTGAGCGTTAAACCGTCAATCTTTATAAAAGCATTGTTGCCACTGTAATAGGCAGAAATACCGTTGTTGCCATTCTGTATTGCCCATACTGCTGTTGCGTCTGCAGGGAGTTTAAAAATGTCATCGTTAGTGCCGATAGTATAGGTGGTGTGGTTTGCTGCCTGATTCCATGCTGTTATGATGGCGTTACCGGTGCGGGTATATACACCTTCGATAACATTTGCATCGGATGTGCCGTAGGCAAAGACAACGCCGACATCGCTGATGGTAGTTGTGCCTGTGCCGGTTTTCTTAACGGCGTAGCCGTTTTTGGCACGTACCAAACCGCCTTTAATATTTATGGCGCCGGTGGATGCGTTGTAAATAGCGTGTCCGGTACCCGTATTTTCAATAATGCCGTTTGTGATTTCAAGCTTTACAGCAACGTTTAAACCATCGCTATTCAAACTAATCGTGGAGCTACCACTTGAGGTTATTTTCGTAGTTGCTCCGGACACCGTGATTTTTCCGGTGCGATAGCCATCGATCGCTAATCCGTTTGATGAAATAGTGCCGCCGCTAATAGTTATTGCTCCCGAAGAAGTGTTACTAATTGCAATACCGTCGGCTGCTGTATTATTTACTGTTCCGCCGGTAATTTCAAGTCTTACGCTGGTTCCCGTACCATTTTCGTGTAAATAAATTGTGCCGGGTTCTTGCCCCCCGTTATTTATGTTTGCCGACGTTACAAGCGGGCTGCCCGATATGGTAATCTTACCGTTATGATTATTGCTAATGGCACTTCCTGTCGTTGCCTTAATTATACTGTTGCCACTGATGTTTATTGCTCCGGTGGCACTGTTGTAAATCGCTATGCCGTAATTACCGGTTGTTTCTACTGTACCGTTGCTGATGTTAAGTGCTCCGGTGGAGTTGTTGAAAATGGCTTTTCCGGTGGTTGCCTGCACTGTGCCGCCACTGATATTTATCGCTCCGATGGAATTGTTGCGAATTGCAGTGCCGTTGTTGGCGGTGTTTTTTACTGTGCCTCCTTCAACTTTAAGCCGCCAGTCGTTGGAGGTACCGTTATATGCCAAATAAATTGTGCCTTGTGTGATAGATGTATTTGCAGCGGTAACAGTTGCATTTCCCGAAATAGTAATTATACCGTTTGTATGATTCCAAATGGCATATCTGGTTCCACCATTAACCGTACCACCACTAACGTTTATTGCTCCGGTGGAGACATTACAAATAGCGCTATTATCGGTTGTTGTGGTTGTTGTAACTGTGCCGCCACTGATGTTTATTGTGCCTGTACCGTTGTTGGTAATACAGTCGAGGGGCGCCGTAAGTGTACAGTTGCCGCTAATGTTTATTGTTCCGGTAGAACTGTTCCAAACCGCTCTGCCCGTAGTGGCGTCTCCTTTTACCGTACCGCCACTGATGGTTATTATGTGGTTGCCATCGTGAACAACTGCCGCACCGGTTCCGGTTGCCTGTATTGTGCCGCCGCTGATAGTTACTCCTCCTTTGGAATTGTTGTAAATTGCATTACCTCCGGATGCGGTATTTTTTACTGTACCGCCGGTAATTTCAAGACGAGTGATGTTAGAGGTACTGTTACCGGTCAAATAAATAGTACCTTGTGAAGAGTTTGTTTTTGCAGAGGTAACAGTAGCGTTGCCGGAAATTTTGACGTAACTGTAATATGACGTATAGCCGTTCCAAATCGCCACTCCGTCGGTTGCCGAAACCGTACCGCCACTGATGTTTACTGTGCAGAAGCCAACTATCCGAAGTGCGTATCCATTAGTTGCGGTTGCTTTTACCGTGCCGCCGGTGATATTTAGCGTTCCTGCTTCCATAAGAATTGCAATACCTGTTGTTGCAGAAATTGTGCCGCCGGAAACAGTTAGTGTTCCGGTAGAGCCGTAA
>WRGQ01000094.1 GCA_009787115.1 Bacteroidota bacterium
TATAAAGATTATGCCATTTATTTGGGATTAGCCGGATTTCATGTATATAAAAATGCTGAAGATGAAGCCATAAAACACGGGATTGCCGTTATTAAACAAGTGGGAAAGAATAGGATCGTTAATGATGGGCATTTGAGGGCGTTTTAGAACTTAGAGTATTCCGTAACGAATAACACCCATCACTAATCACTATCACTATCTTAGTGCGCTTCCACCACATTACGTGTAGAAGCAATATTTACGATAATAGTTCCGGGATTTTCAATAAAAGTAAGATTCGGAATTGCCAGGTCGCCCACTTTAATTATGTCGTTGATATCCAAATTAGAGATATCCACTATGATCTCTTCGGGGATATCTTTCAATAACCCTTTTACTGTGATTTTGCGCATTTTTTTCACCATTTTACCACCGCGCAACACACCGGGGGAGATACCGGTAATCTTGATAGGAATACCAATAGTAACAAATTTACCTTCAGTTACTTCTAAAAAGTCAACGTGTAATAGATGGTCTGTAATCGGATGCCATTGGGTGGCTTGTACTACGGCTTCAAATTTTTTGCCGTCCACTTCCAATTCTACATATTTTACTTCCGGAGTAAATAACAGGTGACGGAATTGTTCTTCTTCCACCACAAATTGCAGTTGTTCTTTACCACCGTAAATTACACAAGGGATTAACCCATTTGCGCGTTGTGCTTTCGCATCTTTTTTCCCTACGTTCTCTCTGAGAGAACCGCTCATAGATACAGATTTCATTTTTTTTAAGTTTTGATTAATAAGATTTTTATGCTTTTTAAAAAAGTGCGCGAAAATATAGTTTTTTTTTGAAAATGTACCCCCGCCGAGAATCGAACTCGAATTTAAAGTTTAGGAAACTTTCGTTCTATCCATTGAACTACAGGGGCTACTGAAAATGGAGCGCGAAAGTAGTAATTATTTCGAGTTGAAGAATATTGCCGTAACAATAAGATTTTTCTGTTCAAAA
Source organism: Bacteroidota bacterium (assembly GCA_009787115.1). Lineage (GTDB taxonomy): Bacteria > Bacteroidota > Bacteroidia > Bacteroidales > WCHB1-69 > WRNX01. The sequence continues at coordinate 991 of WRGQ01000094.1, forward strand.
TTTTTCTCTCATCAATAAAATTGCTTTAAACCTCATTCGTAGAAATAACCTCATTTTTCGACTTATAGTGTTGGCCGGCTGTTATATACGATTTTTAATGATTTTGCCATAGAACCATAACAACCACAACTTACACGGAGATCAAGGTAAAACATCAAAAAACAACAGGAAGCCTTTATGTTCTTTCGTAAAGGCATCCTGTTGAATTGATTGGAGAACTCGCTAACCTGCCGCTTCCCGCGCAGTTTCCCGTAGTTTTTTTCCTTTAATAAGACTTAGAAAGAAAAGTTCTTTGTTAGAAGGGCAGGTCATCCGAAAAATCGGGGGCGGAGGGTTCGGGGGCATTTTCAACCACAGGGGGCGGAGGGGGTACATTTAGAACTTGCGTTTCTGTGGATTTGTTTTCCTCCTTAGGACTTAACATAGTAAAAGTACCTGCCTCAATTTCGGTGATGTACTTTTTTACGCCGTTATCTTCCCAGTTTCGGGTACGAATCTTTCCTTCCAAATAGATCAATTTCCCTTTGGTAAGGAACTGTTCGGCAGTTTCAGCCAAATTGCGCCAACACACAATGTTGTGCCATTCGGTTAATTCAATTTTGTTGCCCTCTTTATCTTTTCGAAATTCAGAGGTGGCTAATGGAAAAGTTGCCTTTTTCACATTGTTTTCAAAGGCGCGCACTTCGGGATCCTTGCCCAGGCGGCCGATAAGAATGACTTTGTTCACTCCAGACATAGTAGTAAGATTTAGTTAATATTGCGCCGCAAATATACATTCCAGAAACGCGTTTGTCAAGTGGTAACCGCATTTTTTTTTGCAAAAAAATATTAATATGCTTATTTACACGTAATTAAAAATTGAGAGGAAAAATATCTGCAACCTGTAAGAAACTTATTTTGGTTGAGGTTTAAACTTCGATAAATTTAAGATTTTTTGATAATCAGTATCTTGCATAAGTTCAGAGAGAGTAACTTCCGGATTGTTTTTCATATAACTTTGAATGAGTTTCCAACCTGTGAATACGCCCATTCTTCCCGGCGATTCATTGCCAAAAGGTTTGGTAAAGGGAGCCTCCTCAATATAACAGCGGATAAATGTATCTCCCTTTCCAAAAAGTTCGTTTTTTTCAATGATATAATTCCACGCATTACCCAAGTAGTTATTTGCCCACTTGTATTTTTCTTCCGAATACCCGATAATCAATCGCTCATCTACATTGGGAAACATCATTTCCGTAAAGTATAACTTTTTTCCTTCTGTAATCATATTATCAATCAGTGTATTTCGCGGCGCTTGCCTTAGATGTTTATACACTATTGCTTTTTTGAAAATGTCAATCGGCAAATAAACAAACTCGCAACGCTCACTTATATATAATGGTAATCCTACAGCCTTATAATAAGGAATCTCTGCGCCCAAATACATATCAACATTTATATACAAAATGTCATCATAAATATAAACAGAAGGCATATCGGTATCTAATCCGGGAATTAGGGTAATAATTTTTGGAATAGAATCGTTGGGGTAAAAAACCTTGTAGTATCCGAACGCGGGTTCCAGTTCTTTTAATAAATGCTCCGTTTTTACATTCTTTTCTGCAAGTTGATGTAGTGCTATAATAACAGTATCCTGCAAATAAGATTTTAAACTTTCCATCTGCATCGGAACATTCCAAATACCCGGCTCAATAAGATAAGACGGATATATTTTGGACAATCGTTCCACCCCTTTCTGTAAATTATTCATATCTAAAGAAAAAAGATCGTTTTCATAACGTAAAATACAAATATTAAGACTTTGTTGCGCTTCTTTTAATGCTTTAGAATTAATGTTGTTTTTTGGAGTATCTTTTTTAACAAAAAGCAGGAAAAAAATAGCCGATAATAAAGCAAAAATTGCAATAATAAACCATAATATCAGAGGTTTTAATTTCATATTTTCTTTGTTTTCATAAATAAACGTATATGATTTCCTATTATTTTAACAATGTGCAACATATTAACAGTAATCTGTTTATTATTTGTAACAAAATTGTTGTAAAAATGGTTTCTTTTTCCATATTTTTGTCATCGGTAGAATTTTTTTGCAATTGGTATGAAAATCTTAAAATTTATTGTTTCCTTTTTGATGTTTTTGGGAATTTTGGTTCTTATGGTTTGGGCAATTGTAAAATCAAATGAAAAAACCTGCACTCAAATATCTGTTCTGATCAATGCTCCGAATGAATCTAAACTTTATTCAAAATCAGATATTTTACACATATTGAAACAAAATAATATAAAATGGGAAGGAAAAGTAATTAAAGAGATTGAGTTATCTTCAGTTCATAAAATTCTTGCAAAAGAAAATTACATAAAATCGGTAGATAGAGTACATTTTATCGGCTCAAAGCTACAAATTGAAGTTACTTTATATGACATTTTATTAGAAGTGCAACCCCAAAACGGAGACAAATTTCTGTTGGATGTCAATGGCGTCTATCTACCATATACACCAAAAATTGAAAATGATGTAATTGTTGCACAGGGAGCCATCCCTTCTTCTTTCCAATTAAAAGAAACAGTTTCACGTAACAATTCCGAACTTTACGAACTATTTTCAATGGCTCTGCTCATTAATGAAAATTCCTTTTACAAAGAATTGTTTCACAAGTTGTATATTAATGATAAACAGGAGATTATTTTATATCCCTCCGTTGGGAAACTTCCCATTTTAATGGGAACAGCGCAAGACGCTCAAAATAAACTCAAATCGCTGATGTATATGTATAAAGATATTCTACCCTATATGAATGAAGATAAATATGTGCAATTAGACTTGCGCTTCAAAAATAGAATTATAGCAACTAAATCAAAGGCTTAATTATGGCACACAGTAAAGAAATTCAGGAACAGCCAAAAATTGTAGTAGGCTTGGATATTGGAACAACCAAAATAGCTGCAATTATCGGGTTTCAAAACAATGAAGGAAAAATTGATGTATTAGGTTATGGTAAAGGCGATTCCACAGGCGTTCAACACGGACTTATTTTTAATATCAATAAAACTGTTGATGGAATAAATGTTGCTAAAAACACAGCAATAAGCCGTTCCAACCAAGACTTTGAATCGGTTTACGCAGGCGTTGCAGGCCGCCACATCAAAAGCGAGGAATATAAACACGTAGTAATGCGAAGAAACGGAAAAGAGGAAGTGATTCGTCAGGACGAGATTGACCAAATGGTAGAAGATTTGGAAAATATTTCGGTCAGTCCGGGTGAAAAAATTATTACTGTCATTCCTCAACGATTTGTTATTGACGGTATCCGTGAAACTACCGATCCCGTTGGCGAATTAGGTGAACGTATTGTAGGTTATTTTCAAATTGTTACCGGAAATGATTTCGAAATAAAAAAAATAATCCGTTGCATCAATGAATGTGATCTTATAGTGAATGACATTATTCTTGAACCTGTTGCGTCTTCGTTGTCGTGTCTCACTCACGAAGAAAAACAACAAGGTGTTGTATTGGTTGATATTGGCGGCGGCACTACCGATGTAATTGTTTATGCAGATGGAAATCCGGTATTTACAAAGGTAATCCCTATCGGTGGAAATGTGATTACCAAAGATATTGCAAACGTATGCCAAATTCCGGAAGATCTTGCTGAAAAATTAAAATGCAACTACGGAACGTGCGTCATCGAAAAAAGTAATAAAAATAATTTCATCACCATTCCTCAATTCCACGAAAATGCACCCAAACAGATAAGCGAGCCTTTTTTAGCAGAGATTATCTATTCACGAGTACAAATGGACGTCCTTAATCAAATTCAAAAAGCCATTACAGAATCCGGCTACGAGAAAAAAATCCGTGCAGGCGTGGTACTGACCGGTGGCGGCTCTTCATTAAGACATTTGAAAGAACTGTGCCAATATACATTGCAACGCAGTACCCGTATAGGAATCCCCGATATTGGATATGTGAACTCAATTCCTGCGGAATTAAAACAACCGATGTTCGCTACTTCGCTGGGGCTGTTGAAACACGGTATTCAAAAAAGTAAACAGATCATTGAAGAGGAAGATACTAAAAAAAAAGGAGAAAAAGAGAAAAAGAGAAAAGGAGAAAAAGAGAAAGGAAGAAAAGAAGAAAACAGAAGCGAATCTTACATTCGCCCACAAAAAAAACTGCCTAATAAAAAGAATATTTGGGATAGTATTAAAGGATTTTTAGACGATTTAACAGAAAAAACATCATAATTAAAAAAACATATAATTTTTATGAGAGAAAGAATTGATTTCACACCTGATTATGGCTCAAAAACCACACAATCCATTATTAAAGTAATTGGTGTAGGCGGCGGCGGCGGAAATGCCGTAAAACACATGTACAAAGAAGGAATTATCGGAGTGGATTTTTTAATCTGTAATACAGATAGAAACGCATTGGAAGCAAGTCCGATACCTTCAAAATTGGTGTTAGGAGAAAGTGGACTTGGTGCAGGCGCTAATCCTGAAGTAGCGCGACAACTTGCTTTGGAAAGTAAAGAGCAAATCATAGATTTTATCGGCACAGAAACCAAGATGCTATTCATTACCGCCGGTTTGGGCAAGGGAACAGGAACAGGCGCTGCGCCCGTAGTGGCTGAAATTGCCCGGGAACTGGGTATCCTTACCATAGCCGTTGTAACGCTGCCTTTCCGCTTTGAAGGCACTACCAGCGCACAGTTCGCGGAAGCCGGCGTAACAGAACTTAAAAAACACGTGGATTCACTTATCATCATCAAGAATCAAAATATTATTAAATATTACAACGATGAAGAATTGGACAAAGCCTTCGGCTATGCTGATGATGTGTTGAAAAATGCTGTGAAATGTATTGCAGAATTAATTACTGTTAATTTAGAGCAAAATATTGACTTTAACGATATCAGTTCCATTATGCGCAACAGCGGCGCAGCAATGCTCGGCATTGCCGAGGCAAGCGGTGAAAACAGAATCAACGAAGTACTTGAAGACGTATTGAAATGTCCATTGCTTACCGAAGAACATATCTCCAACGCTAGAAACTTCCTCTTCAGCATCAGTTACGGTTCGGAACAGAAACTGCGTATCTGGGAATTAGAAAAACTGACCGATAAATTTGAAGAACTCAAAAGCAAAAATTCTCACGTTATTTGGGGAAGAAGCGAAGACCCAACCTTAGGAAACAAAATCAAACTTTCTGTTATCATTTCCAAATATGATACCGCAGACATAAAAGTATTCGGGTCTGTTGGAACTGCCGAAGGTTTGTATGATGGAGATAGACAACCTGATGCACGGAGTGTTGACATAGGAACTACTGTTACTTCATCTTCGTCGCCCATAAATATGGAACCCATAATTAAAGATGAACCTGTAAAGTCAATAAAGGAAGAAGATGATTTTGATTTTTTAAATAAACGGGAAACGCCTGAAATAAGGAGAGAGATGGTGACTGAGCCGGTTGCCGGATTTGTTGCCGGTCCACAAAGAATTAGAAGTACGTATGAGCCCAAATATGAAGATGATGACCAGTTTTCGTTTTTAGTAGATACCCCTGCCATTCAACGCCTGCGTCAGGAAAACAAAGAGGATTTTCAGGACAAAGCCCTGCAAGACAATCACTCCTCATCTTTTATTTTAGAAGATGACATTCACGAATTTTTTAAGAATTTACCGGATTAACGGTTTTGCCTGCGTGAACAAATATGAACTGAAGTGCGCACGCAGTACGAAGTAACCACACCGAATCTATCAACCTTTTATAGCAGCCTGTGCCGCAGCAAGGCGGGCAATAGGTACGCGGAAGGGTGAACAGGATACGTAGTTCATTCCGGCTTTGAAGAAGAACTCAACGGAAGCAGGGTCTCCGCCGTGCTCGCCACAAACGCCCACTTTCAAATTAGAACGGGTGGCACGTCCGCGCTGAATACCTAACTTAACCAATTCCCCTACTCCTTCCTGATCTAACGTATTGAACGGGTCGTTATCCAATATTCTATTGTCTATATAGTTATGAATAATAGCATTCACATCGTCGCGGGAGAAGCCAAAGGTCATTTGTGTTAAGTCGTTTGTACCGAATGAGAAGAATTGCGCAACTCCTGCAATTTTATCGGCTACCAAAGTGGCTCGCGGAATCTCTATCATCGTTCCATATAGGTAATCTATTTTTAACCCGAATTTTGCTTCCACCTCTTTTTGCACCTTGTCAGCAATTGCTTTTTGATGTTTCAACTCATCTACATTGATAGTAAGAGGTACCATAATTTCCAATATGGGTTTCTTTCCCTCTTTCATCAATTCTGCGGTGGCTTCAAAGAGTGCGCGGAATTGGGTTTCGGTAACTTCCGGATATACGATGCCGAGACGTACGCCGCGCAATCCCATCATTGGGTTTACTTCGTGCAATGCGTCAATGCGTCTTTTAATCTCCTCGTAGGGTAATCCTGTTTCGGCAGCGAGTTCGCGTTGTTTTTCTTCGGTTTGGGGTACAAATTCGTGCAACGGCGGGTCCATCAAACGGAAAGTTAAAGGTTTGGCGTCCATCACTTTCAGCGTGCCTTTTGCGGCAGTTTTGATATAGGGTTCCAGTTCGTTTAAAGCAACAACGCGGGCGGCAGTATTTTCAGCCAATATCATATTGCGCAGTTTTGCTAACGGTTGCTCGCTGTTTTTACCGTAAAACATGTGTTCAATACGGAACAAGCCGATACCTTCCGCGCCGAAGTTGATGGCGTTTTGTGCATCTTCCGGCGTTTCAGCATTCGTGCGAACGCCCATCGTACGATATTGATCTACAATCTTCATAAATTCTTGGAAACGTGGATTTTCTGTAGCATCTACCATCTCAATTTTCTGGTCATACACCCAACCTTTTGTACCATTCAAACTTAACAGGTCGCCTTCTTTAAACTCTTTTCCGGCGATTTTGATTTTATTGCTATCCAAGTCAATATGCACGGCGTCGCAGCCTACGATGCAGCATTTTCCCCAGCCGCGTGCCACTAAGGCAGCGTGAGAGGTCATTCCGCCGCGGGCGGTCAAAATACCATCGGCAGCGCGCATACCTTCTACATCTTCGGGATTGGTTTCTTCGCGAACTAAGATGCACTTTTTCTTTGCGCGGGCGTATTCAATTGCTTTTTCACTGGTGAGTGCGATAAATCCTACCGAACCGCCGGGACCTGCCGGAAGACCTTTTGCCAAAACAGTATATTTTGCCTCGTCTCTACCGTCCAGAATGGGGTGCAACAACTCGTCTAACTGTGCGGGATTTACACGCATAACGACCTCTTTTTCGCTGATTCTGCCTTCGTGAAGCATATCTAACGCCATATTCAAAGCGGCAACTCCGGTACGTTTCCCCACACGGCATTGCAACATATACAATGTGCCTTCCTGTATGGTGAACTCAATGTCCAACATATCTTTGTAGTGGTTTTCCAGGATGCAACGGATTTCAAAAAGTTCTTTATAGGTTTCGGGCATCAACTCTTGCATAGAATGCAAGTGTTTGTTTTGCTCGTTTTTAGTATCGTTGTTCAATGGGTTAGGGGTACGAATACCGGCAACTACGTCTTCGCCTTGCGCGTTGATAAGCCATTCGCCGTAGAAGATATTATCACCGGTGGCGGGGTCGCGGGTAAAAGCAACGCCGGTAGCTGAGGTATCGCCCATATTGCCGAAAACCATAGCCTGCACGTTTACTGCTGTTCCCCAATCGTCGGGAATCCCTTCAATTCTTCTGTAAGAAACTGCTTTTTTTCCGTTCCAGCTTTTGAAAACCGCTTTGATACCGCCTTCTAACTGTGTGCGTGCATCGTCCGGAAATTCCACACCCAAATGTTTTTTCACCAATGCTTTAAACTCTTCTGCTAATTGCAACAGTTCTTCGGCAGAGATCTCCGTATCTGA
>WRGQ01000095.1 GCA_009787115.1 Bacteroidota bacterium
GGGGCAAAAGTATGTAAAAAAGAGTAATACAAAGAAATCATTACCTTTGCACTTCGTAATTCTAAAATATGTACACACAATTCTACAAGCGTTTATCGGAAATTATTAAGATTTATTTGCTTCTATTGGGCGTGTTTATGATATTCAGGCTCTTGTTTTTATGTACTTACGGAAATGCTACGGAGATACTGCAAAACTATAAAGGCGACCTGCTAAAAAGTTTCTGGCACGGCTTTCGCTGCGATACGGTTGTGCTTTGTTTCGCCTTAACCCCTATATTATTTCTCAACCTTTTAGGAATCCTGTTTTTGTTCAAACAACGACTTATGGAAAAATTTAATCACTTTATGCACTTTTTAAATAAATGCTACTATATCATCTTGTTTGTTGTAATTTTTTGGATTAATGTGGTAGATTATTTTTACTATCGCAATTTTCAAACTCATTTTGATAACAGGCTTTTCGGTATTGTTGAAGATGGAACAAAAGAAGTAATAGCATCGATTTGGAGTGATTATCCGGTAATTATTCTTATTCTGATTTTTATTTTAACCCTGTATGGCTGGGTAAAGATTGTTAATTTACTGCAAAAAAAGAGTAAAATATGGTTTTGTTTTAACAATCTTTTCGCACATATTGTTGTTATAATTCTTGCTATCGGATTATGGTTTTTTGGCGCACGCAGTTCGGTTTCCACATTTCCTTTTCAAAAAAACGATTTGGTATTTTCGGTCAATTTGCACCTTAACGATGCTGCTGCTAATGGATTATACAAACTTAAAGAAGCCATTTTGGAAAGAATGAGTAACACTCTTCATTTAACAATTAACCACCTCTTATCGGCTCACGGATTTAATTCGTTGGAAGAGGCTCAAAGAGATTGGAATTTAGGCATAATTACAGATAGTTGCACTATTTTTGACGTCCAAACAACCGCTAACGACGTTTTTTTAGAAAATGTCCCGCCCAATATTGTGATTGTTCTGATGGAGGGCTGGAGTAGCGATTTTTTTAACTTTCACAGCCGCCGGTTTAATCTTTTAGGCGCTTTGGAAGATGAAATTCCTTACCTGTTTTTTTATCCGTTCTGTTTTCCTGTTCATAATGGAACAATCTCTGCGCTGGAAACTTTTCTTACGAATAATGTGGGTCCGGCGCTTTCTATGTCGGAGTATTCTAATATTCCGTTAAGCAGTTCATCTGCTTTGACTTTTCAAAAAGAAGGCTACAAAACCTCTTACCTTACAGCGGGTTACACCGGTTGGCGCAATGTGGGCAACTATTGCCGCACGCAAGGATTTAAAAATGTGTACGGAGCGGAATATTTAAAAACCATATATGCCAAAACCGAAGAGGCAGATTGGGGCGTCTTCGACCAATATATGTTTGACGCTCTGTTCCAAAATTTGCAAGAAAAGAATACACAACCGCAATTTTTTATTTGTATGACCATTACCAACCACTCCCCGCATAAAATTCCAAAAAAATACCCACTCTATCCATTAGAATTTCCTGATTCACTGCTTGCTCGCACTACAAAAGATTTACAACAAACTCTTAGCGCTATGAAAACTTTTCAATACGCCAACGATTGTTTGGGTAAATTTTTACATTCGCTTCGTAATGCACCCATCGGAGAGAACACGATTGTGGTTATTACCGGTGACCACGCTATGACCGGTGGATTTACATATAGAGACAGCGAGTTGTTGTACCGCTTTGCAGTTCCGTTGGCTTTTTATATCCCCGAAAAATATGCAAAAAACCTCCACATTGACACCAAACGTCTTGTTTCACACAAGGATATTCTTCCAACAATCTATAATTTAGCCTTTTCCAATTACCGTTACAGCGCAACCGGCGACAATATTTTTGATGCAACAACATCCGATAATTCTTTTGTAATTACCCAATCATCGTGGGTCATGGGCAAATCAGGCTGTATCAATCTTAATTCACATCAAGCGTTTAAGTGGCAAGGCAACAGTTTCTATTTGCAGCCCGCAGAACTTTCGCCAGAATTGGAATCTATGAGGAAAAGGGCAAATGCGTGGCTGTTTGGAATGAAATGGCAGGTATTATTCGGTACATTCAATCATTGTGACAAAATATATAACTAATTTCAGCGTTGAGTATTCTAATATTGTATATTTATGGAAAATTACACCGCCCCTACCTGTTTTCAAGAACCGTTTGAAGAAAACAAACGCCCCGGATTTCTTACTTTTTTATGTATATTAACTTTTATTGGTTCCGGTTTATCGCTGCTTACCAATTTATTGATGCCTGTTTTTGCTCCCGCATTATTGGATATGCTACGTAATTCATCAGCCACACTCCCGCCTAATGTCTTAGACATTTATGAACAAACGGCAGCAACGCCGATTTGGAAGTTTTATCTGTTGGCGTTCTTTTGTGCCACCTCTCTTCTCGGCGCTATCTATATGCTGAAAATGAAAAGGATAGGATTCCATATTTACGCTATCTCTCAATTGGTGCAAATGGGGATAGGGCATTTTATCATCGGCGGATACTATAAACCTTCATTCTTTGGTATTTTTATAACAGTTTTATTTATTGGCTTATACACCATCTACTATAAGAAATTTACCGGCTTGGAGGATTAGATGATTAGATGATTAACTTTAAACCCTTAAATCTTAAATTTTAAATCTTAAATTTTTAAATTATATGAACGACATTTTAAATCTCAATCCCAAACGTGTTTTTTATTATTTCAACGAAATTTGTAAAATTCCACATCCTTCTAAAAAAGAGGAAAAAATTGTAGCGTGGTTGTTGGAAACCGGCGCTACCTTAGGCTTGGACACCAAACGCGACAAAATTGGCAATGTTTTGATTGCTAAACCTGCCACCAAAGGTAAAGAGAATGTTACCCCTGTAATCTTCCAAAGTCACGTGGATATGGTGTGTGAAAAAAATAGCGATACTAAATTTGATTTCGACAAAGATGCCATTGAACCTTACGTGGACGGCGAGTGGCTTAAAGCCAAAGGCACTACGCTGGGCGCCGACGACGGCATGGGCGTTGCTATTCAGTTGGCGTTGCTCGAAGCCAAAGATATTGAACACGGTCCTATAGAATGCCTGTTTACCGTAGATGAAGAAACAGGATTAACGGGCGCATTTAACCTTGAAGCAGATTTTATGAAAGGAAAAATGTTGATGAATCTGGATTCGGAAGATGAAGGCGAGTTCTTTATCGGTTGTGCCGGTGGAAAAGATACCCAGGCAATCCTCGAAATTGAATGGGAAGATAAGATGCCGAAAAATGTGATAGCCTACAATATCTATGTAAAAGGCTTGCAGGGCGGTCATTCCGGCGACGACATCAACAAAGGGCGCGGAAATGCCGTGAAACTCCTCAACCGTATTTTATGGAACGCCTATCAGGATTTTGATCTCTTTATTGCAGATATTGACGCAGGCAACTTGCGCAATGCTATTGCCCGCGAAGGTCGTGCACACATCGTTATCCCTGTTACTAAAAAAGAAGCATTTGAAAAATATCTTCAAAAGATGGATAAAACGTATAAAGAAGAGTTACGCATTACCGACCCGGGTGTTACGGTTGCTTTTGAAGAAGCCAAAATGCCAAAGAAGATTTTGAACGAACTGCTGCAAATAGACCTGATGAATGCGCTCTATGTGTGTCCTCACGGCGTGCTGGCAATGTCTCAGGATATTCCAAACTTTGTGGAAACTTCTACCAATTTAGCTTCCGTTAAGTTTAAAGAGGGCAAAATTTACATTTCCACCAGCCAGCGGAGTTCGTTAGAGTCGAAAAAACAGGATGCGGTGGATATGGTTTCCGCATCGTTCTATACTATTGGCGCCGACGAAGTAGAGAGCGGAGACGGCTATCCGGGCTGGACGCCAAACCCCAACTCCAAAGCCCTGAAAGTATTAGTGGAAGCCTATCGGAACCTGTTCAAAAAAGATCCGGAAGTAAAGGCTATTCACGCCGGTTTGGAATGTGGTTTGTTCTCTGAAAAATATCCTGATTTAGATATGGTTTCATACGGACCAACCTTGCGCGGAGTACATTCACCCGACGAAAAACTGAAAATTGATACCGTACAACAAGTATGGGACTTAACCGTTGAATTTTTGCGAATTGTGAAATAATGTGCAAAATTAAAACACTCTTGTGTTGTGCTGCACTCTTATTTTCTTGTTCTTCTGTCGTTTGTCAAAATATGAAAAATTTAAAAAACGATACGAAAGAACGATACTTAATGATTACGGCACCTGCATTTGACAGTATCATCACTACTTTTGCAGATTATAAAAGAACTATCGGGTTTGATGTTCAGGTAGTGAATACAACTGTTTCCGGTAAAACGGCTTCATCTATTAAAAAATATATTCAAAGTCAATATGATAATCCTGCTACACGTCCCACTTATCTGCTGTTGGTAGGCGATGTGGATGCTATTCCTGCTTATGAGGGGATCCCTTCCGGAAAAGTTAAGGATAAACCTGTTTCAGATTTGGGCTATTCGCTTTTATCTGGAAATGACCTTTTTGCAGATGTTTTTTTAGGACGTTTTTCAGTTGCCAATGAAAGCCAACTCCAAAACATTATTGATAAAACGATATATATGGAGACAAATATGCATTTGTTTAAGAAGAAAGCAAAATTTATTTCAGGCGATGAGGCAAAAGGTGTTTGGAACAGAGTATATATGAAAAGTGCATTTCACAATGGAAATGAATATATTGTTCGACATATCTTCACTCCGTTGGGCTACGATTGTGAGAAATTGTACAAACCCGACAAAACGGCGGTGTGCCGTGCGCTGAGCGATAATCCGCTGTTTTTTATCTATGCGGGGCACGGGGTATTCACTTCCTTTGCGGGAAAATCGTTCACCTTTGAAAGCGTCGACATCCTGACTGCCACAAATACCGTTTTTCCATTTGTTTTTGCCTTTGCGTGTAAAACCGGAAATTTCGCACAAACTTGTAGCATCGGTGAGGCTTTTATCAGAGCGAAAGAGAAGGGCGCAGTTACCTATTTTGGAGCGTCTGTTATTTCTCAAACCAACACTGACCCTATCATTCAGAAAAGAATATTTGACGAAATTATGAAGCAGGAGGCACAAAGCATTTCATCTATGATTAATCTCGGTATGAGACGTTTTACGCACGCAGCAGGAATCAGAAAAAAAGTCAAGGAACGATACCTGAAGGCGTACAATCTGCTGGGAGACCCCTCTTTTAATTTGAATGGAGTGAGGAATTGAAAGTGTTTTCGGTTTTCCGAATCATCTCATCAAAAAATCCCATATACCGCACTGCCACTGCCGCTCATAGAAGCGTATACCGCACCGCGACGGTAAAAATCCTGCTTTATTGCCATCAACTTTGGATGTTGTTTAAAAATAACCTCTTCAAAATCGTTCATTAGATTTTCTTTCCACATTGCTATCGGGGATTGAATCATTTGTTTTAAAGAAACTTTCGGTTTTTTCGGAGTAATGGCGCTATAGGCTTGTGCAGTGGAAATGGAAATGTCAGGGCAAACAATCTCAATTCTGAAGTTCGACAAATCTAATGTGAATGGCTCTAAAATGTCGCCTCTTCCGGTAGCGTACATCGGGGTATTGTATAAGAAAAAAGCGACGTCGCTGCCCAACTGCACGGCAAATTCGTGAAGTGGCTCTATAGAAAGTTGCAGGGAAAACAGTTCATTGAGCATTTTCAAAGTCAGGGCGGCATCGGCAGAACCGCCCCCCAAGCCCGCCCCAGACGGAATGTGTTTGGTAAGCGTTATCTCTACAGGAGATAAATCATATTTGTTTTGTAATAAACGATACGCCTTTACACACAGATTATCTTCCGCCTTACAATGAAAATCGGCATCTTTTACGGTGAAAGAAAATTGAGCGGAGCGCGTAATCTCAAGCGTGTCTTTAAAATGATGACAAGGATAGAAAACAGTTTCCAACGTATGATAACCGGAGGGCATTTTTTCAATAACGTGTAATCCCAAATTAATTTTATGACCGGTGGTTGCTAACATCTCTTAAAACTGATAATACACGCTAAAACAAAATGTTTGATTATGCTGTCCGGCAAGCAGATATGTATAGTCGTGCTGGGTGTGCTTTCGTACCGGCAAAAAAGAACCTTCATACCGAAGGCTCGCTCCCAAATGTTTATAAAAGCGATAGTTTACACCTATTATTCCGGCAAATTCAAAACGAAAAAAAGGCGGAGCGCCTATGTTGATATAACCATCTACTTTCTCAACATCAGTGTTTTTAAATAAAATGCCAAAAGCCGGTCCTAATTCCAATTCCAATCCTTTTATAATTTTCCACTTCACTAACAACGGAATCTCTCCATACATCAATTGTAACACATATTGGTGTATAACAGGCCCGACTATATTTCCATATTCGTTAAATTTAGGCACGTGTTTACACCCTTTCATAATAAAATTCAACTCGGTTTGAATAAACCATTTACCGTTTTTTGTAATGGGAAAATTGACAAATGGTCCTGCAAATGCCCCAAATTTATTAAATCCTTGAAAAGGGAAACCATCGCCGGTAATTTGCGAGCAGGAGAACCCAATTCTAACTCCTGCGCGAAAGTTGCTTTGCCCTTCCTTGAGACCTTCGGATTGAGCAGGCGAAAGTTGCTCCTTTTGCGCATAAATTGAAATGAAAAAGATAAAGGAAAGTAATATCAGTATTCCTTTTTGCATTCTATATTTTTGAAAAATTGGTTTTGTCCACGCCGCACAACGGGCAACACCAGTCGTCGGGTAATGCGTCGAATGAAGTTCCCGGTATAATGCCGTTATCGGGGTCGCCCTGTGCAGGGTTGTATTCGTACCCGCAAACGTCGCATACGTAAATGTCGTAGTTCATAATTTCCTCCTTTTTTGTTGGTTGATTAAAATTGGTATTTATTTGATAAGTAGGGGCATTTTTCGGTGATTTTCCTTTCAACACCCTATGAAAATAATCGTAGGTCATCGGCTCGGTTTCAGTATGGGTAACGGCAGCGTCCAACACTTTGCAAATAAACATCTCATGTGTTCCGGCATCTATCGTTGCTACTACTTCGCAGGCAAACCACGCTATTGCATTATCCAAAACCACAGGTTGGTTTTCATCGGTATAAAAAACCTCACAGCCTGAAAATTTGTCTGTATCCCGCCCTGAATGGTATCCGAAACGACTGATAAACTCCATAGGCGTATGGATGCTTAAAACAGAAACAGTCAGTTTTTTTGAGGTTTTAATGATATCCGAAGTAAAGTTGTTTTTATTCGATGCTACTAAAATCTGTTGAGGGTCAGCCGTAATTTGCATCACGGCATTGCCGATAAAGCCGCTTTGTTGTGCATCGGCATTTGAACAGACCGTGTAAAGTCCGTATGTAAGTTTAAATAATGCGGTTGTATCCATATCTTTTTTAGTTACAGGTGTTACAATATATTTTCTTCACTTCAATATTATCAAAAACAGAAATTGAGAACGTGTCCAATAAAGTACATAATCTTCGCGGGTCTCTTTGTACAGCCATTTGTACCGCCTGCGTAAAAATGGGACTTAAATATGTTTTTTCCTTGTGGGCAGCCAACTGCACAATAGAAAACAGTTTTGTTTCATTAATCGTTGAATCTGAAAGGCTATGTGAAAGACGGTACAGAGCTGCTTCGTAATTTTGCCCTTGAATTAATGAATCTGCCTTTAAGTCGGAGGTTTTAATATCTTGTATATTTTTTTTGATCAACGTTCTGCAAACCACTTTTTTATCACTGAGCAATAAGATGTTAATATCAATAGCCTTCGTGAGTTCAATTTGTTGCGGAATGGCGCCGATTTTAGCGTGAAACAGATTCGATTTGGGCGTAGAGTCGTTGGAAGCCAAAATCTTCTCAATAGCAATGGGTTTGGATACCATTCCTCTAAAAGGTTTGTTGTGATCTACCTGCGGCACGCGGCAGTTGTATTGTTCTTTTTGAATAAAATCCAGCACAATGGCATTTCCTGCTTTGGTGAGCAGTTTTTTTACATATTTAGCATCATTAAACTGTAAAAAAACATCGCCGTTTTCGTCCCAGTACAACATATCGTAAATCTGTTCTAACGTATTGTCATCCGCACATTTTTTACATATTGCATCATCATAAAACGAAAGTCCGGCGTTACCTTTTGTAATGGGGAGATCTTTCTGTTTGGAAATCACAGAATTAAAAACCTGATGGGTAAGGTCATTTCCCATGACGAACGAAATATAGACGAAACGGTAATTTTTGTCTATTCCACAAGCAAATCCATAGATGGTATATTGAGGCGACAACATAGCAGACACGCTTGAAGAAGATTTTAACAGAGGTTTCAATAACTCTATGCACACATCGTAATAAGAGTAATCGTTATCGCCTTGGTGGGCTTTGGCTTTTGCGACAACCTCAGTGCCCTGTACAGTAAATCCGTATTGCTTGAGCCGTTGCGCCGTATATTGAAAAGGCACTTCATTAATATCGGTAAGTTTTTCTTTTTCAGTTTGATAATCTGCCTGCATCTTCGCTGCCGAATCCAACATAGGAAGATTCACAAAAGGAGTGCAATAAAATAATTGCTGCCTCATATCATCAATCATCGCAATAAAACAACTTTTTAGAATTGCAGGGTCGTATTTAAGCGGATTGAAATTTTTTTGAAATATTGCGTACTTGTCTCTGTTTTCCGTAATTCGGTCAAGGTATAAATTCCCTGATTGTGAAAAACATAAACTATTACATAATAAGAGAGTGAGTAACAGGGAATGCGAAAATCTGAATTTAATCATCATATTTTTAAGGTGTAAAAATTACCCGCAAAAGTAGATAATTATTTTTTATCAAGTCAAAATTTGGTTAAATCTTTTTTCTACTTTCGTCGCGTTATTTTAGTATTAATTTAAACCACAGCAGAAATGAACAATTTAACACCTTTTTCACAGGCTACGCCTG
>WRGQ01000096.1 GCA_009787115.1 Bacteroidota bacterium
TTAAATGCCATAATGTTCTAAACTTTATGAGTTGAATAATTATAATGTTATTTTTCAGCGGATTTACCGGCTTTTTTACGTACAATTTCGCCTGCAAAGCGGATACCTTTTCCTTTGTAAGGTTCAGGTTTACGATATGAGCGAATTTTATTGGCTACCTGTCCCAATAACTGTTTGTCAATACCGCGTAAAATAATGAGCGGGTTTTTTCCTTTTTCATTCACGGTTTCAACGGTTATTTCGGGGCAGAGGGCAAAGAGGAGATTGTGTGAATATCCCAAGCTCATTTCCAGCATATTACCGGGTTTTGCTTCGGCTTTGTATCCAACACCTACCAATTCCTGTTTAATTTCAAAACCTTCCGAAACGCCTTTTATCATATTGGACAGCAACGCTCTGTAAAGACCGTGCATTGCTTTGTGCCGTTTTTGTTCGGTAGGACGGGCGAGGGTTAATTTTCCCTCTTCAATAGTAAAAGTGATGTCGCCATCTACATATTGTTTCAATTCGCCTTTCGGACCTTTTACGGTAACGATTTGGCTTTTGTCATCTCTTGTGACTTCTACGCCTTGAGGTAGCGTAATGGGTAATTTTCCTATTCTTGACATAACAATTTCCTCCTATTAACTAACATAACAAATTACTTCGCCGCCCACATTTTGGGTTTTGGCTTCTTTATCGGTCATCATACCGTGCGAGGTAGAAATGATAGCAATACCCAGTCCGTTCAATACGGATGGCATTTCGTCCACTCCCACATACTTACGAAGTCCGGGACGGCTCACACGTTTTAAGGTATTAATTGCCGACTGTTTGGTACTTGGATGATATTTCAACGCAATCTTGATAATACCGGGGTGAACGTCATCTTCAAATTTGTAATTTAATATGTACCCTTTGTCGAACAATATTTTAGTAATCTCTTTTTTGGTTTTCGAGGTAGGTATTTCCACTACCTTATGATTTGCCGCAATGGCATTGCGCACGCGGGTCAAATAATCTGAAATCGGATCTGTATTCATTTGTTTTTTTCGTGATTAATGATTAATTTTTAATTCGTAATTCGTAATTCGTAATTAATTTTACCAACTGGCTTTTCTAACGCCGGGTATAAGCCCTTGGTTTGCCATTTCTCTAAAATTGATACGGGATATGCCGAACTGGCGGATATAGCCTTTCGGACGACCGGTGAGTTTACAGCGGTTGTGCAAACGGATAGGATTAGAGTTGGGGGGTAATTTTTGCAACGCAACAATTGCCGCTTCTTTAGCTTCGTAGTCATTGCCGTTGATAATCTTCTTCAACTCTGCGCGTTTGGCAGCGTATTTGGCAATCAATTTTGCTCTCTTAACTTCTTTTGCTTTTAACGATTCTTTTGCCATAGTTTATTTCTGATTTTTAAAGGGTAATCCAAATTCTTTTAATAATGCCAAACACTCTTTATCGTTGCGTGCTGTGGTCACAAAGGTAATATCCATTCCGTTGATTTTAGCCACTTTGTCAATGTCAATTTCGGGGAAGATGATCTGTTCGGGCACCCCAAGCGTATAGTTTCCTCTACCGTCGAAGCCTTTATCGCTGATACCTCTAAAATCGCGGATACGCGGGATAGAAACGGAGATAAGACGGTCTAAAAATTCGTACATTCTATCTCCGCGAAGCGTAACGCGCACACCAATAGGCATCCCGCGACGCAGTTTGAAGTTAGAAACGTCTTTCTTTGATTTGGTAGAAACCGCTTTTTGACCGGCAATTAAGGTCATTTCATTAACACCTACATCAATCAACTTTTTGTCGGCGATACCGAATTTCCCAAGTCCTTGGTTTAAACAAATCTTCTTTAATTTAGGTACTCTCATTATGGATTGAAATCCAAATTGTTCTTTAATAGCAGGAACAACTTCTTTGTTGTATTTTTCTTTAAATCTGGGTGTGTACATTACTTGATCTCCTCTCCTGTTTTTTTAGAATAACGAACTAATTTTGGTTTTGCGCCCGTTTTTTTGGGTTCGCCTAATCTACGTCCGATACGCGTAGCGTTTCCTTTGTTGTCAATAACCATGAGGTTTGAGATGTGGATAGGAGCTTCTTTTTTCACAATGCCACCATTTGGGGTTTTGGCATTGGCTTTGGTGTGCTTCGACACCAGATTTACGCCTTCGACCAATGCGCGGTATTTGTCAACGATTACTTCGAGCACTTTTCCTTGCTGCCCTTTCGAATCGCCGGCAATTACCTTCACAGAGTCGCCTTTCTTAATGTGAATTTTCATTTTTCTTTTTTGTTTTTTTGTTAATAATCAATTGGTCTTTGTCAATTGTACAATAAAATAACCCCCATTTTTTTGGGGGTGCAAAAATATATTTTTTTTATTATGAATAATTGAGGCTTATATTTTTTTTACGAAACAATGGTTTTAGTTCAGATATTTCTTCAAAATTGAGCAATTTGCTCTTTCAACATTGCGATTCTGGTTTCAGCATCTGTCTGTTTTTTGCGTTCGTTATCAACCACTTGCTCCGGTGCGCCTGAAACAAATTTTTCATTCGACAATTTATTTAATACCGATTGTAGAAAACCTTCCGTGTATTTCAGTTCTTCCTTTAATCTTTTTAATTCGTCTTCTACATTAATCGTATCTGTTAATGGAATACAATATTCTATATTATTTTCAATAAAAGACACGCTTCCTGCCATTTTTTCTTTTACAAACTCAATGGTTTCCAGATTGCACAGTTTTTTAATTACTTCATAAAATATATCCTCTTTGGAGACCGTAAGACCGTAAGACCGTAAGACCGTAAGAGAGTTCTCACCGCTCAGCGCATACCGCTCACCGCACACCACGCACAACTTCAGTCCCACCTTTTGCGGAATATTTTTTTCTGCACGGATTCTGCGGATTTGTTCTACAACTACTAAGGTTTTATTAAAATTTGATAATAAAGATTCATCGGGATTTTCTGCATATTTTGGCATTGTAGCATACATAACGGTCTCCTTTTCGCCGCGCTTTACTAAGGATTGCCATAATTCTTCCGTAATAAAAGGCATAAAAGGATGTAAAAGACGCAGCAATCGGTCGAAAATATCTATGATTTCCTCTAATGATTTTGCATCAATGGGTTGTTGATAAGCCGGTTTTACAATTTCTAAAAAGATAGAACAGAAGTCATCCCAAATCAATTTATAAATATTAATTAAAGCATCGCTTAAACGATATTTGGTAAAATCGTCATCCAATTGACGAGTAACTTCGTTTAACCTGTTTTTAAACCATTCTATTGCAATTTTTGTATGCTTTGGTTGAGGAATGGCGTCAGCAACTTTCCACCCTTTAACCAAACGGAAGGCGTTCCAGATTTTATTGCTGAAGTTTCTGCCTTGTTCGCAAAGCGTTTCGTCAAACATCAGGTCGTTTCCTGCGGGAGAACTGAACAGCATACCCACGCGCACGCCGTCGGCGCCGTATTTCTCCATCAGTTCTATCGGGTCGGGCGAGTTTCCGAGTGATTTTGACATTTTACGCCGAAGTTTATCACGCACAATTCCTGTAAAATATACATCTTTAAACGGAATTTCGCGGCGCCACTCCAAGCCTGCCATAATCATACGCGCTACCCAAAAGAAAATGATTTCGGGCGCCGTAACCAACACCGCAGTGGGATAGTAATATTTAATATCTTCATTATCGGGATAGCGCAACCCGTCGAACACCGAGATAGGCCACAACCACGAAGAAAACCACGTATCCACCACATCTTCATCTTGCTTCAAATCTTCCATAGCAAATTGAACGCCGAACTTTGCCACCACCTTTTCGTATGCCATCTCTTTGGTTTTTGCTACAACAACCTCTCCGTTAGGAAGGTAATAGGCAGGAATACGGTGTCCCCACCACAACTGACGGCTGATACACCAGTCCTTTACATTTTCCATCCAGTAGGAGTAAGTGTTTTTCAATTTGTCGGGATAGAAGCGAATCGTGTCGTTTACTACTACTTCCAATGCCGGTTTTGCCAATGCTGCCATATCGCAGAACCATTGCATAGACAGTTTCGGCTCAATCGCTTCGTTGGTACGCTCCGAAAAGCCTACCTTATTAGTGTAATCTTCAATTTTCACCAAATTTCCGGCAGCTTCCAATAAAGGAATAATCTGTTTGCGTGCTTCAAACCTGTCCACACCAACCAAAATTTCCGCATTCTCGTTGAGTGTTCCATTTTCGTTAAAAATATTGATAGAGGGTAATTTATGCGTAATACCGATATGGTAGTCGTTAATATCGTGGGCGGGAGTAATTTTCAGTGCGCCCGTACCAAATTCGCGTTCTACATATTCATCATAAATTAAAGGGATAGAGCGATTTACTAACGGAACAATACAGCGTTTTCCTTTTAAATGTTGAAACCGTTCATCTGCGGGGTGCATACACACGGCAACATCGCCCAAAATGGTTTCGGGACGTGTAGTAGCAATAGTTACATATTCATTTTCAGTATTTTCAATTTTATATTGAAGATAATAGAGTTTCGATTGCACTTCCTGATAGATTACCTCCTCATCGGAAACAGCGGTCAGCGCTTTCGGATCCCAGTTCACCATACGCACGCCGCGATAGATTTTCCCTTTTTCATACAGATCAATAAACACGTCAATTACCGATTCCGATAAATCCTCATCCATCGTAAATTTGGTGCGATTCCAGTCGCAGGAAGCCCCCAACTTTCTGAGTTGTTGCAAAATGATGCCGCCATGTTTTTCTCTCCATTCCCAAGCGTGTTCTAAAAACTCTTCACGAGTAATCGAATTTTTGTCAATTCCTTTTTCTTTCAATAGCGCTACCACTTTTGCTTCCGTAGCGATGGAAGCGTGGTCGGTACCAGGCACCCACAGCGCATTAAAGCCCAGCATACGGGCGCGGCGAATCAGCACATCTTGAATAGTATTGTTAAGCATGTGTCCCATGTGCAACACTCCGGTGACGTTCGGCGGCGGAATAACTATTGTATAAGGCGGACGTTCATCGGGCGTAGAAGCGAAGAATTGATTATCTTCCCAAAATTTATACCACTTGTTTTCAATTTCTTTAGGGTCGTACTTTGTTGAAATTTCCATTGTTACCGTGTTTTTATAAAAATGCGCGAAATAACATTTTTTTGTTTTTGATAATTATTATTTTTGCAAACTTTCTTAAATTACAACAAACTCATTATGAAAAAGATTTTCCTCATTATTGTAACAACAGTTGCTATTACCGCTTTTTCTCAAACACTTACCTTAGAAAATATCTTTAAAGAGGGAGTCTTGCGCGGAGAGGGCGTAGCAGGGTTTCAACCTATGCCCGCAAGCGACTTTTATACTGTAACTACAAAAAATACTATTGACAAACACAATTTTGCAACAGGAGAATATGTTACCACATTATTATCCAACGATATTCTAACCTCTTTATCTGATGATAGTTTAACCATCTCCAAAATCAATTCATACTCGTTTTCTAAAAATGAAAATAAAATGTTGTTGGCTACTGAGGTGGAATATATTTACAGAAGAACATCCAAAGGGTTTTATTATCTGTTTGATATTAAAGAAAATAAAATAATCCCCGTGAGCGATAAAGCAAAAGGAAAAATTAGTTTTGCCACTTTTTCAGATAATGGCGACAAGATTGCTTTTGTGCGCAATTTGAATCTGTTTTATCTGGAACTTAAAACAGGAAAAGAAGTGCAGGTTACATTCGACGGCAAGGAAAACCATATTCTTAACGGACTGCCCGACTGGGTGTATGAAGAAGAGTTGGATATTGCAAAAACATTCTTTTGGTCGCCAAACGGTAAGTATTTGGCATATATGCGTTTCGATGAAAGTAATGTCAAAGAGTTTTCTATGACGATGTGGGGCGAGTTGTATCCGGAAGCATATAAATACAAATATCCCAAAGCCGGCGAGGAGAACTCTTTAGTAGAAATTTATGTGTATAATACTGAAAATAACAAAAGTGTAAAAGTTGATATTAAAACGAACGAAGAAGTGTATTACCCACGCCTCTATTGGCTTTCCAATTCTACCGATCTTATGGTTTTACAGTTAAACAGATTACAGAACAAATTAGAGTTTGTAAAATATAATGTATTAAATCATAATTATTCTATTGTTTTCACTGATACAAATCCATACTGGTTGAATGTTACCCATAATTACTACTTCTTAACTAACAATAATTCTATGATTCTTACTTCGGAACGCAATGGGTTTAATCATATTTATTTAGTTGATTTTAATGGAAATATAAAACAATTGACCTCCGGAAACTGGGAGATTGCTTCTATAGAGTATGTCAATCAAAAAACAAAACAGATCTATTATTTGTCGAATGAAAACGACAGGTTGGGTCGTAATCTGTTCGTAATTGATTTTTTGGGAAAAAAGAAAACGCGAATTTCAAAGGGAGAAGGCTGGAATGCCGTATCATTCAGCGCCACAGGTAATTATTATCGAAATACTTTTTCTACTCAGACTCAACCTCAATACTACACTATTAATGATAACAAAGGTAACGAGTTGCGTATTTTACAGAACAATGCCAAACTAAAAGAGAAAATGCAGGAGTACAACTGTGTGAATAAAGAGTTTTTCCAGTTTACAACCATAGAAGGAGTTACTATAGACGGCTGGATGATGAAACCCGCCGATTTTAACCCTGCAAAAAAATATCCTGTTTTGGTTTACACTTACGGGGGGCCCGGTTCCGTAGAAGTAAACAGGAATTTCAACGTAGAAGTGTGGTATCAATATCTGGCACAGCACGGATATATAGTAGCTTGTGCAGACGGGCGCGGCTCCGGCTGCAGAGGAGATGCCTTTAAGAAAGTGATTTACAAACAGATGGGAAAATATGAAAGCGACGACCAAATTGCTTTTGCAAAGTATTTAAAAACACTGCCTTACGTAAACCCTGATAGAATTGGGATTTGGGGGTGGAGTTTTGGCGGCTATCTGTCAGCGCTTTCTCTCTTTAAGGGAGAAGATGCCTTTGCTATGGCTATCGCTGTGGCGCCGGTTACCAACTGGCGCTATTACGACAACATTTACACCGAACGGTTTCAACGCACACCGCAAGAAAACCCTGAGGGTTACGACGAAAATTCACCGGTGTTTTGGGCAGATAAACTGCAAGGCAAATTTTTGCTGATTCACGGCACGGCAGACGATAATGTGCACTTTCAAAACTCGATAGACCTTGTAACTGCTTTGAATAGTGCCGGCAAACAGTATGAAATGTTTTTCTACCCCAACAAAAATCACAACATCTCCGGCGGAAACACAAGATTGCACCTATATACCTTAATGTCGGAATTTATCTTTAAAAACCTGTAATTAACCCTAAATGACATACGACCAAATTATCACCCAACTTAAAAAGCGCCAGTTTGCGCCCATCTATGTTTTAATGGGCGATGAACCGTTTTATATTGACGAAATCTCTAATTATATTGAAGAAAACGCTATGTCGGAAGAGCAGCGCGATTTTAATCAAATATTGGTTTACGGCAAAGAAACCGATGCTGATGAGATTATTGCTATGGCTAAAGAGTTTCCATTCGGTACGGAAAAGCGCGTCGTGATTGTGAAAGAGGCTAAAGAGTTGAAAAATATGGAACGATTGCTCAAATATGCCGAAAATCCGTCTCCAACTGCCATTGTCGTAATCTGTTACAAGTATGCTACACTAAAAGTTACGCAGTTAAAAGCCGTCGAAAAAAACGGCGTAGTTTTTCTTTCCGAAAAGATGAAAGATTACAAACTTCCTGCGTGGATACAAACGCATGTCGGCAATTATCAGTTTAGGATACAGCCCGCAGTGGCTAATCTGCTGGCAGAAAATATCGGTGTGGATTTGAGCCGCATTGATAATGAATTGAAAAAACTCACGATTTTCCTTCCGCCAAACAACGAAATTACTGCCGATATCGTTGAAAAACATATCGGAATTAGCAAAGAATATAATGTTTTTGAACTTCAAAATGCGCTGGCAGAACGAAAAATAGACAAAGCCTATAAAATTGTTCATTACTTTTGTCAAAATATTAAAACAACGCCCAATGTGCTTACTATTAATAGTTTGGCTTCTTTCTATCTAAAACTGTTAGCCTATAATTTATCCGATAAATCCATAGAAGCCAAAGCCAAAATTTTTGGGAAGAACGATTTTATACAGAAAATCAATGTGCAATACGCACAAAACCATTCTACTTTAGAACTTCAAAAAATTATCGGCATTTTGCGCGAATATGATGCTAAAACCAAAGGGGTGGACAGCAATTTACCCGATGAAGAGTTGTTAAAAGAACTGGTGTATAAAATTACACATTAAAAATGAATATTGTGGTTTCCATTTGGTTTTACCTGTAAAATAAAATCACTAATCACTAAACACTAATCTCTAAATCTCACAATCCTTGCGCCCAGTGCGTTCAGTCGTTCCACAATATTTTGGTACCCTCTGTCAATCTGTTCTATATTTTGGATAACGCTTTCGCCTTGCGCAGATAAAGCAGCCAATAATAGCGCCACGCCGGCACGAATATCCGGCGAAGACATATTAGTAGCGCGCAGTTGCTTTTTATGATTTAGTCCGATAACGGTAGCGCGGTGCGGGTCGCAAAGAATAATTTGTGCGCCCATATTTTGCAAGTGGTCAACAAAAAACAACCGACTTTCAAACATCTTTTGGTGAATTAACACGCTGCCTTTGGCTTGCACTGCTGTTACCAATGCAATACTGATAAGGTCGGGAGTAAAGCCGGGCCACGGCGCATCGCTGACCGTGAGGATAGAGCCGTCTAATTGACGTTCAATTTCGTAATGTTCCAATTTGGGAACTACAATATCGTCGCCGATTTCTTGTATGTGTATTCCTAATTTTGAAAAGGTATAGGGGATAATTCCCAAATGTTTACAAGCGCAGTTTTTAATGGTAATAGAAGAGCGATTAAGCGCCGCCATGCCTATAAAACTGCCGATTTCAATCATATCGGGCAGAATGGTATGTTCGCAGCCGTGCAAACTTTCCACACCCTCAATGGTTAACAAGTTGGAGCCGATGCCGCCGATTTTTGCACCCATGTTATTAAGCATCGTGCAGAGTTGCAACAGATAAGGCTCGCAGGCAGCGTTAAAAATGGTGGTTGTCCCTTTTGCCAGCACGGCAGCCATTACAATATTGGCAGTTCCGGTAACAGAGGCTTCATTCAGCAACATATAGTCGCCGGTGAGTTGTGGCGCAGAGAGTTCGTAAATATTCTCTTTTTCAAGATGTTTGAATGATGCGCCCAATTT
>WRGQ01000097.1 GCA_009787115.1 Bacteroidota bacterium
TTTTGTGCGGATGAAGGGACTCGAACCCCCACGCCTCTCGACATTAGATCCTAAGTCTAACGCGGCTACCAATTACGCCACATCCGCAATTTTGAGTGGCAAAAGTATATTTTTTTTCTTTTCTTTGCAGAAAATTTTATTATGGCAAAAATTAACCCCGAAACATTACAGTTTTTAACAGAATTAAAAACCAACAACAACCGCGACTGGTTTCAAACACACAAAACCGAAGCCGACAGAGCACGGAAAAATTATGAAGATTTTGCAAACAGTTTGTTGGAAAATCTGAAATCTTTCGATAAATCATTGCAGAATATTGAAATAAAGCAATGTATATTTCGCATCTACCGCGATGTGCGTTTTTCTCCTAACAAAGAACCTTATAAAACGCATTTTGGTGTCTATTTTGCAAAAAACGGCGGGAAAAATTCCGATTTAGCCGGATACTATTTTCATTTAGACCCCGAAGAGTCGTTTTTTGGTGGCGGCATTTATATGCCCCTGCCCGAATATCTTAAAATACTTAGAAAAGAGATTTATTATCAAATTGATGAGTTTAAAGCGATTCTCAATGCCCCTGATTTCAAAAAATATTACCCTGAAGGCATTGAAGAGATTGAAAAACTGAAAAAAGCGCCGGCTGACTTTCCCAAAGATTTTCCTGACATAGAATTATTAAAGAATAAACATTTTTTCACCTCACATTACTTTAAACCGGAAAAAGCGCTAAAAGAAGACTTTAGCGCTTATGTTTCCAACGGTTTTAAGGCGGTAAAACCGTTGGTGGATTTTATCAATTTTACGGTTGAAGAGTAAATGCAGGTTTCAACCTGGTTTTTTTCCTAATGTGCTGTCTTTTGCTCTCGCCTACCGGTTTTGTCTGGCGCCATTCCCCCGCAAAATGATTACAATACCACTCAAAAATTTCTTTTTTACCCCGTCTAATGTGTATAAAAAGACGTCGCAGCCGTAATAGTAAGTGCCTTCGGGGAGCGGGCGGTGTGTGTGCTCACTTTTTCCATCCCAGTTAATATTAGGGTCTTCAGTTTTAAAAACGCGCTTTCCCCAACGGTCATATACCTCTAAATTTATTTTTTCCACGTTTGAATAAGGAAATGGTCGCCACGTTTCGTTAAACTCATCGCCATCAGGAGTAAAAACATTAGGCAACCGGTAAGTATTACACTCGTCCACATCGAAACAAAGTTTGGAGGTTAATTCCGAAATATTACCCGTTTCATCCTTAACAAGCATTGCATAACAACCTGTTATGGAAGGGAGATTTTCAATAATATGTCTGCACGGAGTAGGAAAACAAACCTCAAAGTTTGGAAAAGAATCAATACAGAACATTTCCGTTTGGTAGTTGGGCTGATAATAGATATAGTATTGATAAGCATCTAAATAGGAATCAGAATTTGGAAATGTCCACAAAAAAGTAACCTTATCGCAGTCGGTTTTAATTTCCGTAACGGGCGTGTCGGGCGGAATGTTGTCCACCGGAATGCCACACTGTACCTGCGAACGATTATAAAGGGGCGCCACTGTATCGGGAAGCAGATATTGCCCAACGGATTTAACATAGTAACAGTAAGTTACACCATTCATTAACCCAAAATCTTCATAATAATTATCAAAAACTGTGGTTAATGAATCAAATTGTTGTGTGTTGTCATTGAAACGATAAATGCTATACGCATAATTTTCCCAGGGAACATCTTCATTCCACGTTAGTATTAATCGTTTATCTGTTTCTTCTATAGATAAAACGATAGAAGAAGCAGGGTTGGAAGTTTCAATGAGTTCAATTTCACCCGTTTTGTTTTCACCCCAAAATTCAATCTTATAATAATATTGTATCTCTTTTGTGTTTAATAATTTATCTAAATATGAAGTATCAAATAATGAATAGGTTGTTGCGATATATTCAAAATTATTTTTATCGTTTGTGGAGCGAAAGATTCGATATTCATATTTAGGACCCGGAAAATTAACCACATCAATTTCGGGGGGGACAAGCCACGAAACAAAAATAGTTCCTTCGTTTTCAGAGGTTTGTGTAACATCTACGTTGGTAATCATAGGCGCGTCGTTGACAATGGCAGCGCAAGTTTCGTTTGAGGCAATGCTTTCAGCGCCATCCGCAAAAACAGCCACTATCCGATAACAGTGTTCGCGTCCGTGCACCACCGGAATAATAGTTCCGTCATCCAAATAATAAGTATTTGAACTGTTGATTTTGGCTAAGAATTGGAATCCGAGATGAGAAGGGATACCTGTTTCACAAATATCTGGCTCAAAATTGGAAGCGCCTGATTTTTTATAAATATGAATCTCTTTTGCATTAGAACAACTGTAAGTATCCCATTCTAAAGCAATTGAATTTTTTATAGGATTTGAGGTTAGATTTTGAGGCGCAGGCGCTATTATATTGATATTAACTGTTTTAAAAGATGTTAAATGGACTTGGGGACCGTTATCGGTAGCCTTCAATAACAGTTGATACGGATTTTTTTTGATATGTGCACAAACGGTTTGCCAATCAAAATTGGTTGGTAAGGGAGGCGCGCCCGACACATTAATGGGAATTGGTAGCGAAGTAGTTACCATATAGGGTGCACCGGTAGCAGTGAGTGTTACCTGAGTAGATTTTTCATCTGTAACTAAAATATCTAAAGAGAGAAAATTGCCTGCAATTACGCAAGTATCCGGACAAAAAATTTTGGGTGGTTTATTATCACAAGCAGCAATAGTGATTTGCATATCGCGCACCACACTGCCTATAAATTGCCCCTTTCGGTATTCGGAAATCAAAATGGCAATATTGTATTCGCCTAATCCCATAGGAGTTTCCCAAACTAAATCTCCGGTAATTTCGTCAATTGAAATATATTGTGAAGCTTGCGGCAAGGTATATCCCGGAATGGGAAGCCCGTCCATTCCGCGACAATCTATCAATTTATACGACAACGAATCGCCATCGGGGTCATAAGCGCCTGGATTATGGTAATAAGTAACCCCAACACAACCATTATCCAAAGGCGGGTTTAGCAATTGAACAGAATTATTTGCTCCCAGAGACGGATTGATAACTAAAATAGTTTCAATAAAAAACGGAATATTTATTGAACCCGGGATGTTGATAATTCCGGAGTTTCGGTTGGGGTCTTCAAAAGTAACCGAATAGACCCCCCAAGAGGAAAAAGTGTGTTTCGCCACATATACATTTTTAGAAATATCTGTTCCCACAGAAGTTTTAGAAAGTCGCGGAATGGTATCAATGGAGTTATCGCCCCAGTGCACAGGAATTTCGGGTCTATCAGCTGTGCTGGGCGTATAAGTATAAGTAATGATTGTAAATTCGTAGGTTAATCCGCTCAAATGTTTATACGTAATCTCTCCGGCGCGCTGGTGCGTAGCAAACCCCGCCATCCATAACAATAATAATCCGAAAAACAGTATAATTTTACGCATCATGATGAGGCAACAAAGAAAGTAGTTTTTCTTTAAAAACAGTTTCGTTTTCTAAAAAAACAATTTCTACAGGAATAGTATAATATTCAGGCATATTTTCAAATGCCTGTAAACGAGTGGCGTCTTTTTCAGTAGTAATAATCGTGCATTTTTCTCCACCCCATTTTTCTTTTAAACGAATAATTTTTTGAATATCATTTTTTGTAAACAAATAATGATCCGGAAAATGAAGTTTGTGAACAGTATTATATTGTGTTTCTAAATATTGCACAAGCGGTTTCGGATTATCAATGCCTGTAATTAACAAGACACTTTTTGCCTCCTGCACTTCCCATACACCGCTCGCCGGATATCCAATTTTTGTAAAAAAGACCTCCTGATGTTTTTGTGGTTTTAATTTTTTCAAAAAAAACGCTTTTTTCTCATTTGTTAAACTTTCCGGGCATTTGGTAACGATAATGATATCTGCGTATTTTGCGGCGGTTCGGCACTCTCTTAATCTTCCGGAAGGTAATGGATAGTCATTGAAGTATGGGCGGTCATATTCGGTTAATATTATTTTTAATGAATAATTTACGGATAAGTGTTGATAGGCATCGTCTAAAATAACAACTTCTAATTCAGGATTTTTTTGTAGTAATTTTTGGATACCGGTTTTTCTTTTTTCGCACACGGCAACCTCCACATTTGGAAATTTTTGAGCATATTGCATCGGTTCATCGCCAATGATTTTGCTACTGAGGTTTTGGGGTTCACCGGCATTGATATAGCCGGTTGTTTTTCTGCCATACCCCCGACTAAGAATTGCAGTTTGATAATTTTGAGACAGAAATTTAGCAAGATACTCTACAAATGGCGTTTTTCCTGTGCCTCCCACGCGCAAGTTGCCTACGCAAACAGTAGGAACGGCAAATGTTTTAGGATGCAAGAATATTTTTCTACGGATTGTAGCAGCCATTCCGTAAATGAGGGAGAGGGGAAAAAGCAGTATGCGGTGAACGGTGAACGGTGGGCGGTAAGCGGTAGGTTTTTTCATACTGCAAAAGTATATGAAATTTTGAGGGATTAAAGACGCTGTATCGTTTCTTCATTTAAGCCGGTCACTTCAACAATGTTAGCTATTTCCATTCCAATATTTTTCATTTTCTTTGCAAGATCAAATCTTTCTTTTTCTATTCCTTTTTCTATTCCGGCTTCTATTCCTTTTTCTATTCCTTTTTCTATTCCGGCTTCTATTCCGGCTTCTATTCCGGCTTTTTTCCCCTCTTCCATTCCTTCTGAATATGCTTCACGGTATCCTGTATCGAAAATAGCAAACCAGTCCCGCATACTTTTTAAACTATCGAAATAAGCCCAGTTCTCCTGTTCGTCAAGATTACACATACGTGCTTTTTCCATAAATTTGTCAAAAATTGGATTGTGCAACTGTTCCGGAAGTTTTTTCATACCCTCCATATTCTTTATAATATACATCCATTTATCAAAACCTGTTTGTAATTCTTCAAGTCTTTTATTAAATTTGGGCATTTCCAAATAGATAAACGTCAGTTTATCATAAAATATTTTATGAGAATCTATATCTGTCAATTTGACGTCGTAGCGAAATTTTTCAAGATTATGTTTATCTTCATCAAATACAAAGTCCAATATGGCAATACAATAAACGGGCTTTAATTCATAGTTCCAGCCTTTCTCTTTCGCTTGCTCGCGGATAGGAAAAGTACTGTAAAAAACCATACGGTCTTTAAAAAAATCGTGTTTTGATTTTTGCATCTCTACAATAAAATGCTCATTTTTATCGGTAACACAATACAAATCAAAAATGGCATTTCGATAATTTTTGCTTGAAGCAAGTTGTTCGTTTTTAAGGAAAGTGAGTGAAAGAATATTTCCTTGTTCATTTTTAAGAAGCTCGTTTAAGAAATCAATGAGAATATCTTTACAATCTTCTTCACCGAAAAGTTTTTTGAAGCCGAAATCGGTGTATGGGCTAATAAAAATTGGATTGAAAAACATAATAGTAAAATTTAGTAGTTAATAATTGATTTTGATTCGGTGCAAATATACATCAATTATGTTATAATCAGAATTTTGAAAAAAGATGAGAAAGTGCAAAAAACAGGAAAAAAAATGCAGTTTTTAACTAAAAAACTGCAAAATGCAGAAAAGTACTTTTTATGATTAACCTGTTTTTGGAAGAAAAAAGAAGGAAATGGCGACAAAAATAAAATTAAAATTCCGCATTCTGTGGGGTTCTCGGGAATGGGATCACGTCGCGAATGTTGGTCATTCCCGTAATGAAAAGCATCATTCGTTCAAAGCCGAGTCCGAAGCCGGCGTGGGGTGCAGTTCCGAACTTTCTGGTTTCTAAATACCACCACACATCTTTTTCAGGGATATTGAGTTCGCGGATGCGGGTAAGCAACTTATTGTAATCGGCTTCGCGCTCTGAGCCGCCAATAATTTCGCCGATTTTCGGGAAAAGCACATCCATAGCGCGAACGGTTTTGCCATCCTCGTTCTGTTTCATATAAAACGCTTTAATCGCTTTGGGATAGTCGGTTAAAATTACCGGTTTCTTAAAATGATTTTCAACTAAATATCTTTCGTGTTCCGATTGCAGGTCCACACCCCAATCTACCCTGTATTCAAATTTTTTACCCGATGCTTTTAAAATATCAATGGCTTCCGTATAAGTTAAGCGCACAAATTCATTATCCAACACAAAACGCAAACGTTCAATCAATTCTTTATCAAACATATCGTTTAAAAACCGGATGTCGTCGTAGTTGTTTTCCAACACATAATTCACTAAAAATTTAATAAAATCTTCGGCAAGGTTCATATTGTCGGTAATATCGAAGAATGCCACTTCGGGTTCAATCATCCAAAATTCGGCTAAATGTCTGGGAGTATTACTGTTTTCCGCTCTAAAAGTGGGTCCGAAGGTATAGATTCTTCCTAACGCCATAGCGCCGAGTTCACCCTCCAACTGACCGGAAACGGTTAAACTGGTGTGTTTTCCAAAGAAATCCTGCGAAAAATCCACCTCTCCTTCTGCATTTTTCGGTACACTGTTCAAATCGAAAGTAGTTACGTTGAACATAGCGCCGGCGCCCTCCGCATCGGAAGCGGTGATAATGGGCGTGTGCATATAGAAGTAGCCGTTATTGTTGAAATAAGTATGGATGGCATACGACAACGCGTGGCGCAAACGCAACACACATCCGAAATAGTTGGTTCGGGGGCGCAAGTGCGCAATTTCACGAAGAAACTCCATACTGTGTCCTTTTTTTTGCAATGGATAGCTTTCAGAGTCGGCGCCACCGTAAATCTCAATAGTTTCCGCTTGAATTTCAACGGTTTGTCCTTGTCCTTGCGATTCTACTAATTTTCCGGTAACACGCAAACACGCGCCGGTAGTAATCTGTTTCATCAGTTCTTCGGAGAAATTGGCAAGGTCAGCAACAATTTGAATATTGTGCACGATAGAGCCGTCGTTTAAAGCAATGAATGCCACTGCGTTGTTACCGCGTTTGGTACGCACCCAACCTTTGACTTCCACCGGGTTTCCGATGCCAAACTTTTCAGGGGTTTTTAGAATTTCTTTAATCATAATAAATGCGGTTTGAGGTTTGAGGTTTGCGGTTTGTGGTTTTATTGCACATCACTTACTACCGCTTTTGGGCGGCAAAAATATATGAAATATGGCTAAATTTTTTAGACTGAAGAAATTTTTTTTAAAAATCCCGATATAACAAAATTCTTGTTTTTTTGCATTTACATTTAATTTGAATTTTTGAAATAATAAACGTAAAAAGATACTTTATGAAAAAAAACACTTTTATCCTTTCTTTACTGCCGATCTTCTTCGGCTTCTTTGTTATGGGTTTTGTAGATGTTGTAGGCATCTCTACCAATTATGTGAAAGATGAGTTTAATCTTTCCGAAGCCATGTCGGGGTTTCTTCCCTCTGTAGTATTTATCTGGTTTTTTCTTCTCTCCTATCCTACTGCTATAGTAATGAATAAGATAGGAAGAAGAAGCACCGTACTCATCAGTATGGTGGTTACTATTGTCGGGATGTTTTTACCCTTCTTTATTTTTGACAGGGTAACCTGTTATCTTGCCTTTGCGCTTCTTGGCATAGGGAATACTATTTTGCAGGTATCGTTAAATCCGTTGGTTTCCAATATGTTTAACGGGAAGGCATTAACCAGCGCTTTAACCGGCGGGCAGGTGGTGAAGGCGGTATCCTCATTTTGTGGACCGCTTATTGCAACATTTGCCGTAAGATATTTAGGCAATTGGCAAAACATATTTCCCATTTTTGGGTCAGTTACCATTATATCAGCCGTGTGGCTATTAGCAACGCCCGTTCCTAAAGAAGAAACGGCACAAACCACAGGAAATCCGTTTAAACTGCTATCTGATACTAAAATTCTGCTCTTTTTCTTAGGCATTGTAGCAGTTGTCGGCATTGATGTAGGTACGAATATGATCAGCAAAAAGTTATTGATTGAACGTTTGGCGTACAACAATGAAACTGCCAATTTGGGTGCAAGTATGTATTTTATTTGCAGAACCGTTGGTGCATTTATCGGCACATTTCTGTTAGCTGTAATGAGCGCACGTCTTTATTTTCGCGCCAATATGATTGCGGCATTGGCATTTATTCTTTTGCTGGCATTTATTCCGGTAGCATCTCCTGTTTTTGTGCTGGGAATGATTGGCGCTATTGGGTTTACCTGTTCCAGCATCTTTTCCGTAATATTCTCCTCTGCCATTCAATCAATGCCTGAAAAAACCAACGAGATTTCAGGATTGATGATTACCGGAGTGGTGGGAGGCGCGCTATTTCCACCCTTAATGACCCAATCTACCCTGTTATGCAACGGCGCACAAATGGGCGGACTTTTAGTGTTAAGTGGCGCTGCAGTGTATTTACTTTTTTTGTCATTAACGATAAAACAACGTTGACCATTTTTTTTATATTTGCCGCTCAAATTTTTACTGTTTTATGAGTACGGAAACTTTTTATATTTTATTAGTCGGCTTTCTGTTTTGTCTGGCTATTTTCGATTTGAATGTCGGCGTAAGTAACGATGCCGTAAATTTTCTCGGCTCAGCCATTGGCAGTAAATCGGGAAAACTGAGAACCATACTTATTGTAGCAGCGTTAGGCGTTTTTGTGGGTGCTACTTTTAGTAACGGTATGATGGAGATTGCCCGAAACGGTATTTTTCAACCGCAACATTTCTATTTCAAAGAGATTATGTTCATCATCATAGCAACAATGCTAACGGATATTATTCTCTTAGATCTCTTTAACACGCTCGGAATGCCTACTTCCACCACCGTATCATTGGTGTTTGAACTTTTGGGCGCCACTTTCGCTATGGCTACCATCAAAATTTTCAACGACCCCAATTATACATACTCCATGCTGTTGAATACCGACAAGGCATTGTGGGTCATTTTGGGAATTTTTCTCTCTGTGGCTATTGCGTTTATTTTCGGGTCGCTCATCCAATATATTGTACGTCTTTTGTTTACTTTCAATTACAAGAAAAATATGAAATATTTTATTGCTGTTTTTGGAGGTATTGCCATCTCTGCCATTGTCTATTTTATGTTGATTAAAGGATTGAAAGACACTAATTTAATGACAGAAGATTTGAAAGCAGAAGTAAAAGCGCATTCCGGAAAAATTTTCCTGTTCTGTTTTATCGCTTGCATGATATTGGTGCAGTTTTTATATTGGTGTAGGGTAAACATTTTGAAGATAATAGTGCTTTTTGGAACTTTTGCTTTGGCGTTGGCATTTGCCGGCAATGACTTGGTGAACTTTATCGGGGCTCCGTTAGCCGGATTCTCCGCATTTCAGGTTTATCAGGAAGCCGGCGGCGGCGCAATTGACATGAACTTACCTATGACGGCTTTAGCATCTTTAAAAAACGGCGGTGTACAATATTTTACCCCCTGGTATTTTTTGATGGGCG
>WRGQ01000098.1 GCA_009787115.1 Bacteroidota bacterium
CTGCACCTGCTCCAAACATTCCCAATTTATCATATAACATCATCGTAGAGCCTATTCCGGTATTTCCCATATATGTGTTCCAACGGTAACTTCCTGCTTCGGTGGAAGTGGTAACAGTTGCGTCAAAAGCGCCTCCTATGGCTATCCAATATTTTCCAGCGCCAGGCAATGTGAAAGGCTCAGGAAGAGTAATTTCAGGCTCTGCGGCGTTAGTTATCGGTAT
The DNA here is from genome assembly GCA_009787115.1 of Bacteroidota bacterium. GTDB lineage: Bacteria > Bacteroidota > Bacteroidia > Bacteroidales > WCHB1-69 > WRNX01. Next base: position 224 of record WRGQ01000098.1, read on the forward strand.
GGCATTATTTCTATAAATTTCAGTACCCGGTTGACCTCCTGCATTGTCGTAGATAGCAACCGCCATCTTGGTTGGTGTTGCTGAAGTACCACTGACAAATCCGTTTCCATAGATTTTTTCAATAGTCCATGTGCCATCTGCATCGAAATCGTCTGCTACAAAAACCCAATTATCATTACCTGACCAATAATCGGAAATTAGTCCATTGTTTCCAGACGTAGGAACATTAATGTTTGTGTTATCCCACAAAACTTGAGTTCTGTTTTTTGTCGGTGCAGTCCAGGTGATGGTTGCCTTGCTGCAATCTTCTGCATAAGCAACGGCTACGTTAGTAACTTTCTTATCGCAAGTTGCAATTGTAATGGGGGCTGCGGCAACTTTTACGGGAGCGCAATCAGGTCCATAGATAGCTGCTACTGCAAAGGTATAAGTTCCACTTGCTAAAGCGCCTGAAGTCCAGGTAGTAGTTCCAACGGGTACAGTTGCTACTTCCGTACTACCTTCATAAACTTTGTAGTTGGTTAAATCTGTGGTAACGGTTGGTGCAGTCCAGTTCACTTTCACTTTGTTGGCTTCAAAGAGCGTTGCGGTTACACCGGTAACTGCAGGGCATGGGTCAATGCCAGGTCCGTTGTTATACGCAAAATGCAGGGCTGTAGTTTCGAAGGTATTGGCTTGTATCATCGTTGCCGTGCCTGTTGTGGTATTGATTTTCATCCAGTTGTCGTAAACACTTTCACTTTCAGCCCAGTAAAGCGTACCATCGAGATGGTCGAATGCCATACCTTGCGCATAACCAATATTACAACCGGTAGAACCTACTAATGTACAAAGGCCGGAAGTTTTATTAACGGTATATAAGTTAGCGGCTCCTATGTCAACAACATACATCGTTCCGTCTAACTTGATAGCCATTGTAAGCAGAAGAGAACCACTATAGCCAGAAAAGGTGGCTACCTGTGACAATGCCCCTGTTTCTAAATTAACTGTATGTAAGCCACCTTGATAAAGTGCATACATTGTATTGGTAGAATAATCATACGATACTGCGCTAACAGGACCGGCGCCTAATTCCGGTCTTGGAGTGGTACCGATTACAGCGCCTGTAAGAGCATTTACTTTGTAAAATTGCGGATTAGATGCATAATCGCTATAACAATACAGTACGTCGTTATAACACTCTCCTCCGTACATTACCGGCAATGAAGATGTAATTAATGTTTTGCTCATAATAGCATCCACATCCCATTTCCAGTATCCCTGAGCTGAGGTGGGATAATGAATGTAGCCATAAGCTATATGCCCTCTTGATAAAGGCTGAGAAGCAAAATCAGAGATAAGATTGCCAGAAGCCTTCATCTCTTGATTTTGATAAAGATGCGCCGGTCTATGATCGGCAGAAAGCGATGTCGATTTGTCTTGCGCAAAAGCACTTCCAATGCACAGCATTGTTACAAGCGCCATACAAATGATTCTAAGTAGATTTTTTTTCATAAAAAATAAAATTTGGTTAATAAAAATAAGATAATGTTTGTTAATTCTAAATTGAACGTGCAAAAATATATTTTTTTCAACAAGTATCATTTTTAAAAAAAAAACAAATTTTAGTGCACAAAATTTTGTTTTTTTGCGCACCTGTTTTATAGAAATGATATAGTATGAAAAACGTTTCGGAAAAAGAAAACACTTTTGCCAAGTATAAATTGCTTGAAAAGTATTCACAGTTCATTGATGTTAAAAACGATGCCGCATTCATTGAACAAAAAGATAAAAACCATCTCTTTGCTTCTGCATTATTTGCGGAATATATTGACTTTGATCTTGCCTATTTTCCGTTAAAACATCTCGGATATAAGGTAATTGTGGCAACGATGACAGATATTCTGGCGATGAACGGCACGCCCGCACAAGTGAGAATCAATCTGGCGCTCTCCAACCGCTTTACCGAAGATGCGATGGATGAACTGATAAACGGGATCGCGTTTTGCTGCTCCAAATATAATATTAATATAGTAGGTTTAGATTTTAAACCAAGTGCCACCGGACTCTATATTGCCGTAAGTATGTCAGGCGAAGTAGCGCAGAGAGAGGAAGTTTACCAAAGCGGCGCCAAAGAAAACGAACTGATTTGCGTAACCGGAGATTTAGGCAGCGCATACGCCGGTCTTATTTTATTAGAAAGAGAAAACAAGGTTTTTCAAGCCGACCCTTCCCAACAACCCGATTTTATCGGCGTAGATTATTTATTGGAAAGATACTTGAAACCGGAACCGCCTATTGGAGTATTCCGTGCAACACCCATCAAACCCACCTCTATGATCGCGCTGAAAAACGGCTTGGCAAACGGCTTGATCCATCTGTGTAACGCCTCAAAATTGGGCTGTACCGTTTTTGAAGAAAAGTTACCCATTGATATTCTCACTTTCGATAAACTGAAAGAGGTGGGAATTGTTGCCACCACCATCGCCCTAAATGGCGGCGAAGACTACGAACTCTTGTTTACTGTTAAACAGGATGACTACGAAAAAATTAAAGAGCTGAAAGAGGTGAGCGTAATTGGCTATATGTCTGCCGAATCTTCAGGAAGACATATTATTACTAACGATAACAAACAGTTTGAACTCAGGGCGCAAGGATACTAATTAGTGATTAGTGATTACCCTGTTAATCTATAAACCTATAAAAAAATGAACAAAATTAAACTCATTATTGCCCGCGAGTATTTAACCAGAGTAAAAAAAAGGTCGTTTATTATTATGACGATATTGGCGCCTGTACTTATGGCTGCACTTATTATTACCCCTGCTATCATAGCCGCGAAAGCGATGGAATCACAGAAAAATATGAATGTGCTGGTGATTGATGATAATGAATTTTTTATTAATAAATTGGAAGAGAATGCGTTCACAACCTTTACTTACCGCTCCGGTGACATTAACGATTTTAAAAAAGAACTTTTTAGCGGTAATTATGATGCAGTATTACATATAACTAAAAGCGATGCCGCATTAAGAGGCAACCTCTATTTTAAAGATGATCCGCCCTCACGTTTTGTCCCGGATTTGGAAAGTCAGTTAGACAAACAACTGTTTGATAAATTGTTAATGGATACCTTTAACATACAACCCAAACAGTTTGAAGCCTATAAACAAACCACCCAAGCCACGATATCAAGCATTAAGGTAGATGAAATGGGTAATGAGAAAACAAGTTTTGCTATGGTAAGCAAAGTTGTGGGAATGGTTTGTGGGTTTATTATTTATTTTTTCATTTTTATGTGTGCACAACAAGTATTGCGGGGCGTGTTAGAGGAAAAAACAAACCGTATTATCGAAGTGTTAATCTCTTCCGTAAAACCGATGCAACTGATGCTTGGAAAAATTGTGGGCGTTGCTATGGTGGGACTTACGCAATTTGTGCTATGGATTGTTTTAACATTAATTTTAATTGTTGGGGTGCAATTTGCCCTTCCTAATCTATTTACCGGCAATTCGGAAATAGTGCAAACCGCTATGCAAAATCCTGTACAGGGAGAGACCTTATCTTCCATCGATTTTCAACAATTCACAGGACAAAATTCTTTATTTGAGGTCATTCAGAACTACTTCAATTTCTCTTTTACCACTTTGCTGCTTTGCTTCCTTTTTTACTTTATTTTTGGGTATCTCATCTATGCCTCTTTATACGCAGCAGTGGGTTCTGCCGTAGATGCAGAAACCGACTCGCAGCAATTTCTATTACCGGTTACCATTCCGTTAATATTAACTATAATGATGATTATGCCCATTGCGGAAGAACCGAACGGCTCTTTAGCACTGTGGATGTCTATGATCCCGCTCACTTCGCCGGTTGCTATGCTTATCCGTTTACCCTCAGGAGTTCCATTATACGAACTGCTGCTCTCAATGGCGCTGTGCGTGGCTTTCTTCTTCTTCTGCGTGTGGTTGGCATCTAAAATATACCGCATCGGAATATTGATGTATGGAAAAAAAACAACGTGGAAAGAGTTGGGGAGATGGATTAGATATTAAGATATTAAGATTTAAGATTTAAGATTTAAGATTTAAGGTGTTCTCTTGTAAGTTTTAAATTATCAATAGAATAGATTATGGCAACGGTTTTTTTGGGGTTAGGGAGTAATATGGGAGATAGGGTGCGGTATTTGTGCGAGGCAAGGAATGCTATCAGACAAGAGGTTGGGGAGATTGTTGCAGGGTCTTCTGTCTTAGAAAACGAAGCCGTAGGGTTTACAGGGAATACTTTTTGTAATCAGGTGATAAAAGTGGAAACGACGCTTCCACCGGAAAATTTGTTGCAAAAAACACAAGAAATTGAACAAAAAATGGGACGAACAGAAAAAACAACTTTAGCACAGGGCACACCCATTTACAGCAATCGAATTATTGATATTGACATCTTGCTGTATGATGATTTGCAAATAGATACGGAAACATTAACCATTCCGCATCCCAGAATGCCTGAGCGGGAATTTGTGATGAAATTACTGAACGAAATCGAACGGTAGCATAAACTTTTATTCAAACTTTTTATTGTTAAAAAAAAAAATGGTTTACCCGTTTTACCATATTAATAATATGTTATTTTTGCGCGTTTTTAACATTAAAAGTTAAAAATGTTGAATTATTTAACAAAATCTCATCTAAATATGAAAAAAAATATCCTTTTTGTTTCGTTTTTTGCGGTTTCCGCAATTTTTGTTTCCAATCTGTTTGCTCAGGAACTGACGTATTCCAATTTAAGATCCGGCGAAGGCATCTCGCTCAATTTGTCATTGAACTCTTACGAAATTACTCCTATTAGTTTCAGAGGCGAAGCGATGCAGGAAATTACCCTGTCCGGTATTTTTATCCCCAATGATGAAGGGATGCCCAACCTGCCTGTTATCAGCAGATTTGTAGCTATTCCCAAGGGCGCAGAGGTCAGAGTTTCTATTAAAAGTATGGAAACTGAAATACTGGAAAATGTCAATATAGCTCCGGCACTGCGAATTCAGGCAATTCCTGAAGAACCTGCTATGGATTATGTTAAAAATGAAAGTGTTTATAACACCGATGAATTTTACCCGCAAACTCCTGTTCAGATTTCGGAAGTGTTAAATTTAAGAGGCGTTAATACCATTATGGTTGCCGTTACGCCATTTCAATTTAACCCTGTTACTAAAGAATTGGTGGTTATCAACAATATTCAATTTGATATTGAATATATTGGCGGAACAAGAACGTATGACGATCCTAAATATCGTTCATTCTGGTTTGACCCTATCCTGCGCAACGCTGTTTTAAATCAGGAAGTTCTTCCTGAAATAGAATACACAGCCAAAAGTAGTAGAAACGGCGAAGGATGTGAATATCTAATAGTTATCCCTAACAGAGAAGATTTCATTCCTTATGCGGAACAGATTAAGAATTATAGAACAAAACAGGGAATTTATACCAAAATTATGAGTTTGGAAGAGATGGGAGTTACCAATACCACGCAATTAAAATCGTTTTTCCATAATGCTTACAACACGTGGGATATTCCTCCTGTTGCCGTGTTGCTTATGGCAGATCATAATACAAATATGGCGCTTGGAATACCTGCCGAAGTTATTTCACATCCGTACAATGGGAGTTGTATCACCGACAACCAATATGCCGATGTGACGGGAGACAAATTACCCGAAATGGTTTTTTGCAGAATGGCAGCCGAAACTGAAGCACAAATGGCAGTATTGGTAAGCAAATTATTTGAATATGAAGCCCAACCGTGTATGGATCCTGCTTACTATCAAAATCCTATTACGGCGCTTGGGTGGCAAACCGAACGTTGGTTCCAAATTTGTTCGGAAGTTGTAGGTGGTTACTGGCGCAGTCAGGGAAAAACGCCTGTGAGAATAAATGCCATTTATCAGGGTACCCCCGGCAGTATATGGTCAAGTAATCAAAATACTTCTATGGTAGTAAATTATTTTGGTCCAACCGGTACCGGATATATTCCTGCTACTCCGGCTGAATTGGGAGGATGGAATGGCGGAACTCCTGCACAAGTAGTTACGGCAATTAATAACGGCGCTTTTGCACTACAGCATAGAGACCACGGCTTTGAAAACGGTTGGGGAGAACCCGGTTTCCAATCTTCGCATATCAGCCAACTCAATAATGTTGGTAAGATGACTTATTTGTTTACTATTAATTGCCTGACAGGAAAATTTAATCACAGTTCGCCCTGCTTCGGCGAGGTGTTTCATCGTTATACTTATCAAGGACAAAACGCAGGCTGTGTGGGCTTCTTAGGACCCACAGAAGTTTCCTATTCGTTTGTTAATGATGCTTATGCATGGGGTATGTACGATTTCTTTGATAGAGATTTTATGCCTACCTGGGGTTATAGCGGAACCGGATCAAACTATGCAGGGAATTGGTTGCCCGCATTTGGAAATGTTTCGGGAAAATATTTCTTAGCCCAAAGTAATTGGCCCTATAATACCGGCGACAAAATTATTACTTACCAAATGTTCACAGCACATTCCGATGCATTTTTAAGACTTTATACAGAAGTACCGCAAACCATAACCGCTACTCACGCAGATGTAGCGCTTGCAGGCGTCTCCGACTTCTATATTACGGCTACCGAAGGTACATTGATAGCGCTTACATCAGTCATTGACGGGAACCTCGAAATTCTTGATGTGGCTACGGCTACCGGTGAAATGCAAACTATGCACCTTCCTACAACGTTGTTACCTAATACTGATATTAATGTAGTAATTACCGGACAAAATTTCTTAAGATATGAGGCAACAGTGGGCGTCGTTCCGGCAGAAGGTCCGTATATTATCACCGATGGCTATACGGTTGAAGGTAATGGAAAATTAACCTATATCTCCCAAAACGAAACGATTATAATTACGCTGAAAAATGTAGGACTTGATCCTACCGGTGTGCTCAATGTAACTATAGCCTGCACCGACCCGAAACTAACCATCAATAACAACACAGGCACCTGTAACAGTATTACTCCTAATGGAACAGGAACTGCAAACTTTCAAGTTACCGTTGCACACGATATTCCCGATAATAAAACTTTCCCCATTGAGGTAACCATAACTGAACCCGATAAATCCAGAGTATGGGAAAGTAAACTGACAGTAAAAGCATTCGCACCTGTTTTCTCTTTGGAAAAAGTCTTGGTTAACGGCTCCCCCACCGGAAAGTTGAAGAGAGGAAGTTTAAACACAATTACTACTGTTATTGCTAATACCGGTGGCGCTGATGCTTACGATGTAAAAGGTAATATTCAATTAAACAGCCAATATCTTACCATTGCTTGCGAAGAGCACGCCATTGTAGAAAAAATATTGCCTAGCCATGATAACGTAGAGTTAAACTTTAATGTAATAGCCGTCCCTGATATGCCGACAGGACATAGTGCGCTTACTAATCTTTTAATATCTACAAAATATGACCTCTCCTTTTCCGAATCTTTTACTGTTGCTAATTCCGGTAATATTAATATCTGTGAAGCCGGACAAACAAATTGTAGCCCTAATTACAAATTTACATCAGTGAAATTAGAAAAATATTCCGATCTATCCGTATTGCTGTATAATCCTAACACTCTATGCTCCAATACAGGTTACCAAGATTTTACGGATATGACTGCTACATTGGAACCCGGACAACAATATACATTAAAAGTAATAGGAGGATCTGCCTCTTTAACCGTACGCGGGTGGTTTGATCTGAATGGAAATAATAATTTTGACAGTAATGAACAACTCATCAACGCTATGTCCTGCCCTATTGCAAATACAGAATATCTTGAAACATTCACTGTTCCGGAAAATGCTACTCCCGGAAAATATCGTTTCAGACTGCGTTGCCGATATAATGGTCCACCATCTTCTTGCGAACCATATTCTTACGGACAAACTCATGATTACACTTTCATCATTCCCGAAAAATATTCTCACGTTCAAAATCTAAAAGCTGATTTATCGGGGCATAATATTACCGTTAAGTGGAGTACACCTGCAGGTATGCCCCCAACAGGCTACAACATTTACCGTAATGGAAATAAATTAAACACAGCCATTCTTACACAAACTACTTTTACGGAAGAAAATCTTCCCGAAGGTATTTATGTTTATAATGTAACCGCCGTGTTTGGTAACGATGAATCTTTGGCTGAAATGTCGAATGTAATCTGTTTCTTCATTACCTGCGAAATGCCGGAAGAACTGCTTGGTGCTGTTGAAACAAACACCGCCGTTTTAAGTTGGTCTGAACCAAAAAATACCGATGATTTATTAGGTTATAACATTTATCGTGATGATATTAAAGTTAATAGTTCTGTAATAACATCTACGGAATACCGTGATGAAAATCTTGAAAATGCAACATATATTTACAAAGTATCTGCAGTATATAATGCGCTTTGCGAAGAATCAAATTTAACGGAAGGAGTTCTTGTTTTAATTAATTTAGGTATTCATGACATCCAAACTGATTCCTTCAACCTCTTTCCCAATCCTACTACAGGAAATGTAACCATTGAAGGTAAAGGACTGACCCGTGTTGAACTTTACGACATTCAAGGTCGCATGTTAGCACATTATAATAATGTAAACGAAAGATTAAATATTAATGTGAATAATTACAGTAACGGCGTCTTCTTTGTAAAACTCTATTCCAATGATAGTGTAGTGGCAGTTAAGCGGTTGGTGGTGATAAAGTGAGAAATGATATTTTCCTAAAATATCAAATGCCTTAATATCTGTAATTCGTAATTGTTATTACCCGACAAAAATATTAAAATCAATCGGCGTATTCTACTTTGCTTTCTTCTTAAACTCAACCACTTTCAGCAAATCCGGAAATTGTTTTTTGCTATTGATATTGAAAATTAGTGGATACATCTTTCCCCATTCTTTTTCAAAAGCGCAACTGTTTTCGTCAAGTTGCAATGCTGCTAATCCCTCCAAATGTCTTTCCAGAAAGAAGAAACTGGTTTTAATGCCGCTATCCCAAATGGAAAGCCAAAAAACAGTTTTCTTTTTATAAGCCACTTTACACAGCCACGCTTTACTGTCTTTGTAGTATTGCCAATCGAAAGTCATAGCAAAATTTTCTTGTGTAAGCGTTGCTTCTAATTCTTCAAATACATCGTAAACGCTACCGAGCGCATTTCTTAATACTTCCTTTGAGGGGAAGATTTCGGGGGATTGTAATAGTTTGGTTTCCATAATTGATATTAATTTTTATTTTTTCTTTTGCCTAATCGTGTGTTTAAACTTCATCAAAACAAAATTAACTTCCAAAGATGTCTCTGCC
>WRGQ01000099.1 GCA_009787115.1 Bacteroidota bacterium
GGTATCAATACCGTAGTTTTCGATAGAAACGGCTATTTATATCACGGTAGAGTAAAATCTTTAGCGGACGCCGCAAGAGAAGGTGGTTTAATTTTTTAATTTAAAGAGAAACAGATATGTCAAGTTTAAAAATCAAAAGAATAAAAGCAACCGATATTGAAGAATTAAAAGATCGTTTAGTTGCAGTGAACAGAGTAACCAAAGTTACCAAAGGGGGACGTACATTCAGTTTCTCTGCTATCGTAGTGGTAGGTGATGGTAAAGGTATCATCGGATTCGGTTTGGGAAAAGCAAAGGAAGTTTCCGCCGCTATATCCAAAGGGATTGACGATGCCAAGAAAAACGTTATCCGCGTGCCTGTGTATAAAGGAACTATCCCTCATGCAGCCGAAGGGAAATATTGCGGTTCGTTAGTATTTATGAAACCCGCCGCGCCCGGTACCGGAGTTATTGCCGGTGGCGCAATGCGTGCTGTTTTTGAAACCGTTGGCGTTCACAACGTGTTAGCAAAGTCAAAAGGCTCCTCCAACCCACATAGCGTAGTAAAAGCCACCATCAATGCGTTGGCGCAGATGCGCGATGCCTACAGCGTGGCACAAGTACGCGGAGTAGGATTGGATACCGTGTTTAACGGATAGTGCGCTTGAAGTATGAATAAGATAAGGGATTGGTCGAAAGGACAATCCCTTTTTTTCGTAAAAGGAAACACTTTGAAAGTGGTAAAGTTATTTTGTATAAATCGGTTTCAAATAGAGACTCTTCCTACAGCCTCTCATTGTCCACCAGCGCAAAGGTAAACTTCCCTGAAGCACACAATTCACCATTGATATGAATAGTGGCTTCTACAAAAAAAATTAAAGCACGACGGTTGTAAATACGAGCCTTAATATCTAATGTGTCGTGCGGCTCGGCAGGACGCTTGAAACGCACATCGGTCATTCCGGTAAAGAAGGGGGTACGCCCAATCAATTCATCTTTCATAAGCATAGAAGCAGATTGTCCCATAATTTCACACAAAATAACTCCCGGAACAACAGGTTTTTTGGGAAAATGCCCCTCCAAAAAATATTCATAACCGGTTACATAGTAACAAGCTTGGGCAAAATCATTCCCCTGTTCGTCTTGAACAATATTAATTTCATCCACCAGCAACATCGGTTCGCGGTGAGGAAGATAGTTTTTAATCTCTTCTTGGGTCATAATTGTTGATTTAAGATTTAAAGTTTAAGGTTTAAAGTGACGAGTGCCAAGTGACGAGTGACAAGATTATTAATTAATCATTAATCACTAATATTTTCTTAATGCAATGCACCCGTTGTGTCCTCCGAAGCCGAGCGAGTTAGAGAAGGCAATTGAAATGTTGGCTTTTCTGGCAGTGTGGGGCACATAGTCTAAATCACACTCGGGGTCGGGGCAGTCTAACCCGATAGTAGGGGGAACAATACCGTTTTTCAGTGTCAATGCGGAGGCAATCGCTTCAAAACCACCGGCAGCGCCCAGCGCATGTCCTGTCATTGATTTATTGCTTGTAACCAATGCTTTAGATGCAGTTTCTATACCGAATGCTATTTTAATGGCAGCAGTTTCGGTTTTATCGTTTAATGGAGTTCCCGTTCCGTGCGTATTGATGTGAATAAAATCTTCGGGGGTTAGTTTGGCTTCTTCGGCGGCAAACCTCATCGCATTTGCCGCACATTTGCCATCGGGCAGCGGTGCAGTGAGGTGGTATGCATCGCAAGTATTGCCATATCCAACAACTTCAGCATAAATGTGAGCCTCGCGCGCATGGGCGTGTTCCATCTCTTCCAGAATAAGAACGCCGGCGCCTTCGCCCAGCACAAAACCCTGACGACGGGAATCAAAAGGCAATGATGCCAGTTTGGGATCTTCCACCTTAGTAAGCGCTTTGGCGTTTGCAAATCCACTGATGGCTAACGGGTGCACGGCGGCTTCCGAACCGCCGGCAATAATAGCGTCGGCATAGCCATGCTTAATCGCTCGAAACGCTTCGCCAATGGCGTGAGTTGCTGTGGCACAAGCCGTAATTACAGGCAAAGTAGGACCTTGTGCATTATGAGCAATGGCTACATTTCCGGCGGCAATATTGGCTATCATCATAGGAATAAACAATGGCGACACCCACTGCTCGCCCTCTTCTATCAATTTTTTGGTTTGCGTAACAAACGTTTCCATTCCGCCTACGCCCGAACCGATATAAACCCCCAACCGTTCAGGCGCGATATGGATATTACTGTCTGACATTGCCTGTTGGGAAGCAATGAGCACATATTGCGTAAATTTGTCCGTTCTGCGAATGGTAGAGGCATCTAAGCCCAATTCGCCCGGATTGTAGTGCTTAACCTCTGCCGCAATCTTTACGGGAAGTTTGGAAGCATCAATGTTTTTAATATAATCTATTCCGGAAACCCCATTTACCAAGTTGTTCCAAAATGTTTCCACATCGTTCCCCAACGGAGATACAATGCCCATACCGGTGATTACTACTCGTTTCATATTTTATAAGTTTTTTTGTTTTAAGTGACGAAATTATTTATCATTAATTCGTAATTCCTAATTCGTAATTCCTAATTCCTCACTTCCCCCATTCCACCACGCAGGCACCGGAGGAGAATCCTGCGCCGAATGCGCTCATTACTAACAAGTCGCCGTCCTTCAGTTTTCCGTCTTTATTCATTTCATCTAATAATATAGGAATACTCGCAGAGGATGTATTTCCGTATTTGTGAATATTTTTAGGAAATTTCTCCTCCCTTTCACCCAAATATTCCCGTATCGTTTCAATAATTCTCACATTGGCTTGATGAAGCAAATAGTAAGAGACCTCATTAGGAGAAACATTGGCTTCCTGCATTACGATATTAATATCCTGAATAGAAGCGTTTACTGCCATCTTATATACATCTTTTCCATTCATTACCAAAGGTTTAAACTCCTCATTTTTGCTATAAGGGTTAAATTCCAATTTTCTTTGATAGTACAGAGGCGCTACTGCGGAAGTGGTAGATAGGTGCGATGATTTTAAATTTTTTCCTTGCGTAACCACCATAGCACCGGCGCCATCGCCAAACAAAACGCTGGTATCGCGCGCACTCCAGTCCACAATCTTTGAGAGCTCGTCTGCGCACACAATGAGGATATTCTTTACTTTTCCCATATTTAGATAAGCGCTTGCCAGATCTAATGCGTAAATAAATCCGGAACAGGCACCGTTCAGGTCAATGCACGGACAGTTTGCACCAAGTTTTCCCTGTACAATACAACTTAAGCCGGGAATTACATAATCATTAACTATATTTGAACACAAAATAAAATCAATATCTTTGGCTTCTAAATTTGCATTGGTTATTGCATTTCTGCAAGCCGAAACGGCTAATTCCGTTAATGATTCATCAGAGATAATTCTTCGTTGCACGATTCCTGTCCGCGTATAAATCCACTCGTGGTTGGTATCTAAAAACTCTGACAGCATCTCGTTTGTTACGGTGAGTGTAGGCAATGCGCTACCTGTTCCTATTATTTTCATATATCTATTAATTTTGGCTTCGATTTTTCGGGTGCAAAAAAAGCAGGTTGTTAAGCCAATGATAAAAAAATGATTTGTTTATTCTTAATCAATGTTATTAAATGTTAATAAACGTTATTTAACGTTAATATATGGGATAAAATGCAAATATATGGGATAAGATCTTATGATTATACTTTATTTTCTTTTTATTTTAATCCACGAAAGACCGACAACAAGCATTCATTTTGACGCATAAATTTTATAAATATCTGTTTTATTATTAATATTTTAATAATATTTCAAACGATAATTCGGTTTGTAATCATAAGAATTGTATAAATAGATGTTATTTTTCTTGTGATAAAAGATGTATTTTTGCAACCGTTAAAAAAACTTAAATGAAACATTTTTTTTCACGGATTTTTGCACTCTTTTATTTTTGGAAATTGAAAAACGGTTCCTATCATAGAAAACGAAAAAAAGCAATCAGGAGAAATAACTCCAAAAATAAAATAATGAAAGTAATAACTACTAAGAAGATAGATTTTGTGGTTTTTAAAGATGAGAAAGGGGTGGTTTGTTTTACCATTCAAAAAGACGCTCTTTACTATATAGAATCAGATACTAATTATATTACGATTTATTATTTAGATCAAGGAAAATTGGAGAAGTTTTTTATGCGTGCGTCATTAAAAATGGTATTGAAAGATAATCCTGACGCTAATTTAGTGCGATGCCACCGTTCATATATTGTTAATTTTAAGAAAGTTAAAGTATATAGAAAAGATAAGGAAGGCGGAATACTTGAATTAACAGACTCTTTTGTTCCTCCGATACCTGTTTCCAAATCTTATATTGAAAACGTGCTGTATAAATTTCAACTTTAATAATTTAGATATTCTAAAAGATGAAATTGGGAAAAGTAATAGCGAAATAAAACATTAAATTCCTGCAATCCACCAATAAATAATACTCGCCGGCACTGCAAAAAGCATAGAATCAATCCTGTCTAATATGCCGCCGTGACCGGGAAGAATGGCGCCACTGTCCTTTTGTTGGGCGTACCGTTTTACCATAGATTCTGCAAAATCGCCGAAAGTACCGGCTATAATGACTGTAAAAGCAAAACCAATCCAGAGATAGGGGTTAATAAAAATATCATTTTGAAAATAAGGTATCTTCATAAAGAAGCAACTTGCTGACGCGGTACATATTAACCCTCCCAGAAATCCTTCCCAACTTTTTTTCGGTGATACTTTTTGCCACAATTTGTGTTTTCCGAACAAAGACCCAAAAACGTATGCTAATGTGTCGTTGGTACATAAAATAATAAACATTGCTACTACAAAAGTTGTGGCATTCAAACCGATACACCAATATTCCAACAATAACACAGGTATCACAATCCAGGCTACAGGTAAGAGGATACGGTGAGCGGTGTGCGGTGTGCGGTGTGTGGTGTGTGGAAACTTTTGTGCCAAATGGATATATTCTACAATGGCTATTATCATAAAAGTTGTAAAAACTGCAATTAGCGCATATTTGGAACAAAAAAACGCAACTCCCAAAATGGATAAATAAACTATTCCCGTGATAGTGCGCGTAATGATTGTTTTCATTTTTTTATTGAATAAGCAGTAAGATAAAACGAGGCTCAAGAAGCGAATAATTTTCTTCACCTTTATCGTTTACCGGTTTTGTGGGCGTAATAATTTCCGTGCAATCATATAAAATGCCTTGATTCTTTTCCTGTTGCAATTGAAAAGCATCTTTTAAATCGAGTACTAAATTTTTTTCAAAGGCAATTACAATAATATCTTTTGTAATATTTCTAACGGAAGGATACAGGGAAAATTTTTGAGTAAATAGCATACTTCCCGTTCTGGCAATCAGCATATCGGAATACACAATGGCAACATCTACTTGCTGGTGACTGTCAATGCAGGTAATATAATTCAGATTTCTTTTAGTAAGCGCCGGAGAGATGGACTGGTTCGTGTTAAGAATCGTTGCATAGCGTTGCCCGACAATTAGTTTATGCAAAATATCCACAAAATTATTTTTATTGCATAAGATAAATTTTCCTCCTGCTTTTCTAAAATGAGTACAAAATTCTTCGAGCAAACTTTCAGGTTTTTCAAAGATATCGGCGTGAATGTCAATATAGGGGAATTTGTTGGCGCTTTTTTGAGTGAGTGCATGACGAATCAGTCTTCGCATATTCTCTTTAGCGGTGGTATTTGATGTATCGAAAGTGGCGGGCGTCATTAGGCTAATTTTTCAGGTTCATATTTACGTTTTCCAAAAATGGCTTCCAAATCTTCGGCAAAAATAACTTCTTTTTCAATTAAAATCTCTGCTAATTGGGTTAATTTTTCTTTATTTTCCATTAAAATATTTTTGGCGCGTTTGTATGCCGATTCGATGAGTTTACTAATCTCTTCATCAATCTGTTGCGCTGTTTTTTCGCTGTATGGTTTGGTAAGCGCATACTCCTGTTGTCCTGTAGAGTCGTAAAAACTGATATTTCCAATGGTTTCGTTCAATCCGTAGTAAACTACCATAGCATAAGCCTGTTTGGTAACTTTTTCGAGGTCGCTCAGCGCGCCGGTAGAGATTTTTCCGAAGGCTACCTCTTCGGCGGCGCGCCCGCCCAGTGTAGCAGTCAGTTCATCTAACATTTGTTCGGTAGTAGTGATGTGGCGTTCTTCGGGCAAATACCACGCTGCGCCCAACGATTTTCCGCGCGGCACAATGGTAACTTTTACTAACGGGGAAGCGTGTTCTAAAAGCCAGCCTACTGCGGCGTGCCCCGATTCGTGGTAGGCAATCACTCTCTTTTCTTCGGGAGATATCATACTGCCGCGTCTTTCCAAACCGCCTATAATGCGGTCAATAGCCGCCAACATATCCTCTTTTTCAATATGCTTCTTGCCGTGTCGTGCGGCTATCAAAGCCGATTCGTTACACACGTTAGCAATATCTGCACCCGAAAAGCCGGGAGTTTGTTTGGCAAAATATTCCAAATCCACTTCCGGACTGAGTTTCAGGTTTCTCACGTGTACTTCAAAAATTCCCTTGCGTTCGTTGGCATTGGGAAGTTCTACGTGAATCTGACGGTCAAAACGACCGGCACGCATCAACGCACGGTCTAATATATCGGCTCGGTTTGTAGCAGCTAAAATGATGACACCCGTATTGGTAGAAAACCCGTCCATTTCAGTAAGCAACTGGTTCAAAGTATTTTCACGCTCATCATTAGCGCCCGACATCACGTTTCTTTGACGCGCACGCCCAATGGCGTCTATTTCATCAATGAAAATGATACAGGGGGCTTTTGTTTTCGCGGTTTGGAAAAGGTCGCGAACGCGAGATGCACCCACCCCTACAAACATCTCTACAAAGTCGGAGCCGGAGAGCGAAAAGAAGGGTACTTTGGCTTCGCCTGCAACAGCTTTTGCCAACAAGGTTTTACCTGTTCCCGGAGGACCTATAAGCAACGCACCTTTCGGAATTTTCCCGCCCAACTCCGTATATTTCTTCGGATTTTTAAGAAAATCCACAATCTCTTCTACTTCATATTTAGCGCCTTCCAAGCCGGCAACATCTTTAAAGGAAATATTATCATTATTTTTACTGTCAAACAGTTGGGCTTTAGATTTCCCAATATTAAAAATCCCGCCGGGACCACCGCCGCGCAACCCTCTAAAAGAGGAAAGCATAAATACCAATACGAGAATCATCAGGATAATCCAAAAAATATCAAGTCCCCAACCTTTACTTGTATCCTGTTTAATATCAAAATTATAATCATTTCTCACTGAAGTTTCGCTGGCGTCAGGATTGGCTTTTAAATATATTTGAACTGCTTTATCTTGAATATCTTTTACATTGGAATTAAAAGCATTAAAATCGGAAATTGTTATAAAATATTGAGGTCCTTTTATATTTTTTTCACGAAACTTCTCAAATTCCGATTTGGTTTTTAGAGATTTTTCTTTCAAAAAAATCTCTACTATATTATCTTTTTGAATATAGCGTACCAAATCAATATCTTTATTCATAATCAAACGCTCTAATTTCATACTGGCAATCTCCTCTTTTTCTTTTGATGCGCCCGGATTTTGCATAAACAGCAATAAAGCGACAACCAGCGCTACATAGAGCCATAAATAGTTGAATTTGGATTGTTTTTTCTTTTTATTGGGCTGTGTGGGCTCCTTTTTTTTCTGTACGGAATTTTTTTGTGGCATAATGATAAATAATCGCTAATGGCTTTACAACGTAAAAATTGTTATTTTCTTTTTCAGGTGGCAAAAATACAAAAAGTCAAAGCAAAATCATTCAAACCCAAAAAACATTCTATTTTTGCGGGTATTTAAGAGTTGTAGGCAATGCGGCGAGGACGTGCGGACTTGACAAAATAAGTTGAGAACTATACCATGCAAGCAGAAAAAATAACTGAAAAATTGTATCTTTGCACTTTGAATTAAATATATAAACGAAAGAAATAAGTCATGGCATATGAATCAGTAGATAAACTCCAAAAAGTACTGGCGGATGAAGTATTTAACCACACAAAAGACCCTAAAAAGGCTTCAGGTAGAGCATTGGGAACTTTGGTTGAAATTATCACATATTATTTATTGAAAACGTGGAGATTAAACAACAGTATTTCCATTGAAAGAGGACTTGCAGAATATGGTAATCCGAATATTACTCATAATGTAGAGTATTCCCTTCATCCTATTGTGCGCAGTTCTTTTTTGACCATAGACAAGTCTGTAAAATCAATAACATCAAATGTTATACTTAAAGCATTAACGGAAACAGGTTTTGACATTGCTGGCTTCGAGAGAAAAAACAATCAACTTCTAAGTAATAATATTCTTCGGAATGCATGCACGATTGCAACTTCTGAAAATTCGTTTCTTCTAAGCAGCATAAAATCAGATATTGGGGACAAATTAGAATTACATATTTACGAGCAAAATAAAAAACCTTACGCAATTTTTGAATGTAAGCGTGTCGGTGTAGAGGAGGGCATGACCAAAGGACCACAAACCATTGAAAAAGCAAAACAAGGAGCTTATGTGGCTCGGACAGCTTCTTCTTTACAAAAAATCCGTTCAGAGAGCGGCGAAATGCAGGGTATTATTTACAAAAGTAATGGTTCGTATATAATCAAACCGTACACGAATTTAATGGACGAAATTATTTTTTCTTCTGACAAGGAATTACTTAGAAAATTCATCTTAACCGTTGGGGTAGTAAGTAATCATGGAAATTGGATTAAAAAGACTTTAAATGGCGTTTTGAATTTTAGTGAAGAAAATTTCCAAAAAGAACTTATGGTTTTAGCCCAGTCTTATGATTGGTTACTTTTCTTGACCGATAATGGACTTTCAGATTTTATCGACAAACTCTTACTTCATCCAATTTCTGAACTTCGATTTCTAAGAGACACATTTTTATCAAGTTACGCAGAAGATAAAAAGAAAAATCAATTTACAAAAGTTCAAATGAACATTGAAGCGGACAGAATATTGCTGAAATACTTTAGTGAGAACTTATCTACTGTTGAAAGTTGGTTTAATGTAGTTTCGCCAACTCAAAAAAAACTTACAGATTTGAAAAGGGAACTGGATGAATTAAAAAATAAAAATTGGCAAGAAATATTGTTATGAGTGCAGGAAGAACAATAAATACGTTTAGCCAAAGTTGGGGTACACCTCACAAATATGTAAATGCAGTAAAAGAAGTATTTGGCGGATATATTGACTTAGACCCATGTTCCAATGAGTTTTCTGTTGTAAATGCAAAAATAGAATATTGTTTGCCACAGCATGACGGACTTAAAGAAAGTTGGAACCATCCTACCATTTATGTAAATCCGCCTTACGGAATTGACAAAGAACGTGGGACAACTATAAAAAATTGGTTGGCAAGATGTGCATTTGCCTATGAAGAGTATAATTCGGAAGTTTTGGCATTAGTACCTATTGCAGCAAATACGACCCATTGGAAAAAGTATGTTTTTACAAAAGCCAA
>WRGQ01000100.1 GCA_009787115.1 Bacteroidota bacterium
GAAAACTTGGTGGATTGGAACTTGTCGCGCTCTCGCTTTTGGGGCGTGCCGCTGCCCATTTGGACTACCGAAGACAAAAAAGAACAGATTTGTATCGGCTCTATTGAACAATTGTACAACGAAATTGAAAAAGCCGTGTCCGCAGGAGTCATGAAAGAAAATCCTTATAAAGATTTTATTCCTAACGATTTCAGTAAAGAAAACTACGCCAAAATTGATATACATCGCCCATACGTGGACGAAATTTTCTTAGTCTCTCCAAGCGGCAAAAAGATGACCCGCGAATTGGATTTGATTGACGTATGGTTCGATAGCGGCGCAATGCCCTACTGCCAATGGCATTATCCATTTGAAAATAAGGAATTTTTTGAGAAAAAATTCCCTGCCGATTTTATTGCAGAAGGGGTGGACCAAACGCGCGGATGGTTCTTTACCCTGCACGCCATCGCTACGATGATTTCCGATAGCGTTTCTTTTAAAACAGTAGTCTCTAACGGATTGGTCTTAGATAAAGAGGGCAATAAAATGTCGAAACGCTTGGGCAATGCTGTTGACCCGTTTGATACGATTGAAAAGTACGGGGCAGATGCTACACGCTGGTATATGCTCACCAATGCGCAACCTTGGGACAACCTCAAATTTGACGAAGAGGGGATTAAAGAGGTGCAGCGCAAATTCTTCGGAACGCTTTACAATACTTACAATTTCTTTGCCCTATATGCTAACATAGATGGTTTTACATATAAAGAAGCAGAAATTCTCATTGCAAACCGCCCCGAAATTGACCGCTGGATTTTATCGGAACTCAACACTTTAGTAAAAAACTGCGATGCCAATTACGCCGATTATGAACCCACCAAAGCAGGTAGGGATATCCAGCAATTTGTAGATGAATTTTTGAGCAACTGGTATGTACGCCTCTGTCGCAGAAGATTTTGGAAAGGCGATTACAGCGAAGATAAAATTTCGGCATACCAAACACTTTATACCTGTATGGTAACGATTGCCAAATTGGCGTCTCCCATTGCACCGTTTTTTATGGACAAACTGTTTATGGATTTGAACGCGGTTACCCATAAAGAAAACGTAGCATCTATTCATCTGTCCGACTTTCCAGAAGTAGATGAAGCATTGATTGACAAACCGTTGGAAGAAAGAATGGAGTTGGCGCAACAAATCTGTTCTATGACACTTTCGTTGCGTAAAAAATCGAACATCCGCGTACGTCAGCCGTTAGGGAAAATTATGATTCCGGTGTTGGAAACCTCCGGCTTTGTGGCGCAAATTGAAAAAGTAAAACCACTTATCTTGCACGAAGTAAATGTAAAAGAGATAGAATTTGTAGAAGATAGTGAGGGTATTTTGGTAAAAAAAATAAAACCCAATTTCAAAACATTAGGTCCGAAATATGGAAAAATAATGAAAGCCATCGCTGCAAAAGTGGCTGAGTTCAACCAAAAAGAGATTGCGCAAATTGAAAAAGAGGGACAGATTACACTTGATATTGAAGGCGAACGTGCCGACATTCTTCTTTCTGATGTTGAAATTATTGCAGAAGATATTCCGGGTTGGGTGGTAGCCAATCAAGGCGCATTAACGGTGGCGTTAGACATCACCATTACGCAGGAATTAAAAGAGGAAGGCTATGCCCGCGAATTGGTCAACCGCATTCAAAACTACCGCAAAGAGAGCGACCTTGAAGTTACAGATACGATTGCCATTACCTTGCAAAGTCATCTTGAAACCGATGCTGCATTTCGTAGATTTGAAGCATACATAAAATCGGAAACCCTGTGCAAGAAATTTGAAATTGTGCCCGAAATTACCGATCCGAAAAAAACACAGTTTGAAATTGTAGAAGGGATTTTGATAGATGTATTAATCATTAATCATTAATCATTAATCATTAATACAACTATCGAAAGAAAACGAGCAAAAGTTAGACAAAATGGTTGCCGAAAACAAAAGAAGGCAAAGAGAAAACAACAAAAGGCAAAGAGAGGGTGAGCAAGATTTAAAAGAAGCCAGAAAAATCATAAAATCTATTTGGGCGTAGCCGCTATGTCATTTAGAAAAGGTTTGGAGGAAAAACTGCACCGATCCGGCATCGCCACCATTCGTCAAATAGGCAAAAAAATGGTGTGGTTTGATAAAGATGTGAAAGCGTTTTAGCGGTTAATCACTCTTATGATCATATTCTTCGTAACGGTTGATAATTTTCGTTACCAAATGATGACGTACCACATCGGACTGGTTCATAAAAATAAAATCAATTCCTTTAATATCTTTTAAAATCTGGGTGGTTAGCACCAACCCCGATTGTTGATGGCGGGGCAAATCTACTTGCGTTAAATCGCCGGTAATGAAAAACTTGGCATTTTTTCCCATACGTGTCAAGAACATTTTCAATTGCGACTTGGTGGCGTTTTGCGCTTCATCTAAAATAACATAAGCGTTATCCAATGTTCTGCCGCGCATAAAGGCTAAGGGCGCAATTTCAATGGTTTTATCTTCCATATAGGAGAGCAGTTTAGGCATAGGTATCATATCCCACAGGGCATCGTACAATGGTTGCAGGTAGGGGTCGAGTTTGTCTTTCAGGTCGCCGGGGAGGAAGCCTAAGTTCTCGCCTGCCTCTACAGCCGGACGGGTTAAGATAATGCGGCGTACCTGCTTATTTTTGAGCGCACGCACAGCCAAAGCCACGGCGGTGTACGTTTTGCCTGTTCCGGCGGGTCCTATGGCAAAAACCATATCGTTGCTCTCCGCACTCTCCACCATTTTTCTTTGGTTGGGAGTAATCGCTTTAATGATACGCCCTTCGCGACCGTGCAGCAAAATGTCGCTGTTAATACTTCCTTTATCCAAACGATAGAAAGCATCATCTTCCGCTGAGGTAATATTAAGCACGTCGGTTTCCGTTACTTTTCCAAAACGGTCAAAATGAATTTGCAACAATTGGAAGCGCTGTTCAAACAGTTCCACTTCCGAATCTTCGCCCAGCACTTTTACTTCATTGCCGCGCGCCGTAATTTTTAACTTGGGATAGATGTGCGTTAATAATTCTATATTACCGTTGTTTTTGCCATAAACACCAATGGCAACGTGGGTTTCAAGATAGATTGTTTTTTCCATTAAAGAGATTGATGAATAATGCGCAAAAATATTTTTTTACAGGAAATATACAACCATTGACGGAAAGTTTTTTGATAAGAATGACAAATTACGAATTTTGAAAAATTGTGGATATTTGCACCCTATTTTTTATATGAAACACAACCCTTTTAAATATTACATTTACCTCTTCATCTCTATGTTTTTATGGGGAGGCTCTTTTGTGCTCACCAAACATTTGGTAATTGATTTTAACCCTATTACCATTAATTTTACACGTTGCGTAATTGCCTCAACCATATTTGCAGTGTTCTGCATGATTGTGTATAAAAAAGAATTCAAAATTGCAAAAAAAGACCTCAAATATTTTATCGGAATGGCTTTTTTTGAACCTTTTATCTACTTTTTGTTTGAAACATACAGTTTAAAATATTGCGATGCTTCTATGGTATCCGTAATTATCGCCACAATTCCGTTATTTGTGGCTTTGATGGCGGTCTTTATGTTTAAAGAGAAACTAAGTAAACTCAATTTTTTCGGCATTGCATTGTCTATTTCGGGGATTGTCATAATGTTGTGGCACAATTTTATGGATGCGCAATTTAGTTTCTATATATTTTTAGCGTTTGGCGCCGTTTTTTCAACTATCGGATACAATTATTTCCTTAGAAAAATACCAACCACATATAGCCCAATAGTTGTTATTACGTGGCAAAATATTTTGGGAGCGATAGCCTTTCTGCCGTTAGTATTTTTGGTAAATGACTCAGAAACTTTTGTATATCAATACTATGCGTTAGCAGATATTCAAAACTTGAGTTTTCTGTTGATTCTTTCCATATTTTGCTCTACCATTGCATTTATGCTTTACATTGGCGCTATGCGTATTCTAGGATTAGCCCGCACCAACATCTTCACCAATCTCATCCCTGTCATGACGGCAATGATTGCATTTTATATATTGAAAGAAGAGATAACCTCTTATAAAATATTAGGAATGGTGATTGTCATTGCAGGAATATTTTTAGTGCAGTACAAGCGGAAAGTCAGTACGTAAATAGTAGACCTGAACATTTTAATAATAAAGATTATCAATGAACTCTTTCTTCATCTCATATTTCAAATCCTTTAATACCGGAGCCTTTACATTGATTTGAAATCTCCATTCTCTTCTCGGTCCGAAAGGCACCCATCCTAATCTCATTTCCCAGCAGTGCAAATCACGGTAAATATTTATTTCCGTAAAGGTTATTTGTTTATGTTGAATATCAAATCCCGACCTGACATCAATTTTCCATTTTCGCGTAATACTCACATCAGCGGCAATATTAAGGGTTTGAACAATATCACTATTGTAGATTTTGCCGGTTAAACCCATATAATACCTGTAATTATCTGAAGTGGTATAAGAAAATATATAACTAATGGTAATATTCCAGGGATTACTAAAATCGGGGCGCGTGTTGGACATGCCGAAACTGTTTTCCGGCAATGGCTGATCTACCGGATTTGCATGTTTTTTCTTGCCTTTAAAAAAATCTTTATTGATACGCCAATTTAGTCCGATATTCAAATCGGATCCGGAAAAGCGCATCGCTCTTTGATTTACACTAAGTTCTGTTTGATTTACTCTAATTCCTTTTTCATTAATAATATAAGGATCGAATCCTAATCGGAAAGTAACATCTAAAAAAGAAAATAAAGCAGTGCGTCCTGAAATAGTAAGTAGTTGCCAATTGAGCGAGTCGGCGGCAAAATCGTAGCCGCAAGAAACTGCAAGATTATCAAAAATTGAAACTTTTCGGGTACCCGTAATCGTATCTTTCTTCGATCTTACTTTAACCTCTAACTTATTATTGACCGTAAAACGTGTTATCGCCTGCATTTTCGATGAACCTGTGCCCGGAAAATAGGAATATTCAACCTCTTCTCCCTTAACGGTGTCAAAGTATGTTCCATACATATTTCCATTTAAGTTAGGGCGAAAAGTAAAACTCAAATCGGGTGTTATAGCGTGTTGCGCTTGGATCCTTCCCCATTTATCACCATACATACCATAGATTTTTGTGGTTAATCCGGTGGATAGGCTCAAATTGTGCAAAGCATAAAAACCACGTTGAAAAATATCTGCAACACTATATTTTACAGTATCTTCAAGCTGCTCTGTTAAAAACTCCTTCTCTGTTCGTTGCAAATACCACCTCTCGTCAAAGGTAGCATTAGTATTCCAGTTGAATTTTCCCATTTTTACAGGAATTGTTAACGGGACAGTATGCTGTATATCCGATTTCATCTCTTTCCACGTTTGCGGCGAAAAGAAAAGCGTATCCTGAGTATTAATCTGGTTCACCATCTTAGAGTTCCATCTCATAGAAATATTATCATACCATTTTAATTTGCCTGCTCTGAATTTTTTACGGAAAGGATAAAATTGATTCACCGACATATTAAGATTCGGCAATGAAATGCCAATATTTCTACTTGCAGTATTTTGATTATACAAAATAGCGGCATCAAAATAGAAAATCCCTTTAGCATTGGTAGAAAAATTGAGAGAAGAATTAAATTGATTAGATAAATAGTCCTGTGTTGAAGAAGCGGTGTATTTATTGTAAGTGTTGCTGAGAATATTTACTTGTGCATTAAATCTGGTAGTGGGATGTGATTTAGGATCTTGATTGTGTTTCCAAAATACGCGAAAGTTGTTGGTGTGATAGCGTTCCACAGTATGTCGTTCACCGAAATAACTTTGCCCGAAACTCAATTGGAGTTCTCCTGTACATTTGTATTTAAACACATAATTAGATTTTGCTTTCGTTGTCCACCAAAGGCGTGTGGAAATATCTCCCGATAAAAGCAGATCAAAATTATCGCTAATGCCAAGATAATAACCAAAATCTTCAAAATAGAAACCCTTAACCGCTCCTTCCCCAATATGTGGTAAAACAATGCCAGAAGCGCGCTCCTTTTGAAGCGGAACATACGTAAATGGAAGCGCTATCGGTGAGGGGATATTCCCAAAACTTAAATACGCAGGCCCTGTTATAATTTTCTCATCCTGAATAACTTTACCCTTATTAAAGCGGACTTGAAAGTGAGGATGTTCCAAATTACATGTAGTGTATTGCCCGCCCCGTATATAAGAAGTTTTTGCATCTACATGCTTTACATAATGACCGTGAACGTATCCTTCGCCTTCTTCCGTAATTACTTTTGTAACTTTTCCTTTTTTCGTTTTAAAATTATAGAGGATTTCCTGAGAAGAAAACTCGCTGACGCCTTGCTTAAAAACCGGAGGTCCGTGAATATGTCCGCAACTGTCTGCCACGCCTGAAGCATACAGCTCGCTGTTTACAAAACCAAACTCCATAAAACCCGCAGTCAGTTCAATATCTTCGTAATATGCCTTCGCATCTTCAAATAAAATAATTTTTTTTGTTCTCAAATCGATGATGATTGAATCCTGACTGAGGTACTTTACCGACGATACTATAGCGTCAGGCGACAATTTCTTTGACGAAACGCTGCTACCGGTAAGAGAATCTGTTTCCATAAAAATTGTATCATTTTTATTTGTTAAAGAATCCACAAACAGAGGAACAGTATCATTCACCCTTGATGTCGTATCTATCTGCCCATATAAATTATTGAAAATAAAAAACATACTGAACAACAGAATGAGATTCAGTTTAAAAAGATATAAACAATGGTGTACGTATATTTTTTTCTTCAAAGTGAGTCAGAAATTATCAAAATTTGTTTTTTTTGCGTGTGAGTGTTTTATATATTAATAAATATGCAAAAATATAAGATTATGAACATTAAAACTCTGTTTTTAGTATGTTTTTTATTAACTTTTTTTAACATAGACATATTTGGGCAGGCAAAAGATAAGATTGCGAAGGTAGTAATAGATGCCGGACATGGCGGTGGACATCCCGGAGCCGTAGGAAAATTGTGTGAAGAAAAAGAGATTAACCTCAAAGTTGCATTACGAATCGGCGAACTGATTTCACAAAATTTTGACGACGTTACTGTAATTTACACGCGCAAAAAAGATGAAACAGTGGATTTGTATAAACGTGCTGACATTGCAAATAAAAACAAAGCCGACCTGTTCATCTCCATTCATTGCAATTCTGTAGAAAATAATAAAACAGCCGGCGGCGTGGAAACTTTCGTAATGGGGATAGAAAAATCTGCTGAAAGCGCTGCCGTTGCAAAAAAAGAGAATGCCGATATGTTATTGGAAAAAGACTATCAAACAAATTATTCCGGCTTTGACCCCAATTCTCCGGAAGCCAACATCATTTTCTCATTATATTCCTCAGCATACCTGAATTGGTCAACCATACTGGCTTCCAGAGTACAGAAACATTTGGTAGCCAACACAAAAATGACAGACCGATCCGTAAGGCAAGGTAAGATATGGGTGCTCTATAAAGTGGCAATGCCCAGCATCTTAATTGAGTTAGGTTTTATTTCCAATCCGGAAGAAGAAAAATATCTACTCCGCGAAGACACGCAAGAGCTGTTAGCCGTAAGTATTTATAATGCTTTCGTTGAATACAAAAACTTGGTTGAAGGAACTTTAAAGCCTTATTTGCCTATTCCAAAAGCCACAAAACCAACGCATAGAATTGAAATCACAGAAAAAACTGAAATTGAAATTCCATCAGAACATAGAATTGAAATCACAGAAAAAACTGAAATTGAAATTCCATCAAATGCAACCAATGTAACTGCCGATTCCAACGAACAGACAGAGCCCTCTATACCCAAACCTGATGACAACAATATCCGATTCAGAATACAGTTTTTCATAAGTAAAGATAATTTAAACACATCAGACAAAAAATTTTCATCTATAACTGAGGTAAAAAAATATTACGAAAACGGGGTTTGGAAATATACAGCCGGAGATTTTAAAACTTTGGAGGAGGCACAGGATAAACTTAAAGAGGTAAAGAAGTATTTTTCAGATGCTTTTATCATTGCATTTAACAACGAACAAAAAATCTCTGTTGCGGAAGCACAACAGTTGCTGAAATGAAAGTTATTATTAAATATTTGCGTTTCATTTGCCCTCACTTTGGTATCGCGCTTATTGTTTTGGCGATGATTTTGGGATATTTCTACAACTGGCGCGGAAAAGCGGTTTTGCTCTCCACTGATAAAACTAACGTTTTCATTACTAAAGACAAAAAAATTAAAATTGTTCCCTATAGCCTCGCTTTATTAAAATTTAATGCCACCTATTACGAATCCGGAGAACCGAAAAGTTTTGAAGCAAATATTGAGATTGAGGAAAATAATGCCGTAAAGACCATTTCACTCTATGTGAACCACCCCTGTAAAATGGGTTTTGGGCAGGATTTATATCTGATAAACTACGATAAACATACAAAAAATCCTGAATATTGCGTAGTTGAGTTGGTGTATGATCCGTTTCAAAGCGTGTTTCTTGCAGGGATTATTTTGGTGATAGCAGGGTTGGTTTTATGGGTTTTCACACGAGAATAGCGTGGTTGTAAGAAAACTTGTCATGCGCCACCCCTCACGCAAACATTTTCTCAAACTCCTGCATACAAGCCACCAGTGCCTTTACACTTTCTATCGGGCAAGCATTGTAGGTTGAGGCACGAAATCCGCCTACGGAGCGGTGTCCTTTAATGCCCACCATACCACGTTCTTTTGCAAATTTCATAAAATCTTCTTCTTTATCTTTGTAGTTTTCAGTCATTACAAAGCAGATGTTCATTAATGAGCGATCTTCTTTTGCGGCAGTGCCCACAAACATGCTATTTCTGTCAATTTCATTGTAAAGTAACGCCGCTTTTTCTTCGTTAATTTTGTGTATGGCTTTTAAACCGCCCAAATTTTTTACCCATTTTAAAGTTTCTTTCATTACAAAAATAGAGAAAACCGGAGGGGTATTAAACATAGAGCCTTCGGGAATATGGGTTCTGTAATCCAGCATCGTAGGAATATAGCGGCTTACTTTTCCGAGAATATCCTCGCGAACAATTACAAAGGTAACGCCTGCGGGACCTACGTTCTTTTGCGCACCGCCGTAAATCAAGCCATACTTTTTAACATCTACCGGACGACTCATCATATCGGAAGACATATCAGCAACCAAAGTTACAGGAGAGTCCATATCGTACTTAATTTCAGTACCATAGATGGTGTTGTTTGTCGTAATGTGAAAATAATCGGCATCTTTTGGAATTTCGTATCCTTTGGGGATATAAGAGTAGGTTTTGTCGGCGGAAGAAGCCACGCAAACCACTTCGCCGAAGCCTTTAGCTTCTTTGAGCGCTTTTTTAGCCCATACGCCGGTTTCCAAATAGGCTGCTTTCTTCTCTAACAAGTTGAAAGGCACCATACAAAATTGTAAACTTGCGCCGCCGCCCAATAACAGAACTTTGTAATTTTCAGGAATATCCAACAGTTCTCTCCACAGCGCTTCACATTCGTTCATCACGGCTTCCCACTCTTTTGAACGGTGAGAAACTTCGATTACCGACATTCCGGTTCCAACAAAATCTTTGAGCGCCTCAATAGACGCATTAATTGCCTCTTTGGGCAA
>WRGQ01000101.1 GCA_009787115.1 Bacteroidota bacterium
AGAAAATTTCAAATATTTCAAAATTTTGAAATGGAAAATCAAAAAACATTAGATAATGAGGCGGTTAGAAATATCCAAATGAAAGAAGAATATGTACGAATTAACAAGATACTTAACATACTCCCCAAAGAACAGGCAGACGTAGTGCGGTTTAGAATTGTTGATGAATTGAGTTTTAAAGAGATAACCGCCATACTCGGAAAGCCGGAAAGCACCATTAAATCAAGATTTCAATACGCCCTTAAAAAATTAAAAAATCATGACCTGTAACGAATTTAAAAACAAAATGTTAGATTATCTTTCAACCGATAATCGCCCGCAAGAATTTGAAGAACACCTTGCGCATTGTTCAGATTGTAGCGCTGAATTTGAGCAATTGCAGCATCTTTTTCAAACCCTGAAGCCAAAGGTAAAAGTTTGTGCTTCAGATAATTTTACAATTAACACCATTCAAAAAATTAACAAAAAAAAGGAGGACCAAAAAATGAAAAAAAGAGTTCCGTTTTATTTTAAAGTAGCCATATTTTTAATATTGCTTGCTACTTCTATGTTTTTAGTATTTTTTAATACTAATTCTACCCAACAGGTTTCTGCAACCCCCGTTAATCAAATTCTTACCGAATCCATTGCAAAGATTTTACAAAGCCAATCCATGCGTATTGATATGGAAATAAGAACTATGCCGCAAGATAATTTTGAGTTGATTGGTACTGAATACAACTTCGTGAAACATTGTATCAAAGTAGAGTTTTCCAATCCAAAAAAATGGTTTATCGAAAAACCGATGCGGCGCATACTTTGCGACGGGAAAAATCAATATTTGGATATGAAAATGATGGATTTTGTGATAAAAGGAGACGTGAACGCAGGTTTTGTAGAGTGGTTGAAGATTTTTCTTACCCCCGATAAGATATTGGAAATAGAGCAAGAACATTCTGCAACAAACAAATCGGATTACGTGGTAACCGAAACCAAAAAACAATTAATCTTAACGGTTTCCGCTAAAGCGCAGGGCGATTTTACCAACGATTATTTGAAAAACAGTTCTGTAACAGAATCGGATAACAAACGTGTATTTTGTTTCGATAAAAATACCAATCAATTACAGTCATTCAAATTGTACATTATAGAAAACGGAAAAGAGATATTGGTAATGAAAACAACCAAAATAAGATACGATGAAAAATTTGATGCTAAAACGTTTGATGTACAAATATTTGGAAATAAAGTAATCAAAGATGTAAAAGATTTAGAGGTAAAACCTGATGAAGCACTTAAAACCAAAACGCCCGAAGAGATTGCACGTTATTTCTTTGAAGCCTGTGCGAAAAGCGATTGGGAAAAGGTGGTAAAAGTTTTACCGGGACTTGATACTCATATTAAAGAGCTTTTCGGCGGCATTGAACTTATTGAGATAGGAAAATCTTTCCAATCGGGTGAATATCCGGGCTATTTTGTTCCTTATACGATAAAATTCAAATCGGGAGATATTAAGAAATTTAATTTGGCTGTAAGAAATGACAACCGTTATCAGATGTGGATGATTGACGGATTTTAAAAAATGAGAGATTGAGGCATTGAGAAGCGCGGGTTAAAGGCTCGCGCTTTTTTAATTACGTACTATATTGTGGTAATTTCCAATTCCGAAAAATATAATCCCGCTGATTTTATCAAAGACCCTTACATTACGGAATTTCTTAATATTCCCGAAGATTTGGGTGGCGTTGAAGTTTCTGCTTGTAGCGTAAACAAGCGTGGTACAGATTCGTGGTGCAACTTGAAATTTGAAAATTACAACAATTTTACTGTTAGCGTAATCTATGAATTTGATACGGATGGTGATATGAAAAAAACAGGAGTCATAGTATTAAGAGCTAACGAGAAGAAAAAAACAAACGAATCTTATTTTCGCCCGAATAATTTTAAATTAATTGCGAGGAAATTACAGGATTAGCAACTTTCTTTGCTACTGAAACAAACAGGTCAGGCATTGCCACTACTCGACAGATAGGGAAAAAATGGTGCGCTTTGATAAAGATGTTAAAGTGTTTTAGTGGAGAGCGGTAAAAATTACAAATAAATCTTAAACTCTAATCACTAAAATTATATTTTTGCCACAGTAAAAAATATAATATTATGTCTAAAATTAACGTGAAACCGGGTGTGGCTACCGGTCAGGATTTGACAGCCATTTTTGAAGCGGCAAAAGCGGAAAAATTTGCATTGCCCGCCGTAAATGTAATAGGTACCGATTCTATTAACGCCGTAATGGAAGCGGCAAAAACGGTAAACTCTCCCGTAATCATTCAGTTTTCTAATGGTGGCGCAATTTTTTATGCCGGTAAATCGCTGAAAAATGAAAACGAAAAGGTGGCTGTTGAAGGCGCTGTTTCCGGCGCTAAACACGTGCATCAGGTAGCGGAATTGTACGGCATCCCCGTAATTTTGCATACCGACCACGCCGCAAAGAAACTGCTCCCTTGGATTGACGGTCTGTTGGACGCCGGCGAAAAATTTTACGCAGAACACGGCAAACCACTCTTCAGTTCTCACATGCTCGACCTCTCGGAAGAACCGCTACACGAAAATATTGAAATCTGCAAAAAATATTTAGCCCGTATGGCAAAAATCGGTATGACGCTGGAAATAGAATTAGGCATTACAGGCGGCGAAGAAGACGGCGTGGACAACACCGGCGTGGAGAGCGCCAAACTCTACACACAACCCGAAGATGTGGCGTTTGCTTACGAAGAACTGATGAAGATAAGTCCTAACTTTACTATCGCGGCTTCTTTCGGAAATGTACACGGTGTGTATAAACCCGGAAATGTGAAATTAGAACCCATTATTTTACATAATTCTCAAAAATTCATTCAAGAAAAATATAAAACCCAGCCTAATCCTGTAAATTTTGTATTTCACGGCGGCAGCGGCTCCGAGCCCGAAAAAATTGCCGAATCGCTCCAATACGGCGTAGTGAAAATGAATATTGACACCGATACGCAATGGGCTTTCTGGGAAGGGGTTATGAATTACTACAAAGCAAAGGAAGCATATTTGCAAGGACAAATCGGAAATCCCGAAGGCGAAGATAAACCCAACAAAAAATACTACGACCCGCGTATGTTTCTCCGCGAAGGCGAAAAATCAATGGTAGAACGCCTCAAAGTTGCTTTCAAAAATTTGAACGCTATTGACAGGTACTAAGTTCTGCCACTCGTCACTAATATGCCCGCCACCATTACACTTCTTACCGACCATTCCGCTTATGGGAAAGCGGCATTAGCGCACGCTAACAGATTATCTCAGATTTTTGATGCTGAAATAAATGAAATCTCTATTACAAAGCAATCAGACCTTCGTGCAATCTTTTCCGCTGCGGAAGAAAGAGATACGCTCTGCTTTGTAATGCCGGTAGCGCCTGCAAAAAAAATTACATTTTTCAATGCTAAAAGTGCAAGAAAATGGATTGCTACATCGCGTGTACCGGTGTTAACTATTGGGAATATTGAACTTGAAGAAAATGATTATCAACAGGTTGTGTTACCGTTAGACATTAACTGTCAGGATAAGGAACTAGCGTTGTGGGCAAGTTATTTTCCTGCATATTTTCAAAAAAATTGTCCCCACATTCCAGAAGAAAACCTGTTGATACACATCATTTTTAATGAATATAAAGAGGAACTTCTTAGAAAAAAAGTACAAAACAACATTGAGTTTGTTACAAAAATGTTCAACAACTTAAATGTTTCTTACACAATCCATTCGTTTACAAAAATTGACAATATTCATACTTTTGGACTACATTTTGCCAAAAAAACCGGAAATAGTGTTATGCTTTTTTTAATGACCGAACACTATTCTTTGATTGATCTTCTTTTTGGACCTGTGGAAAATAAAATTTTGGGAAACGGGGAAAATGTTCCCGTGCTTTGCCTCAATGCAAGAGACGATACTTTTGTGTTGTGCCAATGAAAAGAGTGATTAGTGATTAGTGATTAATATACAGATAGTTATTTATGAGTTTGTTGGAAATTATTTTGATTGCGGTTGGGTTGTCTATGGATGCGTTTGCGGTTTCTGTTACGTTGGGGTTGTCGGTAAAAAAAGTGAAGATGAAAGAAGTTTTAATTCCCGGCATATATTTTGGTCTCTTTCAGGCATTTATGCCGTTTTTAGGGTATTTTACCGGTAGATTGTTTGCTAACAAAATTCAAAGTGTTGATCATTGGATTGCATTTGTGCTTCTCGCATTGATTGGTGGAAAAATGATTTGGGAAAGTTTTTCCAAAGAGGAAAAAAGGGCTACTGACCATCAGTTTACGTTTGTGAAAATGTTACTTTTAGCAATTGCGACCAGCATTGATGCTTTGGCAGTGGGAGTAACTTTTGCATTTTTTGAAATCAATATTTACATTGCTATCATCATCATAGGGCTAACCACTTTTTGTATCTCTATGGGTGGTGTAATGATTGGAAACTTTTTCGGTGCAAGGTATCAATCCAAAGCCGAATTTATCGGAGGAGCGGTGCTGGTGTTATTGGGAGTGAAAATATTAGCAGAACATCTGTTGTTTTAATCCCAATTAAAAATTTCATATACTTTTGCAATCTCGTTTTTATCATTAATTTTTAATTGTTTATATAAATCACCCATTATGAAATCTATTGACCAAGCCTCCTTATCAGGCAAAAAAGTGTTGGTGCGCGTTGATTATAACGTGCCGCAAAACGAACAACTGCAAGTAACCAGTACTACCCGTATTAAACGAACAGTAGAAACGGTGAATAAAATTACGAACGAAGGGGGTATTGCTATCCTGATGTCTCATTTGGGCAGACCGAAAGGCGAAGTGAACGATACTTTTTCGTTGAAACACATTGTAAGCGCCGTTTCTGAAACGCTGGGAAAACCTGTAGTTTTCCTTGGCGATGTGTTGGATAGTGATATTGAAGAAAAAATAAACCGTTTACATTCGGGCGAAGTTGCATTGTTGGAAAATCTTCGTTTTCACAAAGAAGAGGAAAAAGGAGATCCCGAATTTGCAAAGGCAATAGCCAAATTAGGCGATATTTATGTGAACGACGCTTTTGGTACGGCACACCGCGAACACGCCTCAACGGCTACGATTGCAAAATTTTTTCCCGGAAATGCCTACGCCGGATACCTGCTCTACAGCGAAGTACAAAGTCTGAAAAAAGTATTGGAAGAAAAAAAATCTCCTTTTACCGCTATTATCGGGGGCGCAAAAGTTTCTACCAAAATCAACATCTTGAAAAATTTAATGGAAAAAGTAGATAATCTGATTGTAGGCGGCGGTATGAGTTACACTTTCCTGTCTGCATTAGGTTTTACACACGGGGACTCTCTGTTTGAAGAAGATATGGTTCCCGTTGCCCAAGAGATTTTGGAACAAGCCAACATTAAAGGTATTAACATCTATTTGCCTGTGGATAATCTCTGCGCCGATAAATTTGCCGAAGATAGCAATACGTTGCTCACTGAAGACCCAAATGTTCCGAACAACTGGCTGGGAATGGATATTGGCGTCAAGACTATTGAACTGTTTAAAAAGGTAATTTTAGATTCCAAAACTATTTTGTGGAACGGTCCTGTGGGTGTTTTTGAAATGGACAAATTTGCCGTTGGTACAAAAGCAGTGGCAGAAGCGATTGCAGAAAGTACGAAGAACGGCGCCTACTCCCTCATCGGCGGCGGTGATTCTATTGCCGCACTTGGCAAATTCGGACTATCCAAAGAGGTCTCTTACATCAGCACCGGCGGCGGCGCTATGCTCGAATATTTGGAAGGCATTGAACTTCCCGGAATCAAGGCTTTAGAAGAAAATTAATACCTGCTCATATTTTTAAGTTTTTATATTTGGCGTAATGATGCCAAATATTTGTAAAATTACAATAACTATTAATATCAGCACGATATAACGAATAAACGGAGCGCCTTTTTTTATTGCCAAACGTGCTGCCAAACCGGCGCCAATGATATTTCCGATGGCGTGAATAAGTCCGAAACTCCAACATACATTCCCTTGTAAAGCATATATCAGCAACGAAAACGGAACATAACTTAACACCAAAACGTTTTTTAGCACATTGGCTTTTAACAGGTCGTATCCATTCATCAATACTAAAACGGCGAGAAGCAGATAACCTATTCCGACATGTACAAATCCTCCGTAAATTCCTAATAAAAAGAAAACCATATATTGCAACGGAGTAACTTTGCGATTCACTAAATCAGTTCTTTCGTGAATATATTTGTTTGGATTGAGGAGCATCGAAATTCCGAATATCACTATCACTCCTGCAAATATATAGTGAAACCACCTGTTAGAGATATAGCCGGCAATGAACGCGCCGGTAAGGCTACCCAGTACAATAGGAATGCCTAAATGGAGTATTCTATGCCAATCAATACATTTGTTTTTTTGAAAATAGGCAACAGCAGTAAGGTTTTGAAAAATAATGGCAATGCGGTTTGTGCCATTGGCTACTAATGGGGGCAATCCAAAAAACATAAAAACCGAAATTGAGATTACCGTACCACCGCCGGCAAGCGTATTAATGAAACCGACAATAATACCGGAACATATAAGGATAATGATGGAAATCCAGGTTAATTCCATCTATATTATGATTTTAGGTTTTTTAATTGTTTTGGCTTTCTACCAATTGTTTGTCAATGAAAATTCTACCGCAGGCTTCGCAAACAATAATCTTTTTGTGTAAACGAATATCCAATTGACGTTGCGGGGGAATTGTGCTGAAACAACCTCCGCAGGCATCGCGTTCAATTTGCACAATTGCCAAACCGTTGCGGGCGTTGTTTCTAATACGCTCAAATGCGTTCAATAACCTGTAGTCCACGTTCTTTTTCAGTTCTTCCGCTTTGGCTATCAATTCCTGTTCCTCTTTTTTAGTTTCTGCAATAATATCGGTAAGTTCACTTTTCTTTTGTTCCAAAACCTCTGCAATCTCTTTCCGTTTTTCTTCACATTCTGCAATATTTTCAATTTTGGTAACAATATCCGTATTAAATTTAATTTTATGTTTTTCTGCTACTTGAATCTCTAATTTTTGATATTCAATTTCTTTCGACAGTGATTCATATTCGCGATTGTTACGCACATTATTCTGTTGGTCTTCGTAACGTTTAATCAAAACTGTAGATTCCTTCATTTTCGCATCTTGCGCTATAACTTTCTGTTTCAATTCTTCCAACTCTTCTTTGTGGTTTTCAATACGAGTCTGCATACCTGCTAACGCATCTTCCAAATCCCGCACTTCGTTGGGAAGTTCGCCTCTAACTACGCGAATTTTGTCAATTTGGGAACAAATTTGTTGCAAATTGTACAACGAAAGCAATTTTTTTGCTATAGTAATCTCTTCAACCCCTTCTTGAGGAATATTTTCGGGAAGATGGGTAATGTTCTCATTATACGCAACAGCAGATTGATTTTCAACTATTTTCTTCTTAGCCATAATGTTTATTTTTGGATAATATATTTAGATTTATGCTTTATTAATAACCGGAATTTCTACTTCCGTAAAGTGGGTGGCAAAAGTATTAAAATTTTCTTGTAAAAGTGAGACAATTATTTCCCGGATAAAATGTTCTCCTTCAAAGTGTCCAATATCAATGAGTAACATTTTATTTTCGGGAATAAAAAAGTCGTGATATTTTAAGTCTCCGGTAATAAAAGCGTCTGCTTCGGCAATCAGGGCATCGGTAATGAACGATGCGCCACCCCCGCCGCAAACCGCCACTTTTTTTATCTCAGCTTCAATGTTTCCTGAATATTTAACAATATCGAGATTTAATTTTTCTTTAACATAAAGTATGAAATCTTTTGCCAACATCGGTTTAGGCAACAATCCCATTCTTCCCAAACCTACCTCTCTATGTTGATTTTCCAATGCAATAATATCAAATGCCGGCTCCTCGTATGGATGGTTTTGATACAGTGTTTCAATTACTTGATGTTTTTTATTTTTAGGAAAAATCATCTCCACACGCTCTTCATCTACGCGCTCAATGCGATTGTGTTTTCCAATATGCGGATTAGCGCCTGCCAACGGTTTAAACGAGCCTACCCCTTCGCAAGAATAACTGCAATGCGAGTAGTTCCCGATGTTGCCGCAACCAATTCTAAACAACGCCTCTTTCAATAAAACGCTGTTTTCGGCGGGAATAAAAACCACTAATTTATAAAACAGATGCTCTTTAGGCGACAAGACCGACAACTTTTGCAGTCCCAATTTTTGAGCAAAGAGCACGTTGCCGCCTCCCTTACCGCTATCAATATTGGTGTGCATAGAATATAGTAAAATTCTGTTTTCCAATGCTTTGATAATAATTTTTCCTACACGGTTGTTAGGCTCAATCTTTCTCAATCCATTTTTATAAATGATGGGATGATGAGAAATCACCATATTAGCGCCTTTGGCAATTGCTTCGTCAATCACAGCTTCACTCATATCGAAACAAACCACAATACCGGTAATTTTATGCGACGCATCGCCGCATTGAACACCGCAATTGTCAAAATCTTCCTGCCACTGCAAGGGAAATTTTTGTTCTAAAAATTGAATTACTTCTTTGATTTGCATATTATTAAGGTTTAAAGGTGTACGGGTTTAATGTTCAAAGGTTATCATCTAATCATCTAATTATCTAATTATCTAATCATTAATCACTAATCATTAATCATTAATCACTAATCACTAATCATTAATCACTAATCATTAATCATTAATCATTAATCACTAATCACCCTCCTTTTATAAATCTCCACCACATTTTCCATCAGCGAGGCGATGGTCATAGGACCTACGCCGCCTGGAACGGGGGTTATGGCTGCCGCTTTCTTTTCAATATTGGTTAAATCAATGCTGTTGTAAATATCGCCAACCAATTTTCCATCCACGTTATTAATGCCCACATCTACCACTACTGCGCCCTCTTTCAGCATATCGGCATTCACCAGATTGGGGTGTCCGATAGCGATAATTAAAATCTCTCCTTGTCGGGTTAAATAAGGTAAATCTCTTGTTTTAGAATGACAAACGGTAACAGAGGCGTTTTCGCGAAGCATAAGTTGCGCCATAGGCTTTCCTACTAAGTTACTTCGTCCGATCACCACGCAATGCTTACCTGTAATGGGAATATCTTCTGCCCTCAGTAGCGATAAAATACCTTTGGGCGTACACGGAATGATGGCGTCATCTGACTGGTTGAGCAGTCCCACATTCATAGGGTGCAATCCGTCCACATCTTTTTTATAATCAATAGTATGTAAAATAGCATTTTGGTCAATGTGTTTGGGCAGGGGCAGTTGCACCAAAATTCCGTCCACATCGGGGTCGTTGTTAAGCGTTTCTATTAATGTAAGCAATTCCTTCTGTGAAGTTGAATAAGGAAGAATATTCAAATCGCACAAAATACCGATTTCGTTACACGATTTTTGTTTACTTTTCACGTAAGAAGCGCTGGCGGGGTCATCGCCCACCAAAACAATGCAAAGTTTGGGTGCACGTCCGTTTTTCTTCATTAGATACTCAATTTCAATAGCCAATACCGACTTTATTTTCTTTGCTAAAGCGGCTCCGTTTAAGATTTTCATAAAAACATTATTAAATTGGCGGCAAAGGTAATCTATTTTTCTATTTTCGCTGCTCCATTTTAAATTTTAAATTTTAAATTTTAAATCT
>WRGQ01000102.1 GCA_009787115.1 Bacteroidota bacterium
GCAGGGGTAGTGTAATTGGCGTTTGTTGCACCGCTGATATTGCTCCAGTCTGTGCCGTTGGTACTTGATTGCCATTGATAGGTAATCGTGCCCGAAGCGCCTGTTGCTGCCGCTAAAGTAAAGGTATTGGTTGAACCGCTACAAATGGTCGCAGCCGACGGGTCGTTTTGGGTTAGAGCAGGGGTTACCGTTATCGTTCCTGTTGCGTTCATCGGACCACAAACGCTTGTTAATGGAATACTGTAATTAAACGTATCCGCTACCGTCGGGGTGCCGCTGATAGTTATTGTATTGTTTGCAAACGATGCTGTAAGATTTGCTGGTAAATTTACTGGCGTGCCAATACCGGTTATATCTGTAGTGGCTATGGTAATAGGGGTGATGGGCAGCCCCATACATACTGTTGGGGTTGATGACGGTGAGCCGACTGAACATGGGTTGTCCACCCGTTTGCTTGCATCCAAAACACATGCATCCGGCGATAATCCTTCAATATTGTATCTTACTTTTAGATAATAATAATCGTTAGCATCCGCCGGACTATTAACGAACCACGAGGTAGTGGTTTTGTCGGTTAACGGATTAGTGTTTAGCGCAGTACCTCCGGTTCCGTCTTGTGTGCCTTTTTTCCATTCAAATGTGCTTTCCGGTGTAATCACAAAATAGGCAGAACTAATCTCAAAAGGAAAGTCGCTCGGAGAAAGTACCACATCGGGTCCCAAACGTCTAAAAGTCGGGTCTTGGGGATCTATAGTCCAGTTTGGACACGTTGCAGGAGCATTGAATATCCGCCCTTCCAATATATTGTATGGGCACATTGGTCCCATTCTCAGTTTAGCCAGGTTAGTACCTGTATTGGGAGAAATATCGGTTACCCGAAGGAAGTCCATAAACAAGGTATCGCCTATTGTAGCCACTTCTTTTTTTACGTTCAGATAGGCGAACTGATCTTTTGTACTGGATTGAATACGTAGCGGATAACAAAAGTTACCGCTTCCATACCATCTTTTATTAATGGTATTTGTTGAGCCTGAAATAAAAGTATATATATACTCCGTGCTACCGGTGTTCTGAGCGAACCAGAGCGTGTCGGCTTCAATACTCTCCATGGTGGCTTTGTGTTTAAAGCGCAGGAAAGAATAGATACCCCTTGTAACCGTCGCTGCATTTCCAAAAACAACTCTGTTAAATCTTGAAGGATTTGTTTCGTTGGCAATAGTTAGCGTACCCGAAGATACAAATGTTACCGTATCATAGACTTGATTTTGAGCGGTTTGCATATCATGTACAGCGCCGGGAGAGTTGCTTGACCAAAAAATATGAGAATTTTTAGAATTTTGCTCAGTTAAAATACCATCATAATAGAAATATGCGTTGTTTATATTTAGCGTAGAATTTTTTATAATAAGTTGTCTGTCTCTACTACGTGAGGAATCATACCTAAAGTGAGGTATATTGTTACCACGTCCGCTTTCACTAAAATCTAAAGTGCCGTAATTAAAATACACATAACCAGTTCTGGCATTGCCATTCAAACTTGGAATATGTATAAATACCAAAGGATTTTTAAATTTCCATACTGCCGTTGAACTGGCAGTTGTTACGCCAAAAATAATGACCGAACCAAAAGAGTTGGAAGAATAGCCATAAAGTAATCCATCAGGAAAATCCATTTCACCTGTATTATCAAATCTAACAAGAATTGTATATCCTTCGGTTGTATTTCCAATAACTGCTCCATTTATTTTAAATGTTTCTTTGGGTCTCACGGAATTCATAGTCATAGTGCCTGAACCTTGGTATGCATTTTTTAATAATCTCATTCCTTCCTGTAAAAACACCGATCCGCTTACTTTTAATTCAGAGTAAACGGTTCCTGAATAAGAGAAAAGTAATCCGGGACTGGAATAGGGAATATTCACCCACAACATACTGTCGCAGGTAGCAGTAATGGCAGGTATCGTTACCGATTGATTATTGGCTGTAAATGAGTTCTGATCAAAAACAACCGTATTTGTCGGGCGTGGAGGTACACAAAATACATTGCCTGTTCCACCTGATCTATTCGACCAGTGAGCGAGATCGTCCCAATTACCGGTTCCACCAACCCAATAATATCTTACAAAAGCAAAAGGAGAAGAAATATTCCATCCCGTTTCGTTACCGGTCACCAATTCGCAATCCGGAGCGGGATACCCCCCCGGAGGTGTAGGGTTTCCTGAAATATGTACACGGTTAATAATCAGGTTTTGCACGTTTACCACAGCGCCAGCGCCCATAGTAATATATCTATCAACATTATTGGTTGGGGTGTTGGCGCCTGTAAATGCTTGTCGAAGATTTGAACTGGATCCGCACTCAGGATTGATTACCAATTTCTTATTCACAGTAATATTAGAGTATAGGCTATAAGTAACACCCATAGCATTCAGTAGCAATGTGTCTGCCTCTTGAATAGTAAGTTGAAAGTCAGTGGTTGCTGTAAGATTTGTTTGTAAGGTTAGTTTTTTAAATGTACCATTTTCAACTGGACGACTCGCGACTGTACTTGATTGGTGGGATATAACCACTTCGTTATATTTGTCCCCAACTCTGCCTCGAAACCATCCTGTAGTTATCCGTGAATTTGCAGTATGTGTGTCAGTCAAAACCCCTGCACCTGTACCATTGTAAGTCCATGGAGGAGTTCCATTATTTGCTGGCGCTGCACCGAAATCTGTCAGTAATATGGTTGATCCTGTAATATTCAATGTTCTTGTATCACTACCGGTACTAATAAAAGAGTTAATAGTTACATTTTTGCCGTTAAAGTTTAAATTGCCCTTAGTAAACTGTATTCTACAACTTCCTGAGAAGTCATCCAAAAATTTCCATCCTCCTGCACCTGAACCTGAACCAGACTCTATTAATCCACTCTGAAAATAGATGGTCTGGTTAGAAGCGCTCATTTGCACGCCGTTTGTTTTAATCGTCTCATTAGGTCTGTTCGTTACAAAATAGATTACAGGTTGTCTTAGAAACATTCCCGGATTTAATTCCAAAGAACCTCCTATATATAAATAAGAAGGGTAAACTATCCTTAAAGAAGGAGTTCCTGAAATATTTTTCCATGTCATGTTATCGCAATAGGCATTTCCTCCATCAATAATAACGCTGTCCATATTGTTCAATCCTGAATACTGGTCAAACACTACACTGTTAAAGATACTGGGAACACATCCGCTTCCTGGTGTACCATTGCTCCCATTAGCCCAGTGCATCTTATCGTCCCAATATCCTTTTCCACCTACCCAATAATAGGTAGTAGTTTGAGCAGGAGGGAATGTCCATCCGGTATTTCCGCCCCCATCAATAGAATTTCTTGCGGTATAGGGTGGAGCTCCTGTAATTGTGATATTTGCAATCCGCGCACTTTCAACATCTACCACGCTGCCCGCTCCCATAATAATTCTTGCGGCTACGGTGGTGGAATTGCTTTCTACATTAATCACCCCGCCACAAGTCTGTGGCAAAATTTCCAGACGCTTTACTATATTGGTAGTTATATTATTATTACTATTATTATAAAAAGTGAATTTTTTTTGAGGTAGAAGAATTAAAGTATCGGTAGTTATGCCCGGAGTAGTTGTTGAAATACTCCCATTCCCGTCTATAAAAGTTATCTTATTATACTTTCCTGTGTTAATGGTAGATGCGCTATTGCCTGCATTTATAATTTCTACATTATTATATACATCAGTTGCAATGGCTGTAAGAATGGCAGCCGTACTGGAGGAACTCCCACCACCACCAGTATATCCATCTGTTAATTTTATCAAAGCCGGAGCTGTGGCAGCAGTAAAAGGAGTAGCTGAATTCTTCCATGTAAGAGAATTCACTGTGGAACCGGAAAGATTCACAGTGGCATTTGTCTCACTGATAAATTGCTTCAAAGTAACAACGCCTTTAAGATTCATATTGTCCAACTTTGCATTAGTATTCACCCATAATTCATTCGTTAGGATGTTGCCTTTAAAATTAAATTCCGTTCCTGCGCCGATAACCTTAATATAAAAGCCTTGATTGGAAACAGAAGATGGGTAGAGATTTCCTGAGAGCGTTACTTTACATTGGTTTCTGATATTATAATCATCATAGATGGATGTGTGATAATTTGTGATAAAATCACCGCCAATATTTATGATTCCGTTATCAAGATACCCTCTGAAAGAGATTTCAAAATCACCTGTAATATCTTTAATTCCTGTTCCGCCAATATATGTGCCGTGAGCAGGATTAGGATTTGATCCGCTTACAGCAGAGTAATAGGTAGCTCTTAAAGCGCCATTGATACTTAAATTAGCATTCCCCCCGCCTTCGGTGGGGTCACAAAAATAAAACCTGTTACTCGATATCACGTCTCCATTAATAGTTTTATAACCATCACCCGACATAATGACATTACTTGCATGAAGCGCTCCGTTAATAAATAGAGTTCCCGTACCTGTAAACGAGAACCTGCCTACGATACCGGTAGCGGAACTTCTTAAAAGCAAAGCATAGTCTATGGTCCAATTGGCAGAACCTACTATATTTACGTTGTGGGAAACATATTTATTTCCTCCCAAGGGCGCAATGGAAAAAGTTTCCTTTGACCTTGTACTTTGCAAATAGATGTTTTTGGCGCTTCCTATAGAAAGGGTCATCCCCTGATAAAACAGCACGGAA
This sequence comes from Bacteroidota bacterium, assembly GCA_009787115.1. GTDB lineage: Bacteria > Bacteroidota > Bacteroidia > Bacteroidales > WCHB1-69 > WRNX01. The sequence goes on from WRGQ01000102.1 coordinate 4,708, forward strand.
CCGCTGATATTCATATCCGCATTAATGGTTAATATGGGTAACTGATTTGTGTTAAAAGGTCCTCTAAAAATTAAACTGTCGCAAGTTGCCGTTCCATCTACGGTGATGGTTCTTTTTTCTATTGTTGTGCCTTGAAATGAATTCGCATCCACAATCACATTGTCGGTAGCCGTAGGTGGAATTAACACATTGCCTACCCCTCCACTGGTTGTGGACCAGTTACCCACTGTAGTCCAATTGTTATCATTGCCTCTTCCTACCCAGTAATAATTTACAGCAGAAAGTTTTATGCTGCATAGCATAATAATTGCCATTAAGGCAAATGTTTTCTTAAAAAGATCATAAAATTTCTTCATTTCTTACTATTTAATTAATTAATAATATTTAAAAAAAATGCCGTTTGGAAGTAAGTTAAAACGGCAGTGTTAGATGTCAAAAATGTGTTATGGCATACTTTTACCGCATGTAGCATGGTGGAATATGCAGAAAAAATAAAACCCATATCCAATGAACATTTTAAATATTTCTTACCAAAATTCATATTTTCGCTACTCTTAAAAACAACTTTAAGAGTGCAAAAATATATTTTTCATTATATGTTTTACTTTTTTTATATTTTTTTGTTTAAAATAAATATAAAAAGTGTAAAATTTTATAATGTAAGTGAAAATTTACCGAATAAGTACAGTTTTCATAATACGTATCTCTTTCAGCAAAAAGCATATCTTTGCCTCCAAAATTCCTAAAAATGAAATATACCCCTTTTTTTCATAAAATAGCGCTCGACGCCTTTTATTGTAAACACTGCGTTCAATACGTGATGAAATTTCTTGCGGCAAAACTCTTTTTCGTAAATCATTATTTTGTAATTTTATTCCCGTAGGGAATATCGCTCGGTAGAAATGTATGCAGGGCTGATACCCTGCATACCGTCAGGAATGCACCCTGATTTTCCTGATTCATTAACATTTTTATTGCACTTTTTACATAATCGGATCAAGGTATTTTTTTAATAGCGCCTCAAACTAATTTTTAATCGTAAAACGACTCATAAATCGTGTGCTACAGCAGTTAAATTTATATTTTTTGTAAATTTTAATACGAATGCATTATAAAAATACTATTTTCGCCAAATATTATTTTAAAATACTCTTAAAAAGTGTATAAAGTGCGAATGTGTTTTGTTGATAACTTTTTTTTAATTCAGGCCTTAAAAAGGCGCATTTCTTCATTCGATGTCCTGCCGTTCTCTCTTTGTTCAGGCGGCAGGACTTTTTTGTTTTGCAAGAATGTGCTGAACAGCATAATAAATGATTAATGAACAATGAACAATGAATAATGATATTATAAATCAAATACTTTTTTAAAAAATGAAAAAAATCTACAATTTTCTATTACGCATTCTGCCTTCTGCTTTCTGCTTTCTGCTTTATTGCACAACTTTCAATGTCGCGGCGCAATGTCCGGGCGTGAATTTAGAACTAAGTCAGGAATCGCCCTGCTTCGGACAGGGTGTAATTTTGATGCGCATTACAGGCAATACCGCAAATATTGACCTGCGCCATCCTTCACAACCGCAGTTTCAGTTTTACAGTTATCCTTCCGGAGCGCCGGCAACCCCGTGGATACCGTGGGGAACTTCGCTCGAAAGCAGTTATGGCGGCTTGCTGCCGGGTACCTACACAGCAGTATTACAGGCTTTTTGTATTGCTAACAACATCCCAACCATTATCGAAGCCACCTCAACCATTACGGTAAAACAGAGCAGTTACGACCCGCTACTCTTTAGCGCGGTGAAAAAGTCCAACACTTTGGCGTGCCTGTCGAGCGGACGCATTGACTTGGCATTTAGCAATGGCACACGTCCTTATACCCTCACGATAAACGGACCAACGGCATATTCCGGACCCACTGTCATTGCCATACCCTCATCGGCAAACACCTATATACTCGATGGATTACCCGCCGGTACTTATATCCTCACCCTTACCGACGCCTGCGGCTATGGCGTTAAACGAACGATTACCATAGCAACCATTGCCGGTAATGGAATAGCAAGTGCGCTGGGGGTAGAATTGAGCCGCCCCGCAGGAACTACTTCCTGCAATCAGGTTGTTCCTTACACAAGCCCTGCCCCTTCCGACCCTGAAGCCGCATTCCTCTGGGCAAACTCTTCCCAATACTACGAATACGCTTATACCACAACGCCCACCCCGCCGACAACCGGCTGGCTACCCCTGCCCAACGACCATAAACCCGTATTTACTTTGCCGGGCAGCAGCGGTTACTGCGATTTTTGCAATTCCGGGCAGCAGGTATATTCCCATATTCGCCTCATAGAGTGCCCAACGATTATAGAAACCACCCAGCACTCGCTGTCTCCCTATATCTGCAACTTCAATCCTAATAATTTGGTTTCTTTTGCATATACTAACGGAAGCAATCCCGAAACACAGGCAAGAGTGGCAGTTACCATTAAAACACACTATGGCTTATGTTTTCCGGTGCAATGGAAAGTTACCACTGAGGCAGACCCAACTACTACAATATGTTCAGGCAGTTTTACGAATAGTTCTTTAACCACAAACGCTACTGCCTGCGGCAATTTAACACGTGGCGATAACTATATTTTAACCCTGACGCCCGCTTCGCCCTGCAATACGCCGTTAAATATCCAATTTACCCCGCCGTTGCCCTCTTCAAACCCGAATAATCCTACTAATGGTGTTCGGTATTTTAGATTTGATGACGTTTTACATCAAGGTTTGACGGGTTGTAATAAGGGTTGTGCTTATCGGTACTGGGGATTCCGGCGTTATCCGACAAATAATACTACTACTCCAACTATTATTCCGGAAGGAACTATCATCAAATATGTATCCGGTCCGGGAAATACTGCGCTTCCGTGGAAAGGAGGATTTAATGTAGGAGATACTTATACAACAACGGGTACCAATACGAAGTTAATTATCTTAAATGTTGTTAATCCGGAAAACACCATTGCGGTAGAGTGTGCCAATTATGTAGAGATGCCGACAGGACTATACATATTTGAAATTACGGAACCGGATGGATTTATTTTCGAAACAGCCAATAATTGGGATGCCGGCGGGATATTAATACATGAGAATCCTTATTTCTCCTCTGATTTTGGGTACTATATTGAAGCCACCTGCGATGATCCTGTGCTCCATTTGAGAGGGGCTTATGAATATCTCAATTCCAATGGAATAATGAATTGTGTAGCTACTACTCACCAAATAATAGGAACTATTCCATCAAATTACTACAGTTTGGTTGATCAAAGTCAGCACTCTAATGACTACACGACGCATCCCTCCTGGACATTGCTGCCAAATGTGGGCGTTAAATACATTTTAAGGACATTCATTTATACACAAAACAGTTACTGTATAATTCGTAGGGACACGATAGAATATACCGGCGCACCGCCTCTCAACCTGAAGAAACTGTATAATTATCTTTGCGATGGCAGCAGTACGGGGAATATTGTGGTGGAAGCCACCGGCGGCAATGCCCCCTATACCTATACTTTATATAATCAGACAACAGGCTTACCGATAGGAGATCCTATAACAACAAGCGATGCATGTGTGTTTACGAACTGTGTTGAAGGGATTACTTATAAAGTGGTAATAGAAGACTGCAACACCATTTTACCCATAGAGGATATAAATATGGTGGATTTGATGACTTCTCATTTGGCATTTGCCACTGTGCAGAATGATTGTGGCACGGGCGGCGTAATAGCGCTTGGCGCACTTGCTTTGGGCGATGAGGCTACCTATCAATGGACGGGACCAAACGGGTTTTCCTCCACTCAGCAGTTTCCTCCGCTCATTATTCCTGCCACTTCGGTACATAATGGCGAATATGTGGTGCTAATTACAGCGCCGCAGTGCAACGCTCCGGTAACGGGGAGGGTATCTGTTGAGGTGGTGAACGAAACGCCACCGGCGCCAACAGTCGCACACACCACTTTACACCTGACCTCTCCTGCCAATGTAGCGGCAGCGGCAGGCGTTACCCCTTTGCCCAACCATACTCTTGTATGGTATATGGATGGCACTCCTGTTCCTACACCCGTAAATGTTGCATTTCCAAATGATACGACCATTTACTATGATGTATTGCAGGATGGCGGCGCCGGCTGTATGTCGGAAGCGATACGAATAACCGTAATTTTTAGAAGTACCAACCCCACCATTACCTACGAACCTAACGATGGTGGCGCTGCCGGTCGCGCTTTTATTGACACAAAAATTGACGAGTGCCAACTTATTCTTACCAATGGAGTGAGACCCCTGAATTTTTTCAAACCGGGTTACGTTTTCGTTGAATGGAATACCGAACCCGACGGAAGCGGCATATCTTATTTACCCGGAGACTGTTACGATGGTATCGATGATATAATACTCTATGCAATATGGAGGCGGGATTGTAATACTAAACCAATTGTCATCACATATAAAGGTAAGAAAATAGAAACTGCTCAATAACGGTGTGCGGTATGCGGTGAGCGGCGCATTTTGTCTCGTCCTAAAATAGGTTTACAAAAAAAAGAAAGGAAAGTAAACCCATGTTAGGATTAAAAAACGAATTAATGAAAAAACTTTTTGCTTTAGTGAAGATGAGAAACGCATCATCATTGAAGATTATCTCCAATTTTGAGTACACTCGGCTGGAACAACGTATTTTATACAAAAGTGATTTATTTTTCATTCCAAAAAGAGTCAAAAAAATATATTTGTAAGCACAAGTTGGGAGAAAACATTCCAAACAATCATGTGGAACTATACACCTGATGCGATATGCAAACAGGTTTTACCCTTTTTGCCGTAAGCATTCTACCTTCTTTCATAATAAGTCCAAAACGACTTTCGTCCTGAAAATACAAGTTTACCCTCTCGTATTGTTCTTTGTTTTCTTCACAGAGATTGCGGCAGATTTGTCCGAAGTTTTTTTTAAATCCTCTACTGCCTGTAAATCCTTTTTTACATGACTTTTACGGGCTACTTTGGACTTTGA
>WRGQ01000103.1 GCA_009787115.1 Bacteroidota bacterium
AATTGCCGTTATCTTTTTCTCATGTAAAAACTGAATCATTTCATTGGTAAATGTTTCAGGATGAGCCATAGAAATGATAATCTGTTTTTTTTTCAAAAAGAAAATTTCCTCTAATGAAAAAGGCTCATATTTTAAAACAATATCGGAAAGCGCAATAATAGGAAGTACATCTTCCATAATATCTGCGCCGTATTCAGTAAAATTGTAATCGGAAATGTCATATTCAGCGCCTAAACCTCTTTGAATGAGCATCGCCACTCGTTCATCGGCAAATTTTTCAATTTGTTTTAATGAAAGCATCAGCGGAGCAAAAATATCTTCAGAAGTAAGCATCCCTATAGTGGCTCGTATTTCATTTGTATCCACTTCGGTAGGGGAAAGTTTTGGTTCGAGAGTGTGTTCGGGGGGAATAAGAGGGGGCATTAGAATGTAAATTTGCGTGTTAGGTCATCAATTCGTTCAATTTTGATTTTTACCGGTTCTTCATCTAAAATAGTCTCAATATTTTCCGTCCATTCCATAAAGCAATAATGTCCGCTTTCCAAATATTCAAAAAGTCCGATGGCAATTGCTTCTTCCGGTTTTTCTATACGGTAAAAATCGAAATGATATACAGGTTCGTTTTGTGGCGTCCAATATTCATTTACTATTGCAAACGTTGGACTTGACGGAATATTTTGGATGCCCAAACATTTACATAACGCTTTGATTAGTGTGGTTTTTCCCGCGCCCATTTCACCGTTAAGGCTAAAAATGCGGCGGTTGGGATACGTGGACAGGATTGTTTTTGCCAATTCGTCTAATTGGTTGAGGGTTGCGGTGGTTTCTTGGGTATTCATTATTTGTAAATAAATCTAAATTAAATTTTAAACATTAAATAACTTGCTTCTGCTTGCGCCTTAAACATAGTTAATCCATTGACAGTTAAGGTGTCTCTTTTTTTGCCTTCTTTTAAAAACAAAGTTTCTTCAGGATTGTAAATCAAATCAATTAAAATGTGATTGTTATGTAAAGCCGAATAAGGAATTTGTGGCATCTCGTCAATATGGGGAAACATACCCAGCGGTGTTGTGTTTATGATGAAGGTAGAGTTATGCATAATTTCCTCTGTTACTTCATTATAGGTAATTATTTCTGTTGTTTTGTTTCGAGAAACTATTTGAAATGGGATATTTCTCTGTTTTAAAACATAACAAACGGCTTTTGCCGCGCCACCGAAACCAAGAACAAGAGCAGAATTGTTGAAGCCCGAAAGCCCGAAAGACCTTAAACTTTGAATTTCCTGTAATGTTTTCTCAAACCCAACAACATCCGTATTATACCCAATCCATTTATTATTTTGTTTAAAGACACAATTTACTGCACCAATCTCTTGAGCAACCGTATCTAATTCATCTAAATAAGGAATGATTTCAGTTTTGTAGGGAATAGTTACATTAAAACCGCATAAAGAAGGTAATTTTAATAACGCTTTTATTTCTTCTATGTTTGTTAATGAAAATAATTGATATTCAGCATTACTAATATTTTTCTGAATCAACTTTTCTGTAAAGTATTGTTGCGAGTAACTGTGAGTTAGTGCTTTACCGATTAGTCCAAAAGTTTTCATTCAGATACAATTCAAAAAATAATAAATCAATAACGATTTGAATGATATATTATTTTCATATCTATTTTATGATTTTTGATTTATTTAAACACAATATTTTGGTACTATTTTTGTTATAACAAGAATTATTTTTAATTGATATTGCAGATGAATTTTAAATTTTCCGAAGAGATGAAAAATGCCTTGGATGAGGCAAAGAAAATTGCGGTGAAGTATGGCTATAGTTCTGTAGGAGTGGAACACGTAGCGCTCGCCATTTTTACAACCACTTCATTTAATACCGTTCAACAAGTTTGTGATTTGTATAAAATTGATACCGCTCAATTGTGCACGCAAATTCAGGAAATGTTGCAAAATAACGAGCATAAAACTGTTATGGATTTTGATGCCATCAAATTTAATATCCTTACTGAAAATCTGTTTCGTTTGGCTTACTTGGTTTCCAAAGAGTGTCGTAGCGAATATATCGAAATGATTCACTTTGTGTTAGCGATTTTAAAAGATGGCAGAACAGATTCTAATAATGCCATCAAATCGTTATTGCGTAAAACAGGTATGACTTATGAAAATGTGCTATCCGATATAAAAGCAGAGGAAGCGCCTTTTGGTTTTGGCACATCTATGGCAGGTACTGATGATGACGACGAAGATGAGGAAGATGATCGCAGACGTAGCCGGAAACAGCAAAAAGGGCAACAGAGAACGGCAACACCTATGTTGGATAGTTTTGGCAAGGACTTGACCAAATTTGCTGCCGAAGGAAGGTTAGACCCTATTGTAGGACGCGAAAAAGAGTTGGAGCGCATTGCCCAGATTTTGAGCAGAAGAAAGAAAAACAATCCCGTACTCATTGGCGAACCCGGCGTGGGAAAATCTGCTATTGCCGAAGGACTTGCTATGCGTATTTTTCAAGGCAGAGTTTCCCGAACACTACTCAACAAACGCATTATCAGTCTGGATATGGCTTCTTTGGTTGCCGGCACCAAGTATCGCGGTCAGTTTGAAGAGCGTATGAAAGGAATTGTAGCAGAATTGGAAAAAAATCACGATGTAATTCTTTTTATTGACGAGTTGCACACAATGGTAGGTGCAGGAAGTCCTCCGGGTAGCCTCGATGCCTCTAATATGTTTAAACCAGCCCTTGCCAGCGGTGATATTCAATGTATTGGCGCTACCACTTTGGACGAATACCGTCAATATATTGAAAAAGACGGCGCTTTGGAACGCCGCTTCCAAAAAATTATGATGGAACCCACAACCGTTGAAGAGACGTTAGAAATATTGAAAAACATTAAAGACCGATATGAAGACCATCATTTAGTGAGATATACCGATGAGGCATTACAAGCCTGTGTGGCGCTTTCCGTACGCTATATTACCGACAGATGCTTGCCCGATAAGGCAATTGATGCTTTGGACGAAGCCGGAGCACGCGTGCACATCACCAATATCCATATTCCGCAAGAGATATTAGACCTTGAAAAACAGATTGATGATTTGCAAAACTTAAAGAATGAAGCAGTTACAAATCAACAGTTTCAGTTGGCAGCCGATTACAGAGATGCCGCTAAAAATGCTGAAGAGGCGCTGGCGCAACAGAAAAAAGAATGGGAAAACCAATCTCATGTCGTACGCCCGGAAGTAACTGATGAAGATGTGGCAGAAGTGATTGCTATGATGACCGGCGTACCGGTGAAACGTATCGCAAAAAATGAAAGTGAAAAACTGATGCTTATGGCTCAGGAATTGGAAGGCAAAGTAATTGGACAAAATGAAGCCATCTTGAAAATTGCCAAAGCCATTCGCAGAAATAGAGTGGGTTTAAAAGACCCAAACAAACCCATCGGTACATTTATCTTTTTAGGACCTACCGGAGTAGGAAAAACGTATTTAGCAAAAGTATTAGCCGATTATTTGTTTGATTCTCAAGAGGCAATGATTCGCCTTGATATGAGCGAATATATGGAGAAACATACCGTTTCGCGCCTCATTGGTGCGCCTCCGGGTTATGTGGGTTACGAAGAGGGCGGACAACTCACCGAAAAAGTACGCCGCAAACCCTATTCTATAGTGCTGCTCGACGAAATTGAAAAAGCGCATCACGATGTATATAATGTTTTGTTACAAGTGTTTGATGATGGACAACTTACCGATGGTATCGGCAGAAAAGTAGATTTTAAAAATACCATTATCATTATGACCTCTAACATTGGCTCTCGCGAACTGAAAGATTTTGGTACAGGCATAGGGTTTAGTACATCTGCTATGCAAGCCAATAAAGGAAAAATTGAACATGGCGTACTGGAAAACGCGCTCAAAAAGAACTTCGCCCCCGAATTTCTTAATCGTATTGATGATATTGTCTATTTCAATAGTTTAGAAAAATATGAAATAGTGAAAATTATTGAAATAGAGTTGAATAGAGTATTAAAAAGGGTAGCCTCTTTAGGTTTGGAAGTCATCATAACCGACAAGGCAAAAGATTTCTTATCCGAAGCCGGTTGGGACAGCAATTATGGTGCCCGCCCCTTAAAACGCGCCATTCAAAAACACGTGGAAGATGTACTTGCAGAGGAAATACTGCTCAACCGTATTGATGATGATACCAGAAAGGTAACATTACATTATAATGATGTTGTGGAAAAGATGGAAGTAATTTAAACCGTAAACCAAAAAAGATTAAATAATTTTGTAATTATATTCTTTCCAACTAACGAGATAAAAAACAGTCATACACATAGTAATATGTAGTATCTTTTTACTTAACCCTTAAACTTTAAAGCTTAAATTTTGAAAAACTATCCCCGCCTTATTGCCCAAGCGCTCAATATTCCTGAGCAATACGTTAAAAATACGTTGGATTTATTGGAATCCGGCGCTACCATTCCGTTCATTTCGCGATATAGAAAAGAAAATACCGGCAGTTTGGACGAAGTGCAAATTACGGATATTCGAGACCTGCACGAAAAGTGGGTGGAGTTGGATAAACGGCGCGGCGTAATTCTGGATTCTATTGAAGAACAGGGCAAACTTACGCCAGAACTGGCGCAACAAATTAACAATGCGCAAACGATGAGCGAATTGGAAGACCTCTATTTGCCCTATCGCCCCAAACGTAAAACCCGCGCCACCATCGCTATTGATAAAGGTTTGGAACCGCTTGCCATTATTGTTTACGAACAAAAACAAATTCAACTGTATCAAATTGCAAAACAATATATTGATGCTGAAAAAGGTGTGCATAATGCAGAGGAAGCCTTGCAGGGCGCACGCGATATTATTGCCGAATGGGTGTGCGAGGATATTAAAATCAGGGAAAAAGTGCGCGATGCCTTTACTAAATTCTCTGTGATCTATTCTAAAATGGTGAAAGGAAAACAGGTGGAAGGAAGTAAATTTAATCTCTATTTTGATTCCAAAGAGTTGTTGTGCAAAGCGCCTTCACACAGAATTTTGGCAATGTTTAGAGGGGAAGAAGAGGGCTTTCTGCGCCTTACTATTGAACCTGACGCCGAAAAAACGGTTTTTCTTATCAAAAAGAATGTTTTAAAAGGATATAATTCCTGTTGCGAGCAGGTAGCGCTTGCGGTTGAAGATTCGTACAAACGATTGCTACAGCCGCAAATGGAAACCGAAATGCGCAAACTCTTTAAGGAAAAAGCCGACCGCGAAGCGATTGCCGTTTTTGGTACCAATTTACGGCAGTTGTTAATGGCTGCGCCGTTGGGACAAAAAACTACTTTAGCCATTGACCCGGGTTTTAGAACAGGTTGTAAAGTAGTGGTTTTAAGCAAACAGGGGCAATTGTTGGCGCACGACGTCATTTTTCCGCATCCGCCGGAACCGCGATATAAAGAGTCTTCGGATACTTTACGTAATTTAGTGGAAAAATTTGAGGTAGAAGCCATTGCAATAGGAAACGGTACTGCCGGACGGGAAACAGAAACATTTGTACGATACATTCCTTTCTCACGACCGGTTACCGTTGTGATGGTGAACGAAAGCGGTGCGTCTGTCTATTCGGCTTCCGAAGTGGCGCGCAAAGAGTTTCCTAATTATGATCTAACCGTGCGCGGTGCGGTCTCCATTGGGCGCAGACTTATGGATCCGTTGGCGGAGTTGGTGAAGATTGACCCCAAATCCATAGGGGTTGGTCAATATCAACATGATGTAAATCAACAGTGGTTACAGAAGAATTTGCAGGAAGTTGTAGAAAGTTGCGTGAATAGGGTAGGGGTAGAGTTAAACACGGCGAGTGCTGCGCTTTTGTCATACGTTTCCGGCGTAGGACCGGCATTAGCCCAAAATATTGTGGAATACAGAAATGCAAACGGCGTTTTTAAAAACCGAAATGTACTGAAAAAAGTGCCGCGATTTGGCGAAAAAGCCTTTGAGCAGTCGGCAGGCTTTTTGCGCATTCATAACGCAGAAAATCCATTGGATGCCAGCGCCGTACACCCGGAATCCTATCACGTTGTAGAGATGATGGCAAAACGATTGAACACACATATTCCGGAATTGATAAAAAATGAAAGTTTGCGCAAGCAAATTCAATTGCGGGAGTTTATTACAGAAAAGGTAGGACTGCCTACTTTACAGGATATTATGCAAGAATTGGCAAAACCCGGACGCGACCCCCGCGAACAGTTTGAAGAGTTTGAATTTGACCAAACGATAAACTCCATTAACGATGTAACGGTAGGTATGCGTGTGCCGGGAATTGTCACCAACATCACTAAATTCGGCTGCTTTGTAGATATTGGCGTGCATGCCGACGGCTTGATACACGTAAGCCAATTGGCAAATCACTACGTAGAAAACCCTAACGATGTGGTGAAACTGAACCAGAAAGTGTGGGTAAAAGTAACGGAAGTAGATTTGGACAGGAAAAGAATCAGTTTGACGATGAAAGAAGATATTTAGTTACTCCTTAAAAAATGATTATATGTGTAGGCATTGGTTACAATTTCAACAACACCTGTACCTTTACCTCTGTTTTATGAGGTGCGTCTATCAATTCTAACCCACTGCTAATTTGGTTTTTGTTAAAAAATAGTAGTCGCGATATCTTGCCTTGAATTTCAAACCGTTTACATTTCCACTTTATAACGAAATAAGTCTTACAACCTCTGTAATAATAGCTGTTTATAGTAAAGGTGTAAGAGAGGTCGTTTTCGTAAGCATACAATCGCTCGTCGTAAGTGTCGGTGTCAAACAATGCAAATCTAAGTTTTAAATCTAATCCTGTTTTTGCAATATTAACGCCAACATCCTGATAGGCAAGCAATCCGAATAGATTTTCTTTTTTATGCGTATTGTTATTAAGAACTCCGCTGATTTCGGATTTGAATTGCAGAAAATTCAAAAAGCCATAAGAAAATATAACCCGCAAACGGTGCTGTTTTACTTCTAAAATTTGATTGTACGGATATTCTTCTCTAAAATTTTTGACTTGTGTTTTGTAGTTATAACGTACTAATAAAGCACAGTTTTTAGCAATTGAAATATCGAATCTCAGTGAAGCGTCAAGGTGTGAAATGGGTTTATCTATCAAATATTTCAGCCAACGAAATTGGTACATATCTAAAAGCGCCACCATATTTACTTTGTTGGAAACAACAACCTCAGTAGTGAGCAACAATCCTGTTTCGTTGTTCAGTTTGCTGTTTTTGGCGTATGGTTTTCCGTCAAGCGCTGCAAAGTTTTTACTAAAATGTCGAAATAAAGCAGAGAGTTTTGCCCTTGAATCTAATTTAAAAATAGCGCCTTGCAGTAATCCGTAACCTTTGGTACTGCTTGCTGCAAATTCTCCAAAAAGAATATGATGTTTTATTAATACCTGATAATCAACACTTCCGTTACACAATCCTTTTCCTGAAAAGTCAAAGTATTGATAAGGGCGTGTTGAGGGCAATACCGGCAAGGAAAATTCGGTGCGTGTAACCTGCGCCCCGATTTTAAAAGTTTTTAGATTGGCGTGAAAATGAGCGCCATACATTCTGTTAAACAATGCGTTTCGTTTTTTCAGTTCCGTTTCGGTTCGATGTAGTCCTGTATTGTAAAGAGCGCCCTCAAAAGCGAAAATATCCGGTTCTACTTCCACAACATTTCCGTCAAAAAACCGATGTCCGAAGAAAATTGAGCCGCTATATTTGTAATTTCCTAATTGTAATGCTATTCCTCGTAAAAAGTTGCTTTGACTCATAGCCGTAACCGGACGCTGCACGGTTCCTGTTTTTCTAATCTCTCCCGAACCGCTGTTTATAAAGCCATTACCCATAATCAATCCCTGTCCGAAATGCAATCGGTAATCACCTGCAATTAACGACTGTAAAATACCGATTTTTTTTACTTGCAAATGAAAAGAATAAAATCCAAATCCTTGTTTTTGAGAGTCTTTAAAAAACGCTTCGCCGGCGTTTTTCTTCCCTGCAAAACCCAAAGTAATATACTCGCTTGCCGTAAAATTATACCGAAAGGCATACTGTTGCGGAGTTCCAACATAATGCGTGTTTCTGTGCTTATCGTAACCGGCTTTCTTTTCCAATATTTGTGAATAACGAATGAGTAATTTCTGCTTGGGTCTCTTAAATAATGATTTAAAAGATAGTTTCCGTTCTTTATCAACAGCGGTAGCAAGAATATAATTTTCAATTTGTTGTACATATTCAACGGTAAAGCCCTCTACCGAAGCCAACTCGTAAATGGTAACTAAGAATCCCTTTTCGGCAATATATTTTTGGAGTTGATAATATTGATAATCAGACATTTTTAATATGGAAAACGCTATTTCAGGTGGCAAGTCATTGATATTAATTTTTTCTTGATTTTCATAAAATTCCGACAGTTCTTCAACAAAATCGTTTTCATCTTCAATATCAGTGGTTTCGATTTCTTCGATGAGGTTGTCTTCCAAATTGATACGGGTAAAAGTGGTGTCAATTTGCGCTTGGAGAGCGATGGGGAGGAGAAGGAGGAAGAGGAGGAGGTTTTTCATAGGGGTAGTTTTTTCTGTGAACCTCCGTGTACTCTGTGTCTCTGTGCTGTAATCTAACACAGAGACACAGAGTACACAGAGGTTCACAGAGTTCCGTTAATTTTTCGGCGAATGCCATCTTTAAGTTGTATTACATTGAAATTAATAAGTAAGCCTAATCTCATTCCTGAAAGTTTTAAATAAGTTAGTAATTGAAATTCATGAATGGGTAATATGGTTTCTACAGTTTTTAGTTCTAATATTATTTTGTTTTCTACTAAAATGTCAATGACAAAAGTTTTCCCTAATCTGTTCCCTTTGTAGCAAAGCGGAAGTTGTACTTGTTGTTTTGCGAATAATCCAATAGATTTCAATTCCTCCAACAAACAGTATTCATAAACAGATTCCAATAAGCCGGGACCAAGTTCCTGATGAACTTCAATAGCCGCTTTGATAATTTTACCCGAAATATTATTATATTCTAATGCTACCATATTACTCCGTATTACTACTCTGTGAACCTCCGTGCCCTCTGTGTCTCTGTGCTAAAAACCACACCCTTACCCCCACCCCCGGCGAGAACCCCACCCTGTAATCAAAACTTCCACCCATATCAAATTGCAGCCTCTTCCACCAAAATGAAAATTGGATACCCACTTTCTTTAAGGAACAATCCATTAGAAACCCATAAAATTTGTCTTTAAAACAAATCGTTCCGTTTATATCAAAGAACCCGGGCAACTGTTTAGAAGCTGCCACTGCCAGCAGTACTTTTTCATTGAGTTTGTAATCCAGCATCAAAACATATAACATAGGTATTGCTTCTTTCCCTGTGATTCCATACTTTAAATTAGCGGGATTATATGCCGAAACGCCAATACCAACCTTTTGCGAAATTTTTCCATAAAGCGATAAATCGAAAGTAAAAGAACCTTTTTGATGATATCCTTCTACGTGATGCAAAAGATAATGCACTTGCAAGCCAAAAGAGACTCGTTTGGCAAACTCACGCGCGTAGCCGGAAGATAGGGTTAGGATTCCATATTTGGTATATCCAAAATGGGAGACATTTAGCGCTACTGCGTTTCCTTTTACATTATAACTTCCTGATACTGTTGCAGTACATAATTCTTTTAGTAAAAATTGATTTTGAGAAAAAAAGGCAATGTTTCCCCCTGAAAAAAAACTGTGTACCGAAAAGTTTTTATCTTTTTTATGAAAAAGGAAATAATTGGTAACCGAAAGTTGCTCCCCTTGAGCAAAAATAAATAATGTGTTGAGGTAAAAGAGTGGCATTAAATACCAACCAATGAGTAATTTACGAGACATGGCAGTTAGATTTAGTTAGTAGCAGTAATTCGCGGCAAATATACAACGCAAAAAACGGTTTTCGGAAAAAAATGTGATTTTTTTTTAAATCAGATTTTCAATCCTTAGATTAATCGTTTTTCTTTACTTTATAATCGTAATTCTCACCGTTTTATTGTTGTTTCTGATAATATAAACGCCAACGGGGAGGTTTAGGCTGAGGGTTTCG
>WRGQ01000104.1 GCA_009787115.1 Bacteroidota bacterium
TCTATGGTTTTTTATCCTGAATTAGAACAGGAATGTATCAATCAAGGTATTGCCATTATTAAACAAGTGGGCGATAACGTGATTATTAATGACGCACATTTGAAAGTGTTTTAGTGGTGTGACAATCGTGGCAAGTAGCGAATTTCGAGCACCTCTCCATTAACCTCTTATTGCCAGCATATACCCTGCACCGTGCACATTAATAATCTCTACTTTCGGCTCGTGCCCTGCTTTGTATTTGCTCCTCTTCCTTCCTTCAGGATTAAGATTTTCGGGAATATCTTCCTGCTCAGATTTAATATGTTTTCTCACTTTGGATAGAAAAACATCTACACTTCTTCCATTGGCTGCCTTTGCGTCTCCCCATATCTCTTTGGTGATAAACTCTCTCGGTACTAATTTATTCTTATGCTCGTACAGGAATTTCAACAATTTGGCTTCTTTTAAGGTGAGTAAACATACTTTATCTCCTTTTATCAATTTTAATTCACTATAGTTAAAAATATGGTCTCCAAGATGAAATATAACCTCTTTGTTTAAAATATCTTTCTTCTTATCTTTACTACATCTTTTTAAAATGGCTTCCATTCGAAGTAGTAATTCTTCCGTACTAAAAGGTTTTGTAACATAATCATCACAACCTGCTTTAAACCCTTTTATTTTATCCTCTTCGCCGTCTCTTGCCGTAACAAAAATTACCGGTAAATCGGGAGTTACATTGTGTAATTCATTGATAACCGCATAGCCGTTCTTTTTAGGCAAACCTATATCTAACAGGCAAATATCACAACTTCCGTTATGGTAGTTTTTTATCGCGGATTCTCCATCGCCGAAATCGGTCACTTCGTAATTCATCATTTCAAAATAGTCTTTTAAAACTGCCCGAAGATTTCCACTGTTCTCCACCAGCATAATCCTTGTCTTTTTATTGTTTTTCATCATTTTTTTTAATATTTATAATAATCGTTACTTTTGCGTGCTTTATTGTTTTTATCGAAATTTTTGTATTAATCTAATTAAAAATAACTTATATAATGACAAACGAAATCTTTTTAGCTAAAACATTCGCGGGATTTGAAAATTTATTGCAAAATGAATTGAAGAAAATCGGAGCAAAAAACAGTATCCCGTTAAATCGGTCGGTACAGTTTGAAGGGGATTTTAATCTGCTTTACAAAGTAAATTATTACTCACGTTTTGCTTCCAGAGTGCTTTGGCAAGTGAAAAGTTTTAACTTTGATTCAAATGAAGTTTTTTATAAAGAGGTAAAATCTTTTCCGGCAGAGAAATATTTGTCTCGTTCGGGAACATTTGCGGTAAGTTGCACGGCTTCGGAGTCTATCTTCAAAACTCCGCTTTTTGCTGCATTGGTTACAAAAGATGCGATATGTGATAGATTCAGAGATTTATACGATGAACGTCCGGATGTGGATAAAGAGAATCCCGAAGTACAGTTTCATGTTCACATTCATAAGAACAGCGCAATACTTTATTTAGACAGTTCCGGCGAGTCGCTTCATAAAAGAGGCTACAAAGTATCCGGTCATCCTGCCTCTCTCAACGAAATCACTGCTGCTGCTATGGTAGCGTTGAGTGGCTGGGACGGCAGTTGCGATTTGATTGACCCGATGTGTGGCGGCGCTACTATCCTCATTGAAGCCGCTATGCAAGCACTGAATATCCCCGCAGGTTACTACCGCGAAAAATTCGGCTTCTTTAAGTGGCTCAATTTCGATAGATACACCTGGAAAAAGATGATGAACGAGTCTGTGATACATGACGATATTCCCATTGACCTGTATGGCTATGACTGTAGCCCAAGATTTCTGGGTATGGCAAAAGCCAACGTGGAAAAAGCGCGTTTGGAAGATTTTATCTTGTTGCATAAAAGAGATATGCGTACAGTAAAACCTCAACGTACTCCTGCTGTGCTTATTTTTAATCCTCCTTATGGCGAACGACTTGAAATGGAAGATAATAACGTTTTTTATAAAGAGATTGGAGATGCTTTGAAAAACAACTTTCCCCAATGCAAAGCGTTTTTAATCAGTTCAGATATAAATGCATTGAAACATATAGGATTAAAGACTTGTTTCAGGCAAAATATGTTCAACGGACCTTTGGAATGCAAATATTATGGCTATGATCTATTTTCCGGCAAATTTGGACAACCACTAATCACTAATCATTAATCACTATTTTTCTCCTTTTCCTCCAAGCCCCGAAATGTGCAAAACTTGCATACAATATAGGAATAAGTATTAGGGTAATCAGAGTAGAAAACGATAATCCCCAGGCAACGGTCATACCGAGCGCGTTCCACATCTCTGCACCTTCGCCTTTTCCTATCGCTAAAGGTATCATACCCAATACGGTTGTTAAAGTGGTCATTAAAATGGGACGCAAACGCGAGCGACCGGCTGTCACTACCGCTTCGTTGATGCCCATGCCGCGCTCGCGACACAATATTGTATAGTCAATAAGCACAATACCGTTTTTTACCACAATGCCCACCAACATCACAATGCCCAGCAATGCCATTAAGCCGAGCGCCATTTTGGTAAGAGCTAATCCAATGAAAACGCCTGTAAAGGCAAACGGAATGGCAAACATAATTACAAACGGATATGTAAACGACTCGAATTGTGAAGCCATTACTATATATACTAAGGTAACAATTAAAGCCAGCAATAGATAGAGATCTCCGAACGATTCCTGCTGGTCTTGATAAGTTCCTGAAATAATTGTGGAAATTTCGGGAGGTGTTTCAATATTTTCCAACAGTTCTTTTGTAGCGTCTGCAATTTGGCTCAAAGCGGCGCCTTTTCCCACAATTCCCGTAACTTTTATGATACGTTCGCGGTCTTTCCGTTCAATGGTCGGGGGCGTCAGTCGCTCTACAACGTTGCCCAACTCGCGCATTTTTATGCCACTGCCCTGCGCATTATAAACCGTTATATCTTCAATAGCGTCAAGCGATTGTCGGAATTGCGGAGCATAACGCACCCTGATATAATACTCATCGCCGTCTTCACGATAGAAAGAAGCGATAGAGCCGTTAAACCTGTTTTGAATATAAGTGGAAGCCGTTGCCAAATTCAGTCCGTTCTCTGCCAATTTTCTTCTGTCAAAGTCCACCTGAATTTCGGGTGCATATTCCGAGCGGCTGATGTTAACTTCGGTACACCCTTTAATTTCACGCATTCTTGTGGCAACTTCAGCGGCATATTTGTCGGTAATATTAAAGTTGTAGCCGTAAATTTCAACCACAACATTGCTTTGTCCTGCCATCATACCGCCGCCTGTATTTACCGCATAAGAGTTTATTTCGGGATATTTTTTCAGTTCTGCCCGAATACCATCGGCAATCTCCTGAATACCGCGTTTCCGTTCTGTTTTTTTCACCATCCTGATGACCATAGAAACAATATGCGATCCGTTATCCTGAAGTTTTCCCCACGTGTTATTATCGTCGGGCTGTCCAACGGTAAAGTTGATACGTATGATTTCAGGATATTCTTTGCGTAATTTTTTTTGAAATTCATCTGCAAAAGTTCGGCACGTTTCCATTCTTGTTCCGATAGGAAATTTAATATTAACCCCAATCCGCGCATTATCCTGTACCGGAAAAAATTCCGTAGGAATAATTTTCAACAATAACAAAGAAGAAATGAAAATCAATACTGCGGCGAACACCACCGTCACCTTGTGCGTTACCGCCCATTGCAACAGTCTGCCATACGCATGATCCAATTTGTTCAGCGCTTTTTCAACGGGTGTATAAATCACCATAAACCATTTTCCGCGTCTTGCATTGGGTTTTAACATATACGCCGACATCATTGGGGTCAGTGTTATAGCAGAAATTAAAGAGATTCCAATCACAATACTTACAATCCAGCCTAACTGACGGAATAAAATGCCCGACATTCCCTGTAGCATAGTCAGCGGCAAAAACACCGCCAAGAGCACCAAGGTAGAAGCAACTACCGATAATGAAACCTCGCTGGTGGCGAAGACCGCCGCCGAACGCGGCTTACTGCCCCTGTCAATATGTTTACTGATATTTTCCAGCACCACAATCGCATCATCCACCACCATTCCAATAGCAATACTTAATGAGGATAAAGATATGATATTAAGCGTGTTTCCGGACATAAGCAGATAGATAAAAGCTGCGATAAGCGAAACCGGAATCGTAATGGCTATAATAAAAGTAGCACGCCACCTTCCCAAAAACATCATAATGATAAACACCACTAAGATTAAAATGATGATAATCGCTTCTTTTAAACTGTTGATTGTGTTAATAATGCTTTCCGAAGTGTCGAAAACAGGGTCAAGTTTAACGTCGGGGGGAAGATTTTTGTGAAGTTCAGGTAACATTTTGTTAATCTCTTTGCAAATTTTCACCGAGTTTGCGCCTGATTGTTTTTGAATGACTAACAAACCGCCTTGCAAGCCATTGGTATAAACCTCCTGCAACCGTTCCTGAATAGTATCGGCAACCATTGCTACATCTTTCAAATACACATTTCGGTTGTTGAAACTGCCCACTACAATATCGTTCATCAATTGAGCATCAACAAATTCTCCCTGCACACGCATAGAATAGGTTTGCGAGCCGACATCCATAGAGCCTAAGGGCAAATTCAGGTTTTCCATACGAATTACCTGCGTAATCTGTTCAATAGTCAATCCGTATGATTCTAATTTATAAGGATTGCAGTAGATATTAATTTCGCGTTGCGGGGCGCCCGAGATAGAAACCGTGCCCACGCCACCGATCCTGCTTATGGGAGAAACCACTTTATCGTCCAAAATTTTATAGAGCGCATTCGTACTTTCCTTGCTCTCCACCGCAAGCATCATAATAGGAATATCCTCTGCGCTGAATTTGAAAATGTAAGGTTTATTAACATTATCCGGCAACATCGGTGTAACCATATCCAACTTGTCCCGCACGTTGTTTGTAGCCTCATCAATATCAATTCCATACTGAAACTCAAGCACAATAATAGAATAATTTTCGCGGGAGCTGGAAGAGACGTGCTTCAAGTCGCTCACGGTAGCAAGCACATTTTCAAGCGGTTTGGTAACGTTGTTCTCTATGTCGGAAGGACTTGCGCCGTTGTAGGTAGTAAATACCAAAATGGTATTGCTGCCCAAATCGGGCAAGAAGTCAATTGCCAATCTCGATAGCGAATAAAAACCCAGAATAGCAATTGCCACATACACCAGCGCAGTGGTAATAGGATTTTTTACAGATGTTGAATAGATACTCATATCGTTTTTTGCTTAAAAAATAAAGATGGCGAAAATACATTTTTTTTAGTTTTTTCTCAAATTTTGTTTCTTTTGTGAAAAAATGTGAAATTGTTTTGATTAGAAGATTAAGTGATGCAGAATTTTTTTCATCGTTGGAAAATTGAAGTATGAAGTTCCTGCGCAAGAGTTACCTCGTGCCGACAGTTTTCAACAATACGTTATAAGGTTGAAATATAAAATGTATTTTTGCGCTCCGATAGAAAATAAAGTTGAATGAACTGAAATTATAAAGAAAACTATTATGATAGATACTAATGTTTTACAAATTACTAATGATGTGCATTGGATTGGGGTGTTGGATAAAGATATCCGTACTTTCGATATTGTAATGGAAACTCAATATGGAACTACTTACAATTCCTATTTCATTAATGCGGATAAAAAAGCCGTTGTAGAAGTGGTGAAAGAGAAATTTTTTCCTGTTTTTGAAGCCAAACTGCGCCAATTATGCAACCCCGAAGAGTTGTCTTATATTTTTATTAATCATACCGAGCCAGACCATAGCGGAGGTCTTAAAAAATTATTGGAAATTGCTCCCTACGCCACCGTAGTAGCCTCAAACTCCGCCATAATGAATTTGAAGGAGCAACTAAACATCCCCTTTCAATACATTACGGCAACCGACGGATATGTTACCGATTTGGGCAACAAAAAGATAACCGCCATTAGCGCGCCCAATCTGCATTGGCCCGATTCCATCTATTCTTATCTCCAAGAAGATAAAGTGTTATTTACCTGCGATTCTTTCGGTGCACATTTCTGTAATGAAGAGATGTATAACAACAAAGTGGGAAACTATGACGAAGCATTTCAATATTATTTCGATGTGATTTTAAAACCGTTCAGTAAATTCTTTCTGAAAGCCATTGAAAAAATTGAAAATCTGAGCATTGATGCCATTTGTACCGGTCATGGTCCTCTTTTGACTTCAAATCCAATGGAAACAGTGCATAAAACCAAGTATCTGTGCGAAGAATACCTGAATAACTACCCTGAAAAAAATCGTATCTTAATCGCTTTTGTCTCTGCTTATGGATACACTAAAAAAATTGCAGAGAAATTGAAAGAAGGAGTAGATAAAGTTTCCGGTATTACTGTTGATTTCTGTGATATAGAAAAGATGGATTTGGCAACTTTGGGCGAAAAGATTGCGCAAGCCAATGCTTATTTGCTGGGAAGTCCCACAATAAACCAAAATATGCTCCCGCAACTGTACAATCTCTTTGCTTTAATGACCCCACTACGCGACAGAGGCAAACTTGCCGCCGCTTTCGGCGCATACGGCTGGTCGGGTGAAGCCAAACAAAACCTTATCTCAAATATTGACAACCTGAAACTGAACCGCTACTGTGAATCTATGTTCGTTAAGTTTATCCCTTCTCCAACCGAAGAAGAGAAAATAATAGCATTTGGAGAATCATTCGCTAAGGCGGTATGCGGTGAGCGGTGAACGGTATGCGGTGACTCGTCACGACTGTCACGAACAAAATAAATAAAAACCAAAATAATATGGCTAAAGTAAATCTATTTATCCCTTGTTGTATGGATATGTTCAGTCCATCGGTACCCCCGAGCGTTTTTGCAGTATTAGAGCGTTTGGGAGATGAAGTAGTGTATAATCAGGAACAGACCTGCTGCGGCAGAAGGTTCTATCAAACAGGCGAATTGGAACTTGCCAAAGAGTTAGCCAACAAGTTGATATTGGAGTATGATATGAGATATCCAATGGTAGTGCCAACTACTTCGTGCGTGGGATACATCACAAACTATTACAAAGAATTATTGGAAAACGCGGCGGAAGTAAATATGCTACGCAATTTCACCAAAAACATCTACGAACTCTGCGACTACATCGTTCATGTTAAGTTGGTTGAAAAATTAGATAATATTTTTAACCACAGAGTTTTTTACTTCAAATCGTGTGCGGCAAGAAACCTGTATAAATTGGGCGATGAACCGGAATTGTTGTTAAGTAACACTTTAGGATTAGACCTGCTCATTGACAACGACCTTCAGACCTGTTGCGGCGCCAATAGCCATTTTGCGCTCGCCAACCCTGAAATATCCGATATTCTGTGTCAACAAATCATTGACAGAGCATACCAATTAGGCGCCCAGTATATCACTTCTACTGATGTACATTGCCTGCAACATATTGACGCTGTTTTGAATACGCTTGATATTACATTGGAAACAATTCATATTGCGGATATTTTGGTGGGAGAGGAAAAATAGTGGTTAGAAATTTAAAACAAAACGAAATTTATCAGCAATTATGTCCATCTCTTCCACTTCCATAAAAAAACCTGTTTTTACCATCGTTCTGAATCTGTTCTTCATCATTGTGGGGATTATCGGGTTTGCGTATCTTGGTATTCGCGATTATCCCAGCGTTGACCCGCCTATCATCACGGTGCAAACTACCTACGTGGGCGCTAATGCCGACGTCATGGAATCGCAAATTACAGAGCCATTAGAATCTGCCATAAACGGTATCCCCGGTATCCGCTCTATGTGGAGTACCAGCCGCGACGGACGCAGTTTTATCACCATTGAATTTGATTTGGAAGTTCCGATGGAAACTGCCGCCAACGACGTGCGCGACAAAGTCTCCGGCGCGATGCGTCTGCTCCCAAAAGAGATTGACCCTCCCGTAGTTGCCAAAGCAGACGCAGACGCACAGCCCATTTTCGGTCTCAGCCTTAGCAGCAACACTTTTTCTATTATTGATGTAAGCGCTTATGCTGACGCCTACGTAAAAGAACGCTTGCAAACTATTCAGGGCGTAAGTTCCGTTGAGATTTGGGGCGAGAAGAAATTAGCCATCCGCCTTAAAATGGACCCGATGCTCTTAGCCGCTTACAAACTCACTCCCAACGATGTAAGCCTTGCCGTTTCCCGCGAAAATGTAGAACTCCCCTCCGGCAGAATTGAAGGCGTTAATACCGAACTGAGCGTGCGTACTATGGGACGCCTCCAAACTATTGACGACTTTAACAACCTTATCATTGCTCAAACCAATGATAGAATAATCAGATTCAGCGACATCGGGACTGCTGTGGTAGATGCCGAGAATGTGCGCTCTATCCTGAAACGGGACGGCAAAACTATGGTAAACTGCATCATCATTCCCCAACCCGGCTCTAATTACATTGACATTGTAAACCGCGTAAAAGAGGTACTGCCCGACATTGAACGCAATCTACCGGTGGGAATGGACGCAAAAATTACTTTCGACGACACCACCTATATCCGAAATGCTATCCGGGAAGTGCGCGATACTATTGTAGAAGCATTTTGTCTGGTTGTGCTTATTATTTTTCTCTTCCTGAGAAATTTCCGAACTACTTTAATCCCCATTTTAGCCATTCCTATCTCACTCATCGGGTCATTCTTTATAATGTATATTTTTGGATTTTCCATCAATATTTTAACCTTGTTAGCAATTGTTTTATCCATTGGTTTAGTGGTAGATGACGCTATTGTGGTGATGGAAAATATCTACCAAAAAATTGAATCGGGACTCCCGCCGATACAGGCGGCGTTTCAAGGCTCAAAAGAGATATATTTTGCGGTAATTGCAACTACACTTGCATTAGTAGCCGTGTTTTTCCCGATAGTTTTCTTAAAAGGAACTACCGGCAGGCTGTTTCGGGAGTTCAGTCTGGTAATTGCCGGCGCCATTTGTATATCTGCATTTGTTGCGCTCACCCTGTCGCCGATGTTGTGTAGCCGTTTTTTGAAAAAACAGGAAAACGAATCGTGGTTGTTTCGTGTTACGGAACCTTTTTTTGTATGGCTTAACAATGTGTATCAAAAAGGGTTGACAAGTTTTATGAAAGTGCGTTGGCTTGCGCCTCTTTTCCTGCTCGTTGCGTTAGGGTACTCCGTTTATTTGTGGCAAAAACTTCCCTCCGAAATGGCGCCCATTGAAGACCGTTCCTCCCTGCGCGTAATGTCCACCGCCCCCGAAGGTACCTCTTTCCAATATATGGATAACTACACAAATGAACTGAATCAGTATCTTAAAGAATCTATTCCGGAAACAGAGATGATGTTTTCGTTAGTGGGACGCGGCGCCACCAATTCATCGTTTACTAACGTTATCTTAAAAGACCCCAACGAAAGAAAACGAACCCAACAGGAGATATTTGAAGAGATTGCCCCCACATTGCGCAAATTTACAGGCGCCAGAACTATTATGACACAACGCCAGACTTTTGGA
Organism: Bacteroidota bacterium; assembly: GCA_009787115.1. Classification (GTDB taxonomy): domain Bacteria; phylum Bacteroidota; class Bacteroidia; order Bacteroidales; family WCHB1-69; genus WRNX01. Next base: position 9,554 of record WRGQ01000104.1, read on the forward strand.
AATAGTCGCGGTGGAATGCCTGTGGAATATGTAATTCAAGCAAAAAATTTAGATGACTTAAAAGTAATACTCCCTGCTTTTATGGATAAAGTGTCTCAAAGTACTGCTTTTTCTGCTTACGACCTGAATCTTAAATTCACCAAACCGGAGTTAACCCTTCGTATCAATCGGGATAAGGCGGCATTACTGGGTGTTTCGGTAGAGGATATCTCCCGCACATTGCAACTTACTATGAGCGACCAAAGGGTGGGTTATTACATCTATAACGGAAAACAGTATCAGATCATCACGCAATTTGACCGGCAAAACCGCGACAAACCTAATGATTTGGATAATGTGTATGTGCGAAATACCAACCATGAACTCATTGGACTGAACAATTTGGTAGAACTTACCGAAAATTCAACGCCGCCGCAATTGTATCGCTACAACCGCTTTGTGTCTGCAACCGTTTACGCAAACCCTGCCAAAGGCTATACATTAGGAGAAGGAATTAAAGAGATGGACAAAATCGCCACCGAAATATTGGACGATAACTACAAAACCACGCTGTCGGGCAGTTCTAAAGATTTTGTAGAGAGTTCTTCCAG
>WRGQ01000105.1 GCA_009787115.1 Bacteroidota bacterium
TACGAAAGTGTCTATTACTAAATAAACACTCATTATGCGATTAAATAAATAGGCTGTCTCAAAAAGGCAGCCTATTTACTATCTAATAATTGGTCACCATCGTATCAAATATAAATCTTTTACAAAAAAGATTAGTTTGGTTAAGAAAAAGTTTGAGGTGCTATGAAAAAAGATTTAACCATTTTCCGTAAATCATTATTTTTATAATTATTGTTGTAATAAAAAAATATTATATTTGCAGCCTCGAAAAATTGTAAACCAAAGTTATATTATTAATTAAAAAATGTTAGATTATGAAAAAATTATTTATCCTATTTTTCAGTGTAATTTTTACACTTTTTTCATTACATGTACAATCTCAAACGTTCACCATTACAGCAACTTCCGCAGGTGAAGGAGAGATTATTCCTTCCGGCGTTGCCTATGTAGAATATGGAGCGCATTCTGAAATTTACGTTTTCGATGCCTCACCCGGTTATCATGCCCACTATGCGATTATTGACGGCGTAAATAATGCACTTGCAGTATTTAATGGATTCCATCGTTTTATGGATGTAACGGAAAACCACACCATTCATGTCATTTTTAAACCTAATAACTTTACTATCGTAGCCACGGCATCCGAAGGCGGAGTTATTAACGAGATGGGCGTAGTAACGGTTGCTTACGGTACTAACAAAACCCTCTATTTTGAACCTTTTGCAGGCTACAAAACTGTGCGCGTGATAATTGATGGTATTGACAACGAACAAGCCGTAGAAGATGGGTTTTATACTTTTGAAAATGTATCAGGCAATCATCAAATTGCAGCACAATTTGAAAAAGTATGGTATGACGTTACTTATCAACCTGTACCTGGCGCTCTTGTTGCTCCCGTTGTTGGATATACCTCACCCGTTAAATATGGCACCAGCTATCTCTTCACCATTGTGCTCGAAGAGGGTTGCAGCCAGTCTAATATCTTAGTACGTGTTAACGGTATTCCTCTCAATCCGACAGGCGATGTTTATGCTATCACCAATATCTTTATGGATCAAGTGATCACTATTGAGGGCGTTGTGCTGAACAAATATGAACTTGTTGCCAAAGCATTTAACGGCGGAACGATAACTCCGGCAGGTGTTTTCGTGGTAACTCACGGCGAAAGCAAAACATTTACCATCACCCCCGATCCCGGTTTCAAAGTGAGTAATGTGGTTGTAAACGGCGAATCTAAAGGTGCAATAGAAACCTATACGTTCTTCGACATTAGAGGTAACAGTACTATTAAGGCTTATTTTGAAGTTCCTCAGGGAATTAACAATATTGATGAAACGGCTATTACCGTATTCAGCCATAACAATACTGTAACCATTATGAACAACCAACTTATTCCCGTAAAACAAGTTGACATTATTGATATGTACGGTCGCTTGATTTGGACAGGACAAGCATTTACAGAAAAAACTGACATTTCACTTGATGTTGCTACCGGTATCTACGGCGTGCGCATTACTACAGAATCCAATACGATAACTACAAAAGTATCTATTACCAAATAAATAATAATAATAATGAAAAGAGGCTGTCTTAAAAAGCAGCCTCTTTTTTTATTTTTATTAAGCAGCAAATTTAGTTACCGTTCATCGCACAATAATCTCATCTACAAAAATAAACGCCGGATACCCCGCACCCAGATGCCACTCCGGTAAATTGCCGTAATTGATCGCTTTTATTTTAATAAAACGGGCACTATCCTCTTTCTTTATCATAAAATCGTCAATTATGGGCGTATAGTCATCATCAGGGTAAGGACAACGAAAGTCGCCGTAAGGTTTGTAATGAATGCCATCTATGGAAGTCTCAACGTGCATAGATTTTGGGAAGAAGATCCACGAACGGACATCCTGCAAGAATCCTGCGCCAATTTCGTGGATATGTTTTACCGATTCCAAATCTACAATGGCTTCAAAATCCTGCGCCTGATAACCTTGCCAACCACCCAACCGAAAATTCACATTGCCACGAATGTAATCTATCAGCCCCTCGTCGCCGTCTGCCGTGTATTGCGAACTGTATTTAGACAAAATTTGTATGGATTTGTCTTTTTGAACTTTGTAATAGTTTGCCTCTACCACATTGCTGTAGCCGGTTTCAGGATTCCACGCTACGGCTTTTAAAAAAGTGGTCGTGTCAATTACAATCGGATGCGTGTATTCCAATGAATTTATGGTGGGTTCAGAGCCGTCGGTAGTATAAAAGATTTTATAATTGAAAATTGAAGATTGAAAATTGAAAATTGATATCTCTGTGGAGTTTTTGAAAGAGCGTTGCATTTGGGAGAAAACAGGAACAACCGTAAGTGTTTGTTCTACTTTTGTTTGAGGTCTTTCGTCTATTGCAACTCCGAAATTCATATTGGGTTGTGCACCCATTACAAATTCAAGTGTTCCGCCATTTTTTATATCATCGTATGTAATATATGATTTTGTGTAAGGATTACCGTTTAGTTTAACAGATTGAATATAAATATTTTTATCTGACTGGTTGTGTGCGATAACCATAAATTGTTTGCCGTTTTCCAACTTCATAGTAATTTTATCAAAAACGGGGGAACCTAAAATATACTTGTTATCTCCCGGACACACCGGATAAAAGCCCATCGCGCTGAATACGTACCACGCCGACATCTGTCCGCAATCTTCATTGCCAATTAATCCGTCGGGTTTTGAAGTATAGAAATCGTGCATAATTTGACGGCATAAGGCTTGTGTTTTCCAGGGTTTGCCGATATAATTGTACAGATAGGCGGCATGGTGGCTGGGTTCGTTGCCGTGTGCATATTGTCCTATCAAACCGGTAACATCTACCTGATGACGTCCGCTCAATCCGGTTTTGGTGTAAAACAGTGAATCTAAAAATTGTTCCACTGTGGCATCGCCGCCGCGCAGGGCAATGTAGTTCGTAAAATCGTGCGGAATATAGGTAGAATATTGCCATGAGTTTCCTTCGGTAAAGTGGTTGTTCACCTCTGCGGGGTCGAACGGAACGAGCCACGCACCGTTGTACTTGGGACGCATAAAACCATTGGGATCCAGCATATTTTTGTAATATTGACAACGTTTATTAAATTCCCTGTACACATCTTCATTACCGATGGCTTTGGCAAACTGCGCAATACACCAGTCGTCGTAAGCGTATTCCAATGTTTTGGAAACCCCTTCGTGTTCTTTTTCGCCCGGAATAAAACCGTACTGCGCATATTCGGGGCGCCCCAGCCTGTTCAGTGTAGCGCTGTGAAGCATCGCTTCCAACATTTTGTTTTTATTGTAATCATCAATTCCTTTCACAAACGCATCGAAAATCACCGGCACGGAATGGTAGCCAATCATACACCATGTTTCAAAGGCTGCCAGTTCCCACATCGGGAGCATCCCGCCCTGCTCGTAGTGTTTGAGAAAAGTGTAAATAAAATCGGCAGAACGCTTTCTATCTATAAGATTCAACAACGGATGCAAAGCGCGGTAGGTGTCCCACAATGAAAAAACAGTGTAAACTTCGTGATTCTCTGCTTTGTAGATTTTTCCATCCATTCCCCGATAACGACCATCTACATCCGTAAACAGATAAGGCGATGTAAAACAGTGATACAATGCCGTGTAAAACACTTTTTTAAGTTCTATATCAGAGGTTTCTACCATAATCTTTCTTAATTCGGCATTCCATACATTATCTGCTTTATTCACATATTTTTGAAAATCAAAATCGGGCATCTCCGTTTGATTTTTCCGTGCGGCGGACATATCGTCTGCTACACCCGAAATAGCCACCTTAAGCCATAGTTCGGTTACTTTAGTATCAAAATAAACAATGGCTTTACAATTAGTGCCTTGAATATAATCGTGAATAGTTGCAGGTTTATCATTCACAAAAAAGGTAATTTTCTGAATGGGCTCTGAAAACAGCATAGAAAAAGCCAGATGCTGTTCTTCGTTCCACGCACGCGAATTGCGAAGCCCGATTATTTCGTTGTTGTTGGACAGGAATTTCATACTGCTGTTGAGTACAATATCTCTGTGTTTTAGATCAATAATAATTCCTCTTGCTTTGCCATTGGGCGGAAAACTGTAGTGATGCATCGCTACCCGCTTTGTTGTGGTAAATTCTGCTTTAATATTATATTTGTCTAATAATACGGCGTAATATCCGGGTTTTGCCGTTTCGTTCTTATGGGAAAATGTAGAGCAATATGCAGTGTTCACGATGGACGGCTGTCCCGTAAAAGGCATTACCAGCACGTCGCCATAGTCGGAGCAACCGGTACCGCTGAGGTGGGTGTGCGAAAAACCGTACATCACAGTGTCGGAATAATGGTAGCCGGAGCAGCCTTCCCAACCGTCTAATCGTGTATCGGGGCTAACTTGAACAGCACCGAACGGGACGATAGCGCCGGGGAAAGTGTGACCGGTATAATCTGTGCCCACCATTGGGTTTACGAAGGAAGTAAGGGGTTGCGCACAAATCTCAGTAGCAAAAAGCAGAAGACAAAAGGCGAGAAGCGGTATGCGGTGAGCGGTGAGCGGTGAGTGGTAAGCGGTAGGGGGTGAGGATTTTTTCATAAGCAAAGTTTTTGTTATGATAAACGCTTTTATACGGCATTCTATTTTTGTGGCGCTAAAAAAAATATGTAGTAATAATTTTTTTTCGTGTTTGAATAAATAAGTTATTTTTGCCACCTAATATTCATTAACAATGAAACATTTTCTATCTTTTATTTTTATTTTTTCTGTTTTTACAAGATTATTAGCCGTTCCGGCATATCCCTATCCGGTTGTTTTCACACAACCCAACGGCGAAGAGGTTACTCTTATTATGCAAGGAGACGAGTTTGTTAAATTTGCACAAACGTTAGACGGCTATACACTTTTGTATAATGCCGAAGGATATTTTTGTTATGCACAGAAAAACGAACAGGGAGATATTGTGCCTTCCGATTTCTATGCAACAGATATATCAAAGCGGGGAGCATCTTTAAGCGCTCTATTGGCAAAAACACCAACAAATCTGCGATATAGCAACAATCAAATGTCAATCTACAGACAACTGAGAGAGATGGTGGAAAACGAAAACAGAAACAGTAGAGGTAACACTACCGGAATAAGAAAACTGTTGGTTATATTGATGCAATTTCAGGATAAACTTTTTATTAAGACTCAAGAGGACTTTGATAATATGTTCAATCAGTTGAAATATACTGATTATGGCGCTAATGGTAGTGTAAAGGATTTTTTTCTTGAATGTTCTTACAATAAATTAGAAGTACAAACCACTGTGGCGGGTCCTTTTACCGCTACGCATAATCACGCCTACTATGGCAGTGATTCGTGGATGGCTCGCGAATTGGCTACGGAAGCCGTGTATGCCGCTCATGCTGCCGGTATTAATTTTGCCAATTTTGCCATAGATGGCGAAATGCCAAGTTTTTACATGATTTTTGCCGGTCATGGCGAGGAAGCCGGTGGCGGCGTTAATTGTATCTGGTCGCACGCCTGGAGTATTGATCCTGTCCATTTGAATGGCGTATGGATATCTTCTTACGCCTGTTCTCCCGAACTTAGTGGCGGCAGCGGTACAAACATTACCCGAATTGGCGTTATCTGTCACGAGTTTGGTCACTCACTGGGCGCTCCGGATTATTATGACACCAATTATGAAGAAGACGGACAATATCAAGGTACCGGCACGTGGGAATTGCAAGCCAGCGGCAGTTGGAACGATAACGGAAGAACGCCGGCGCCCCCAAACCCCCGCTCGAAAGTTTATATATATCAATGGGCAACAGCTACTGAATTAAATAGCGCTCAAACCGTTACTATCCCTTCATCACGCATTTACGACAATGCCTATTTTAGAATTAATACACCCACCACCGACGAATATTATATTCTTGAAAACAAAATTAAAGAGGGTTACGATGAGTATATTCCGGGCGTTAATATGATGATTTACCACTGTGCTGCAAATATGGACGGAATGAATACTACCAGCCCTCAAAAATTCTATCCGGTGGCGGCAAATGCACCGATAGATCTTCCCAGATACGGTACAACTTACAGTTCGGATTACGGCACTGTTAACTCTACATCCTGCCCGTGGCCCGGAACTAACGGAAAAACAGAATTTACAAATTCTACTGTTCCTGCTATGATTACCTGGAATAGACAAAATGTCAATAAGCCTATTACAAATATCGCCGTACACGGCGATCATATTACTTTTGATATCCTTGGCGGCGGAACAAAAAATAATTACATTATTTTTCTTCCAAGCTACTACGGCTGTACTATTACACCGCAACCCGGCTATACCTCTCCTGTTGCTGCCGGAGGAACTTTTAAATTCAGTATTACAATAGCCCCTTCTCACAGCCAATCTACCATAGTAGTAAAGGCTAATGGAGCAACTATTACATCTTCCGGTAATATCTACACATTATCCAATATTCAATCCGACCAGATTGTAACGATTGAAGGTTTGCAATTTAACTCCGTAAATATTACTGCAAGTGCAGAGGAAAACGGAACTATCACTCCAAGTGGAGTTGTTATCGTGCCTATTGGAAATAATCAGCGTTTCGATATCTCTTGCTCTATCGGATATAGCGTTAAAGATATTTTAGTAGATGGCACTTCTGTGGGCCCTGTTACAAATTACATTTTTAGAGATCTAACAGAACCTCATACTATTAATGCAACCTTCAAAACAGGGGGAATCTATACTATCAATACTTCTATTACATCCGCTTCTTTTGAAACGGAAATGGGAAAACCTTCCGAAAGTGTTGAAGCTATCATCTCTTCTTCTGACGTGGTTACCGGTATTAATGTCAATGCTCCGCCAAAATTTCAAGTTTCTAACAATGGAACCCATTGGCTTCAATCTTTTACAATAATAAAAAATCAACTCCCTGCAAAAATCTATATTCGATTTAATCCATCTGCTACTGATTATGGAAGTTTCAATGACATCTTAACACTGAAATCTATCAGCGCTTATGCTGAAATCGCTCTTTTTGGAAACTCATTGGGAATTAATGAATATGAAGAGAATATTACACTGTTTCCAAACCCAACCACAGGAGAATTACGAATTACAAATTACGAATTACGAATTGAAAATGTTGAAATTTTTGATGTTTATGGAAAATGTCACTCGTCACTCGTCACTCGTTACGAAATCGGCGAAACCGTAATCAACATTTCTGATTTACCCGCAGGTCTCTATTTTGTTAAAATATATACTCAATCCGGCATACAAATCAAAAAAATTATTAAACTTTAAATTTTACACCTCTTAACCCCTTAACCCTTTAACATCATGGCAAAAAGTTACGAACAATCCGGAGTTTCCTTAGAAGCGGGCTATGAAGCGGTTCGCAGAATGAAAAAACATGTTGCCAAAACCGAACGGTTGGGTATGATGGGCAATATCGGCAGTTTTGGGGGGATGTTCGATTTGTCGCTGCTCAAAATGAAAGAGCCTGTTTTGGTAAGTGGCACAGACGGCGTAGGTACCAAACTGAAACTGGCGTTTTGGATGAACAAACACGATACTATTGGACAAGATGTGGTGGCAATGTGTGTAAACGATGTGTTGGCACAGGGCGCTCAACCCCTCTTCTTTTTAGATTATATCGCGGTGGGTAAAAACGACCCCGCCCAAATTGAACAGATTGTAAAAGGAGTTGCCGATGGTTGCGTATTGGCAAATTGCGCCCTCATTGGCGGGGAAACCGCCGAAATGCCCGATATGTACGAAATCGGCGAATATGATATTGCAGGATTCACTGTGGGCGCCGTGGAAAAATCAAAATTGATTGACGGCTCAAAGGTAAATATCGGAGATACCCTTATTGGAATACAATCTTCCGGCGTGCACTCCAACGGCTTCTCATTAGTGCGCAAAATTGTGATGAAAGACCATAACTTTGACCTGTATCAACATTTTAAAGAACTAAATGGTAAATTAGGTGACGTGCTCCTGACCCCTACTAAAATTTATGTAAAACCGGTACTCGAAGTGTTGAAAACTGTTGATGTTCACGCTATTTGCCATATTACCGGCGGTGGTTTCGACGAAAATATTCCCCGCGTGTTAAAAGAAAATCAAGGCGTTGAAATTGTTGAAAACAGTTGGGAGAAACCGCCTATCTTCAACTTTTTAGAAAAATGGGGAGATATCCCGCACCGCGAAATGTTCAATATCTTTAATATGGGTATCGGAATGATTTTGATAGTAAAACCTAAAGATGTTGCCAAAACAATGGAAATACTCCGAAATTGCGGAGAAAACGTTTTTGAAATAGGAAAAGTAACAGAAAAATGTGAATTTGATGTGATGATGAGATGATACTGTGTGAAACTCCGTGCCCTCTGTGTCTCTATGTTAAAAAATAATAATGAAAAAAATGAAAAAAATTGCAGTTTTTGCTTCAGGAAACGGCTCAAATTTTCAGGCAATTATTGATGAAATAGAACAGGGTAGATTGTTTGCGGAGATTGTGGCTTTAGTTACCGACAAACCCGATTGTTTTGCAGTGGAGCGCGCACACAACCACAACGTTCCCGTTTTTGCATTTGATCCCAAAAAATATACCTCTAAAGATGAATATGAGAAAGAGATTGCATTTTATCTTATCGAAAAAAGTGTTTCGCTTGTGGTGCTGGCAGGTTATATGCGCTTGGTCGGCGATGTTTTACTAAAGGCTTTTCCCAATCGTATCATCAATATTCATCCTGCTTTACTGCCTGCTTTTGCGGGGAAAAATGGTATTCTGCAAGCCTGGCAATATGGCGTAAAAATATTTGGAGTAACTGTGCACTACGTTGATGCAGGTATGGATACCGGAAAAATTATTGCACAGGAATGTTTTAAAGCAAATGGAAAAGAAACATTAACAGAGATAGAACAGAAGATACATACAATAGAACATCAGCTATATCCACAAGTAATCAGGGAAATTTTATAGTACGCACTTGGTTGGAAGTTTTTGCTTATCGCAAATCTTCCTCCTCAAATTCAAAAACATAGTCTCTCATTACAAACGCCCCAAATATACCATATCCATTTTTGATGTTGGAATAGATTTTCATCGGTTCTAATAAAAAGAATTGCATATCATCATTAGAATCTATCAAACTCTTTTCTAACAGATAACAATTTTTATCGGTTTGTAGAAGCCTTATATTAACAATAGTATCCTTAATATCATTCATTGTAAAAGCAGAATTAGTGCTAATTGTAGCAGACATCTTTTTCCCATCTTGACCTTTATCCGAATAAATACAAGGTTTATAGTTCATATCATGAAAAAAACCCCGAGCATAGTGATAAGATGTGTCTATTATAAATTCATCAGTTTCAGGATCATAGTTCCAAGAAAACATCATTTCAAGAGAATTATGGCAAAACATATAATAATTTTCCTCACCCGGATAATCTGTCCATTCTAAACATCCGTGATAATGAAGCCATGAATAGAGGTTTCCACTGTGAATATCATTAATGGCTTCTTCGATTTTAAAATTAAAGTTTGTTTCTCTTAAAAAAGGCACAGTGCAGGAGGCTAAAACGGTTTCAAATCCGGGCGCTGATGCTCTAATATAGTATGTTTTTCCCTCTCTTATAGGAAATTGTGATTGCGTGATAAAATAATGTTGATACAACCAAGAAAATTCCATTTTTACCCACTGTACATTATTTTCGGAAATTTCAACGGTGGCATTATCAACAACTTCAATCTTATGAGGTTTTTTTGAGAATAACGTTGCTGAATTGGTTAAGGTAACAATCGTTGTATCTAATTGAGGAACAAGATAACCACAAAGTACCAATTTCGGTTTTATGTCTAAATCTTTTTCTACGTAAGTAATACAAGAACTTAACGAAATGATTAAAAGCAGAGAGAAATAAAAAGATATTTTTTTCATAATTTAAAAATGGAAACTATAGGTAAATGATGGAATAATAGGGAATATGGTTATTTTTGCTAAGCTGTGAATTTGTTTGTTTGTAGAATGATCATATTTAGATTGAACCAGATAAATAAATGGATTTTTGTGGTTATACACATTATAAATACTCACTTCAAAAATACTTTCAAATCTTTTGTTTTTCTTGTGAGGTTTAATGAATTGGGCGGCAATATCCAAATGATGAAATGCCTCCATTCTGAAACTATTTTTCGCACCAAAATTTTCAGCATAATCACAAGACCAATAAGTAGCATATTCCTGAAACATCATACTATT
>WRGQ01000106.1 GCA_009787115.1 Bacteroidota bacterium
CGTTTTAAAAACGATAATGAAGATTGGATAGCGTTTATCGGAACAAAAGATGAAAGACCCTACGAAATTTTTACCGGCAAAGCGGAAGATGACCGGTTTCTGATGCCTAAAACTGTCACCACCGGTTTTATTCTTAAAAACAGAATGCCTGACGGAAAAAAACAGTACGATTTTATGTACTTTGATGCCGATGGATATGAAGTGATTGTACGAGGTTTATCCCGCTGTTTTAATCCCGAATTTTGGAACTATGCCAAAATGATTTCCGCACTGTTGCGCCATGATATTCCGGTTGAAAATGTGGTCAATATTATTGAAGGACTTAACTTCCGTGAAGAAACGATTAACTCGTGGAAAAACGGGGTCATTCGGGCATTGAAAAAATATATTGCAGACGGTACTAAAGCCAAAGGACAGGTTTGCCCAAGTTGTGGGGAAGTAAATACAATGGAATTTAAAGAGGGATGCCTGACATGTTCGGTCTGCTCCTACTCAAAATGCGGATAAATTATGAACAATATCAATGAAGAATGTGGCGTTTTTGGCGTTTTTAATTGCGAAAATGCCGCAGAAATAACCTATTACGGATTGCACGCATTGCAACATCGCGGACAGGAAGGGTGCGGTATCTGTACTACAAATGGAACTGACTTCTATCGGGAACGCGGCGAAGGATTAGTCACTGAAATTTTTAACAAGAAAAATTTAGCAAAACTTAAAGGTAACTGTGCCATAGGGCATGTACGTTACTCCACTGCCGGAGGAGGCGGAATAGACAATGTACAACCTTTCCTGTTTCGACATCATACCGGCGACTTTTCAATAGCGCACAATGGAAATCTGGTTAATTCCCGTCAATTAAAAATGTCGCTGGAAGCGCAGGGAAGCATTTTTCAATCTTCTTCCGATACAGAAGTATTGGCGCATTTGATGAAGATGAATAGAAGAAGAGACAGAATTGAAGTCATTGAAGAGGCGCTTAATATGATTGAAGGCGCGTATGCTTTTCTTATTTTAACTAACGATAAATTATATGTTTGCAGAGATAAAAACGGGTTGCGACCTGTTTCTATTGGAAGATTAAACGGCGGATATGTTATTTCAAGTGAAACCTGCGCACTCGAAGCGGTTGGCGCTACTTTTGTAAGAGATGTTGCTCCGGGTGAAATGGTCATTTTTGATAAAGGAAAAGAACCTGAAAATATTTTGTTTGCGGGAGAATATTCCCATAAAATCTGCGCTATGGAATTTGTGTATTTCGCTCGCCCTGACAGTGAAATTGAAGGAATGAATGTACATACATTTCGTAAAAACTGCGGCAAATATTTAGCACGATTAGCTCCCGTTGACGCCGATTTGGTAATAGGCGTTCCCGATTCTTCTATCTCCGGCGCTATCGGCTATGCCGAAGAAAGTAACATCCCTTACGAAATCGGTTTGATTAAAAATAAATATGTCGGTCGTACTTTTATTCAACCTTCCCAAGAGTTAAGAGAAAAAGGAGTGCGTTTGAAATTAGGTCCCGTGCGTTCGCTTATTGCCGGAAAAAGAGTCATTCTGTTAGACGACTCCATAGTACGCGGTACCACGTGTAAACATATTGTCAGAATGTTGAAAGAAGCAGGCGCCCAAGAAGTGCATGTGCGTATTTGCTGCCCCCCGATGAGACACCCCTGTTTCTACGGCGTGGACACCTCTACTTACGAAGAACTTATTAGCGCTCAATTGGATGTAGAAGAAGTACGCCAAATGATTGAAGCCGACTCTCTTTTCTTTCTTCCCGAAGAATATTTGCTCAAAGCAGGTTATAAAGACGAACTCTGTTTAGCTTGCTACAATGGAAAATATCCTACTCATCTGTATCAGAGTAAGGGAGAACTTAATATTGAGCACAAGTTTTAACCCAAATTACGCATTAGAGAAAATTTCAAAAATGCAATATCCTGATTTTAAACATTTTTCTAATGCATAGCGTTAGAAAAAACACGTTTTAAAACATTACAAATCTTTCGGCTTTGATCCGAAAGTAATCTAATTTTCTCTAATGCGTAATTTGGGTTTAATGATTTTGCCCTGAGACGTGACGAGTGTTACGTGTCACGATTTTTATATTTTTGCACCCTAAATTTTTTCAATGAAAATGAAGAGAATCCTCTTTTTAAGTCTTTTAATAGCACTTGTTTGCCTGCTTTCCTGTAAATCGAAAAAATATGATGACCTGCCGGCACCCTTAGCCGAGTTATGCAGAAAAATTGACAAAAGTCCTAAAAATGCCGATCTGTACCAACAGCGTGCAGAATATTATCGTGCCAACAATAAAATTGATGATGCTTTGGCAGATATTTTACAAGCCATTAAGTTAGATAATACAAAATCAACTTATTATGTAACATTAGCAGATGTCTATTTAGTTAAAACCGAAACCGATTTAGTGGAAGAGATGCTGAAAAAGGCGATAGATATTGATAACTATAATGAAGCATATCTAAAACTGGCAGAGTTGTATCTGTATCAATATATGTATTATGAATGTGAAGAAACGTTAGAAACGGCTATCCGTTTACAAAATCACAATCCTAAAGCCTATTTAACAAAAGCATTCTTATTAAAAGAAAAAGGCGACACGGTAGGCTATCTCAGAATGATGCAGTTAGTAATAGACCAAGACCCTAAAGAGGTAATTGCTTACACTGCTTTGGCGGAATTTTTTCAGAAAAAACTGAATCCTTTGGCTGTTAGTTATTACAAAAACGCACTTGAAATAACCCCAAATGATAAAATTTTAAACTATAATTTGGCAAAACTCTATCAGGATTTAGGTGAATTGGAACTTGCAAAAGAACAGTACAATAATATGATATCCATAGATCCACGCAGTTATCCCGCATACAACAATTTGGGATATATTGCTTTTAATTATGAAGATAATTATGAAGAAGCCGTTCGATATTACAGTAAAGCCATTGAAATTAATCCTGACTATGATCAGGCGTGGTGTAACAGAGGGCTCGCATACGAATATATGGACGAGTACGAAAAAGCGCGTGAAGATTATTTACAATGTTTGAAAATTAACCCCAACTATGAAAATGCTATTAGATGCCTGAACCACATAGATGCCGTGAAAAAATAAAGTAATGATGAATCCCAACTTAGATGCTTCCGGCGGACGCCTTTCTGCGGCTGAAAAAGAGTTTGAACGTACTGTTCGCCCTTCCGACTTTGCCAATTTTTTCGGACAGGAACAGGTGATTGAAAATATTGTGGTTTTTGTTAAAGCAGCAAAAGGCAGGAAGGAAGCGTTAGACCACGTCTTGTTGCATGGTCCTCCCGGATTGGGAAAAACGACACTGTCGCACATTATTGCCAATGAAATGGGCGTAAATATGAAAGTTACTTCCGGTCCCGTAATTGATAAACCCGGCGAACTTGCCGGATTACTCACCAATTTAGAACCCAACGATGTGCTTTTTATTGATGAAATTCACCGCCTCTCTCCGGTAGTGGAAGAGTACTTGTACTCTGCAATGGAAGATTATAAGATTGACATTATGATAGATTCGGGTCCTAATGCCCGAAGTGTGCAAATCTCATTAAACCCTTTTACGCTGGTAGGAGCCACTACGCGCTCCGGTTTATTAACGGCGCCCCTACGCTCGCGTTTCGGTATTAATTTGCGACTCCATTACTACGATGCCTCAACGCTCGCACGTATCCTCAAACGCTCCGCAGGAATTTTGGGTATTCAAATGACCGAAGATGCCGGCTTTGAAATTGCACGCAGAAGTCGCGGAACTCCACGTATTGCCAACCTGTTGCTGCGCCGCGTACGCGACTTCGCCCAAATTAAAGGAGACGGCACAATCACTTACGAAATCACGCAAATAGCGCTCTCTGCGCTAAATGTGGACGCACACGGATTAGACGAGATGGACAACAAGATTTTACAAACCATTATTGAAAAATTTAAAGGCGGACCGGTGGGCTTGACCACCATTGCCACTGCTGTGGGCGAAGACGCCGGTACCATTGAAGAAGTGTATGAACCGTTTCTTATTCAGGAAGGATTTCTTATGAGAACCCCACGTGGACGCGAAGCAACGGAAAATGCTTACAAACATCTCGGCAAAACAGTTCAATCAAATATTCATACATTATTTACTTAATATATTAATTATGAGAAAGTTACTTTTTATTATTGTAATCTTATTTTGTTGCAACCTTATTTTTGCACAAAAAACGCCACAGATTATCACCGTAAACAAAAAATGGTATGCAGGTTTATCCCTTGGTCCTACTATAGATTGGTTTATCCCCACAAACGAGTTGATGTTAAAACCAAAAAAAGCAAAAGCAGGTTTTATTGCCGGTATCAATTTAGATGTAAATTGTATTCCATCAAATATGTTATATATCTCTACAGGTGTGTTATTTAGATATTTAAATGGAGATCTTGCGTTCTTGAATAATTATGATTATAATTTTCCCGACACTACCTATACACTAACTTTAAGCACTGTAAGAACTTACCGAACTATGTATATTACTATTCCTACCGGCGTTAAGTTTAGAACAAACCCTTCAAGAAATTGCGTTTTTTCCGGCAAAATGGGATTATATCATAATTTCAAAATCGGCGGAAGTCAGGTTGATAATTTTGTGGATCCTTTGAATCCAAATTACTATCAGACAACCGCAACAGCAAAAAATTCGGATGCTTCATTATTTGCCGAAGCGGCATATTTCGGCATAGGATTTGAATACGAATTTGCCCCTAAAATCAGAGTTTTTGCAAATACGGATTACAGTTGTCAGTTGAATTACTTTAGTTCCAAAGCAAAAAGTAATGTTTCGGGCGCACAGTTTAAATCATTAGTACACTCTTTGCAGATTACTTTTGGGGTTTTGTTTTAAACTTAAAAATAGTTACGCATTTATTTTTATTGTATAACAAATTTTAAAAATGTATAATTCATCACCCTCCAAAAAGAAAACCCGCAAACAAACGGTATCAAAATCAAGGTGGATAAAACCGTTTTGGTTTCTTTTTTGCTGTATTGTAATCGCATTAACGATTTTATTTACTTGTATTTCGTTGGGTTGGGTTGGGTTTATGCCCTCTTTTTCCGAGTTGGAAAACCCCCGTACTAATTTGGCTACGGAGGTTTATTCGTGCGATGGCGAATTGTTGGGAAAATATTATTTGGAAAACCGTTCGCCCTGTAAATATGATGAATTGTCGCCACACCTCATCAATGCATTGAAAGCCACAGAAGATGTTCGTTTTGAGAAACATTCGGGAATAGATATCCGGGCGCTGGGGCGCGTTCTGGCAGGCGTCATCTCCCGCTCAAACAAAGGGGGCGGCAGTACGATTACACAGCAGTTGGCAAAAAACCTGTTCCCGCGCGACCCCGATGCCGGTAAGTTTCAAACAATAGTCACAAAATTTAAGGAATGGGTGGTTGCCGTAAAATTGGAACGCGAATACGCTAAAAATGAAATATTAGCGATGTATTTGAATACAGTGGACTTCGGCAATAACTCTATGGGTATCAAATCGGCGGCAGCAACCTATTTTAATAAAACGCCGGCAGATCTATCCGTTGAAGAATCCGCACTGCTAATAGGAATGCTAAAAGCACCCACTAAATTCAGCCCGAAAAGAAACCCAACCGCTTCACTGCAAAGAAGAAATGTAGTATTAGAACAACTTTATAAATACAAATATCTCTCAAAAAATGAACGCGACTCCGTTCAAAAGATTTCGATTGACCTGTCGAAGTTTGCTATGCAACATCACGCCACAGGGATTGCTACCTATTTTAGGGAATATTTACGACTGTGGCTGGCAGACTGGTGCAGAAAGAATCCGAAACCGGACGGCTCGCATTACGATATTTATAAAGATGGTTTAAAAATCTATACTACTATAGATTCCCGAATGCAAAAACACGCAGAAAAAGCAGTACAAGATCATGTTTGTAACTATTTGCAACCATTGTTTTTTAAGCATATTAAAGGACAACCTAATGCGCCGTTCTCAAAAATATCCGACGAAGATACTCAAACCATTCTGAAAGCCGCAATGAGACGTTCCGAAAGATATGCCCTGATGAAAGACGCCGGCGCAAATGATGAAGAAATTAAAGCAGTATTCGCTACTAAAGTGACAATGAAAGTCTTGACGTGGGACAGAGGAATGGTTGATACGGTGATGACGCCCATGGATTCTATCCGTTATATGAAGTCGTTTTTACAGTGCGGCATGATGGCTATGGATGTAAATACCGGTCATGTGAAAGCCTACGTGGGCGGCGTGAATTACCAGTATTTTCAGTTCGACCACGTAAAACTTTCCAAACGTCAGGTGGGTTCAACGTTTAAACCGTACATCTACACAGTGGCGATGCAATCCGGCGAGTACTCTCCCTGCACAATGGTACCGAACGTGCCGGTCACTTTTCATCTTCCGGAGGGTGGTACGTGGACGCCCAGAAACTCCGGTGATTACAAAAACGGAATGATGCTTCCTTTAAACGAAGCGCTTGCTCAGTCGCTCAACTATATTTCAGCTTATCTGATGAAGCAGTTTGGACCGCAGGCAGTTATTCAATTAGTGCGCAATATGGGGATTACTTCCGATATTCCCGCTGTTCCCTCTATCTGTTTGGGCTCTTGCGATTTGTCTCTTTACGAACAGGTGGGTGCTATGAACTGCTTCCCCAATCAGGGCGTATATGTAGAACCTACTTTTATCACCAGAATCTGCGACAACAACGGCAGTACCATTTATGAGTATGTTCCCAAAACCAACGAGGCTATGGACCAGATTACCGCTTTTAAAACGGCGCGACTTATGCAGGGAGTGGTAGATCACGGTACCGGCATCAGACTTCGTGCACAATACAAACTCAATTTTCCGCTTGCGGGAAAAACAGGCACTACCGACAACCATTCCGATGGTTGGTTTGTGGGTTATACGCCAATGCTTACTGCCGGCGTGTGGGTAGGCTGTGAAGACAGAGCCGCACATTTTCGAACTCTTGCTTTAGGTCAGGGGGCACGTACTGCAATGCCCGTTTTTGCAATGTTTATGCAGAAATGTTACGAAGACCCCGAACTTCCTTATCTTAAAATTGTTTCAGACCCTGATCAATATTCGGGTTATAACTTCACTATTCCGGCGGCATATACAGGAGATCCCAGCGGCTGCAACGAAAAACCAAAGGAAAGAAAACGTCCTGATTTTGACTAACTTACATCGAAACACCAATAGTTAAACCTTAAATTTTAAATTTTAAATTTTATAAATTATGCACATAGCAGTAGCCGGAAATATCGGTTCAGGAAAAACAACTCTTGCCGCAATGCTTGCCAAATATTTCGGCTGGGAGGCGCTTTATGAAAGCGTAGATAACAATCCCTATTTAGCAAGTTTTTACGAAGATATGCAACGTTGGTCGTTCAACCTGCAAGTCTATTTTCTAAATAGCAGGTTTCGACAGGTAGTGGAAATTCGGAAAAAGAAGAAAGACGTAATTCAAGACCGCACAATTTACGAAGACGCTTACATCTTCGCTCCTAACCTGCACGCTATGGGTTTGATGCCCACCCGTGATTTTGAAAATTATACCTCTCTCTTTGAATTGATGATGCAATTTCTACAACCGCCGGATCTCCTAATCTATCTGCGCGCCGATGTCTCTACATTAGTCGCACAAATTCAAAAAAGAGGCAGAGAGTACGAAGCCTCCATTCGGTTGGACTATCTGAAATCGCTAAACGACAGATACGAAGAATGGATTGCTAACTATGATGCCGGTAAATTACTCATTGTAGATGTAAACACCATTAAATTTGAAGAAGCGCCGGAAGATTTTGGAACCGTCATTGAGATGGTGAATGCGGAACTTTACGGGTTATTTTAATCTAATTCTTATACATTATGAAAATAGGCATCATTCCTGCACGCTACGCTTCTACGCGGTTTCCCGGAAAACCGCTGATGCTTATTCATAATAAACCTATGATTCAGCACGTATATGAACGGGCAAAAGAAGCAGATCTGGACGACCTTTATGTGGCTACCGACGATGACAGGATTAAGAATGTTGTTGAAAGTTTTGGAGGAAAAGTCATTATGACCGGTTTGCACCACGCCTCCGGCACAGACCGTTGCGCCGAAACCGCCCAAATGCTTAATCTGAAAGATACCGACTTTATTATTAACATTCAAGGCGACGAACCTTTTATTAGAAAAGAAGAGATTAACTTATTAATCAATCTCATTGAAAATCAAAAAGTTCAAATTGCCACTTTAGTCAAACCTGTTTCTAATGAGGAAGAATTGAACAACCCCAACAAAGTAAAGGTTGTTTTTACAGTTTCCAATCGGGCGCTCTACTTCTCCCGCTCCCCCATTCCCCACTCACCGCTCACCGCTCACAAACATATCGGCATCTACGCCTACCGCAACGATATTCTGCAACAAATTACAAAACTACCCATCTCAAAACTTGAAGAAAGCGAAAAGTTAGAACAACTCCGATGGTTGGAAAACAATTTTACTATCTATGTAGAGATCTGCCACCACGAAAGCATTGCCATTGACACCCCCGAAGACCTGCAGATGATTAGATGATGAGATGATGTGATGATTAACCGCTAACCGCTAAATAATTATGATAATTCCCTTTTTAATTCGTGCGCTTTTAGAAGAAGAATCTGTGGTGATTTCCGGATTCGGATTGTTTTCTGTGAAACATCTTACTTCACAAATCAGAGAAGATATTATTTACCCCCCGCAAAATATCATTGAATTTGAATTTTTAAAAGAGATTGAAGATTTTAGTTTTGTGAGCAAACTGTCTCAATGGAAGCAACTCAGAATAGATGAAGCACAATCCGAAATTTCGGAATGGGTAAATTTAATTGAAACAGGATTAGAACATAATAAGAGTGTCTTTTTTGATGATTTCGGAACATTCTCAAAAGATGCTTATGGAAAGATTGTTTTTCAAGGAATGCTCGTTGCACAATTAAATATTGAAAATGAAGGGTTGGAACCGGTTATCTTACCTCAGACAAATGAAGATAACCGGAACAATACGGATAAACGGGTTATTGACAAACGCATTGTTTTACATAATAAACATAAAAAACGCGACCGATATTTGTTTGTTTCCATCATTTCGACAGCTATATTGATATTATGTTTGTTATTTTTGAAAAATGATTTGTGTGAATTTTATCACAAAATCTTCCTGAACGATAAACCCGCAGTAACTCATAATGATTTTCCCATAGAAGATGAATTTATTAATGATGAAACACTGCCCGATGAAATATTGCCTGACGAAACATTGAAAGAAGAGAAAAAGGAAACAACCCAACCCATTTCGTTGTCCACATATAAAGAATTGTACCTGCCTTATCAAAAAGGGAATTATTACATTATAGCGGGTAGTTTTACGAAAGAAGAGAGCGCTTTACTGCATATTAAGCAGAAAAAATTAGACAAACTGAATGCAAAATTGATTGTTCATCCCGACAGTCCGCGCATACGAGTTTGCATTGGAGTATTTGATAATGAGGAAGAAGCAATAAAAAATGCAGCACAGTTAAACAAAAATTATTGGGTATTGAAGTAGGTGTCAAAAAAAGTATATTTTTGCACCCCCAAAAAAAAGAAGTTTTATTTTTAAAAAGTTTGAGATGTCAAGAGTTTGCCAAATTACCGGAAAAAAAGCGATTGTTGGAAATCACGTTTCGCACTCTAATATTAAATCCAAAAGAAGATTTAATCCCAATTTACATAATAAGAAATTTTATGTTCCCGAATTAGGCGGATGGGTAATGTTAAAAGTCTCCGCAAAAGGAATAAGAAATATCAACAAAAAAGGCGCGTGGAATGCTATTGTTGATGCCAATAAAAAAGGTATTCTCAAATAATACTTTTTTATTTTTCCATAATTTTTAGTTTTAAATGGGAAGGGACTGCTTGCAAGAGCGGTCCCTTTTTTCTATTTGTGTAAGAATGTTATCTTAGCACATAGATAACACAGATGTTACAGATAGCCGGTATAATTAATCACGACGGTTCGGTTACCGGCGGCGGCAGTGCCGCTCAATGTGGGATTGCTGAAATAGGCGTAGGGTGTCAATCCCGGGTCGGTAGTATTGTTGGTAATAATCGCCGCTTTGGGAAGTTCCTGCAAAATCCACCCCCACAGGCAAAGTCACTGTAATCTTCGGTGAGGCTATCGGCAGCAGCGAGAGTTTTGCGTTCAGATAGAGATACCCGTCATCGCCCAACGCCACCAGATT
>WRGQ01000107.1 GCA_009787115.1 Bacteroidota bacterium
TTTTTTCCTCGAAAGGTTGATAAATAATTTTGCGTTGGCAGGTCTCCTGACTTATCCCCGTTTTGAGCAGCCTTCCCGAAAAATTCACCTCTTTACTCTTTTACCCCTTCGCCTTTTCAGTGGCTTTTTGGTTTGTCAAAACGTTGCATTAGGATTTACAGTAGCGGGTCTGTTCAGGATTTTCACCTGATTCCCTCTTCGTCAGCAATACGAATATTGCTGAAACCAATGCGGAGGCAAAAATAGAAAAATATTGTTCGGAAACATTGTAAATTTTAAAAGACAAAACAAAAAAAGGAGGCTACTTTACTTTTGAGACAGTCTTTTTTCAGTAAACAAAAAATTCCATTTTTTTCCAAAAAACAAAAAAATCTTCCAAAAAAAAATCTACTTTTTCATAATTTTAAGAATAATATATTTAATTTATTGATTTTTAAGAAATTATAATTTTAAACATTATTTCACTGATTACAAATAATTTAATTAACATCTGATTGTTAATTAAACAAAATTTTTAATAGTTATCCATTTTTTTCCATATTGTAAATCAATATATTACAATAAAAAATAGGCGATAAAATAAAAAAATATTAAAAATGTGGATTTGATAACTTTTTATTTTATTTTTGTCGCCGACAAACAAAACGAAAAATAATGTCAGGTTTCGATTACGGTTTTTGGGAAATTGCTATTGAGAAGTACGGAAGGCTCAAATTGCCTGCCTTATTACTGAAATCATTACCCGAAACAGAACGTCAACGCTTCTGGGTAACGCACGGGTTTGGTCCTCATATTATGCTGTGGACGGAAACCGCCTACCGCACTCAAATGGAGTTCCTTAATTCGTTAGATAGAAATATCATAGAAATCAAAAAGTTCAGGAACGCTTTTTTGCGGAACACCACTTTTGTAGAATGCGATGTGCAAGACCGGTTCGTCATCCCCAAACCCTTAATGGAACATTATAAAATTGAAAAAGAGGTGGTATTACTTTTAGATAACGGCAAAATAGAGATTTGGAACGCCCCGGAATATCACGCACAATTTGATATGTCGCCCGAAGAACTAAATCTTCTGAACGAAAAGATACATACTACTCACCAACATAATCCTTTTGAAAATTTCTAAATTACAATATATAATAATATGTATCATCAACCCGTGCTATTGCAGGAATCTATTGCGGGACTCATAAACAACCCTGACGGTATTTATGTAGATGTTACTTATGGCGGCGGCGGACATAGCCGCGAAATCTTAAACCAACTCTCTCCTAACGGCAAATTATTGGGTTTCGACCAGGATAAGGACGCCGCAAAAAATGCACTGCAAGACCCCCGTTTTCAGTTTGTTCAAAGTAACTTTAAACATCTTAAAAAATTCTTACAGTTTTACAAAGTCTATCCTGTGGACGGTATTCTAGGCGACCTTGGCGTCTCTTCTCACCAGTTTGACGAGCCTTCGCGCGGATTCTCCTACCGCTTTGACGAGCCCTTAGATATGCGGATGGACACCACAAAAGGCACAACCGCTGCCGATATTATCAATACTTCTCCAAACCAGAAATTAGCAAAACTACTTTTCGCTTTCGGTGAAGTGCAAAATGCACACAAAATTGCCGCACTCATTGAAAAAGCACGCCAAATCAATCCGATACAAACTACCGGACAGTTGGTAGAAGCCATTATGCCCGTACTGCCCAAAGGCAAAGAGAACAAAACGCTGTCGCAAATTTTTCAGGCGCTACGCATTGAGGTAAATGCTGAAATCGAAGCGTTGCAATCGCTTTTAGAACAATCTACTGACGCATTGAAACCCAGAGGAAGAATCGCCATCATCTCTTATCACTCTTTGGAAGACAGATTGGTGAAAAATTTTTTTAAAACCGGAAATATAGAAGGCAAACTCCATAAGGACTTCTACGGCAATCCATTAACTCCTTTCAAACTGATTACTAAAAAAGCGATTGTTCCCACAGAACAGGAAATAGAGAAAAATCCCCGCGCACGAAGCGCAAAACTTAGAATTGCAGAAAAAGTGACAAGTGACGAGTGACAGAAAATAAACAATGTAACGTGTAATAAAAAAGTAACTTATAAACTAAAATGAAATTAAATGTTTCCAAATTTCTAAGCGGCGACTTTTTGCATCACCACAGATTGCAAAAGTGGTATCCGTACTTCTTATTACTGATATCATTAGCAGTGGTTTCTATTGTAAACGAAAAAATTATTAACAAAAAAAACAAAATCATACAAAAAAAACAGTATGAATACAAAATGGCGCTGAATCAACTGAAAGAAAACAACTACTATCTTCCCTACAATCAAAAAAAAATAATAAGAGAGAAAGCCACCAAACGCGGGTTTGTGGAAAATCATAAGAATATGTATAAGATAGTGGTGAAAGAGGAGAAATGAAGAATTTAAGATTTAAGATTTAAAGGTATAATAAATATGTCGGATTATAAAAAATCGTTTAACAGGAGGGCTTTGGTGGTGTATTTTATGGCGTTGGCTTTTGGAATAGGCTGCGTGATGCAAGTATTGTATCTCGCTTTTTGGCAAAGACCTCTATTTTCGGGAGATCCGGAGTACTGTTTGGATAAAACACAACCTGATTGGGAGAAAAATCCATTAGCACGCAATCCGAACTGCCGTTGCATTGTTACTATGAACGACATTACACCTGTTCGCGGCGACATACTGGACGACCAAGGCAATATATTAGCCAGCGATTTTACTGTTTTCGACGTAGTTATTGATGGACGTAAACTTCATATTGATACCCTTAGAAATAAGAAATGGGCAATCGTGAGCATCAACGATACGCTTTACGCAACTCCGGATAGAAAAATATCAAGATCTGATAAAGAAGCCGTTAATAAATTAATCACAGAATTAGCCGACCAATTGTATTATCATTTTAAAAACAAATTTCCATACAGCAAAGAGTATTACCGAAAAAAGTTGGCAGAAGCGATTTTAGAATATAAAAATGTGGATATATTGAAATCTAATTTACTAAGTGAAAAAACGTTAGTAACACATGAAGATACGGCGTTCATACGAAAACTTCCTTTGTTTCAAGACAGATGTAAGAAAAAGTGCATTGGATTTCCAGGTTATTTTAAGCGGATTTATCCGTATGGCGAGTTGGCAAAACGGATAATAGGTACAGTACCGCCGGGCGCCAGAAGCGGATTGGAATTGACATTTAACGATTGGCTATCCGGCAGAAACGGTGCGCAAAAAGTACTTTATATTGACGGCATTCGCGTTCCTTCCGAAAAATTTTCCAACCCTCAAGATGGCGCCAGCGTGCATACTACGCTCAACCTGAGAATGCAAAACATAGTCTATGAGGCGCTTATGGATAAACTATACCTAATGGGCGCGCAATGGGGCTGCGCCGTCATAATGGAGGTAAATACAGGCGAAATTAAAGCCATAGCAAATTTGAAAAGACATGCTAATGAAAACGGAAAAGTAGGCTATTATGAAATCTTTAATCATGCTTTCCGTCAAGAGTGTGAGCCGGGCTCAACATTCAAATTAGCATCATTATTAACCTATTTGGAAAAAGTTCCTGACGACACCGCCAAAGCCTATATGCTTTGCGGATGTGATATTGCGAAATATTTTGCCGGCGACAGTAAAAAGTTTAAAACTAAGTGTGGCGTTGCCGATGCCGGTCTGGGCTCCCGCCACCGACGCGGAAAACCTATAGAAATTTTTCAGCGCTCTCTGAACGAAGGTACCGGAACTATGATATTTGATGCATACAATAATAATTTTCAGTCATATTTGAAAGCGCTGGATTCCATCGGAATTACAATGCCATTAGAAACCCAGTTAGGAACTGTGGGCGCCCCAAGAATTATTCGGGATGCAAAATCTATGCGCACGTTCTACATTACCACTTGGGGTGGCTTTAATATGGCTCCAATTCAAACACTTACATATTTTAACGGCGTGGCTAACAACGGCAAAATGTTGTGCCCGAAAATTGTCAGTTGCATCACACAACAGGATAAAGTGGTGGAGGTTTACCCAACGGTAGTCCTCAAAGAACAAATGACGCGCAAAGATGTGATTGACCGTGCCAAAAAATATTTGGAAGCAGTAGTATCCGGTCCTTACGGAACAGCAAGAACATACAAAGATTCTATTCCGCATTTCGCCGGAAAAACAGGTACCCGGGACATTCTGGTAGAACTAAGCGATGGCAAGTGGGGATACGACCCACGCAGAAACAGTATCTCATTTTGTGGCTATTTCCCTGTGGAAAAACCAAAATACACTATGATTGTGTATTTGTATGACGTAAACGGTATGAGCGGCTCGGCAGTGCAACTGTTTTACACTATCGCCAAACGTATTACAAGTTTGGAAACTACCGATTTATTGCAGGAAATAGATAAAAGTGGCGGAATGAAGAATGAAATCTATATGAACTTGGGAAGGTAATGAGATGATTAGATGATTAGATGATTAAAAAAAGTATTAAATGAAAAGACTTAATGAACTTCTTGCAAACGTTAATACGCTCCAAATTGTTGGAGATAAAGATATTGTTATTTCCAATATTCAATTTGATTCAAGGAAAGTGGTAGAGAAAAACACGCTGTATGTGGCACAGAAAGGAACACAAGTGGACGGACATCTGTTTATTGACAAGGCAATTGCACAAGGAGCAACGGCTATTGTTTGTGAAACGCTTCCTAAAATAATTCCTGAGAACTGCACTTTTATTCAGGTAGAAAATAGCGCCACCACTTTGGGATATTTAGCTTCGGCATTTTATAACTTTCCTTCTCAAAAAATTAATCTGGTGGGTGTTACAGGAACCAACGGAAAAACAACTACCGTTACCCTTCTACACCGTTTGTTTATGAACTTAGGCTATCCTACCGGATTGATTTCCACTATTGTTAATAAAATAAACGATAAAGAACTCTCCTCCACGCACACCACGCCGGACGCATTATTCCTAAACCAATTACTTAACGATATGGTGAATGCCGGTTGCGAGTTTTGCTTTATGGAAGTTTCGTCTCACGCAGTTGTGCAACAACGTATTGCAGGCATCTATTTTACCGGAGGCGTTTTCAGTAATATCACGCACGATCATTTAGACTTCCATCAAACGTTTGCGAATTACATCAAAGCAAAACAGCATTTTTTTGAAATGCTTCCCAAAACCGCTTTTGCATTGACCAATATTGATGACAAAAACGGAAAGGTGATGGTGCAAAGCGCTCAGGCTAAAGTTTATACTTACAGTTTGCGCACCGGCGCCGATTTCAAGGGCAAAATTACCGACAATAGTTTTGAAGGTTTAACCTGCCAATTCAACGGTACGGAGATTTTCTTCAAACTTTGCGGAAAATTCAACGCTTACAATTTGCTGGCAATCTACGGTACTGCGCTGTTATTGGGTATGAAGGAAGATGAAGTGCTGGTAACAATGAGCAAGTTGGAAGGCGCACGCGGTCGTTTTCAAGTCATTAGGGACAATAAAAACCGTACGTTTATTATTGATTACGCCCATACCCCTGACGCTCTCAAGAATGTGCTTTCCACAATTAAAGAGATTATTCAAAACAGTGCGGAAGTGATTACCGTAGTGGGGTGTGGCGGCGACAGAGATGCATTGAAAAGACCCATTATGACAGAAACTGCGTGCACATTCAGCAACAAAGTAATACTCACTTCCGACAATCCTCGCACGGAAGACCCCTACAAAATCCTTGCCGATATGGAAGCCGGTATTCCCGTTGCTTTCAGACAACGGGTACTCACCATCGAAAACCGCCGCGAAGCCATCAAAACCGCCTGCCATCTACTCCCCGACAACGGAATACTCCTTATCGCCGGAAAAGGACACGAAACCTATCAGGAAATCAACGGAATCAAAAACCACTTTGACGATACCGAAGAAATTAAAGAATTACTAATTAATGATTAATGATTAATGATTAATGATTAATGATTAATGATTAATGATTAATTTTTAACACTTAACACTTAACACTTAACCCTTTAACCCTAAAAATTATGTTATACTACTTTTTCGAATGGTTACAGCAATTTAACATTCCCGGAGCGGGGCTGTTTCAGTACATTTCGTTTCGTGCGGCGGCGGCTATTATTTTATCGCTCTTTATTTCTATTGTTTTTGGTAAAAAAATAATTCTCTTTCTACACCGAAAGCAAGTGGGGGAAGAGGTGCGTGACTTGGGGCTGGAAGGACAACTCTCGAAAAAAGGGACGCCAACTATGGGCGGAATAATTATCATTGCCTCTGTTTTAATCCCTGTTCTTCTAGTAAACAGATTGGATAATATCTATATTATTTTAATGATTTTTAGTACATTATGGTTAGGGGTAATCGGTTTTATAGATGACTATATCAAAGTTTTCAGAAAGAATAAGGCGGGATTATCCGGTAAAAAGAAACTGTTGGGACAGATTATCTTAGGATTTATTGTCGGTATGGTGATATGCTTTCATCCCGATGTGGTGATTAAAAATAAAAAACAGGAGATTCAAAATGTCTTTATGAATCGGGAATATGCATTTTCCATTGAAAATGTGAACAAAACCCACACCGTTTTCAGTGATAGCGAGACCGAACATTCCACAAAGACGACCATTCCGTTTTTAAAAAACAATGAATTTGATTATGCTGTACTTACCCGCTGGTTGGGGGATGAGACGGGGCAGTGGGCATTTATCTTCTTAATTCCCATCATTATCTTTATAATCGCGGCGGTGTCTAATGGGGCAAACTTAACCGATGGATTAGATGGGTTAGCGGCGGGAACTTCCGCCGTCATTGCAGTAGGAATTGCTATTTTGGCATACGTATCCGGAAACGCCATTTTTGCAGATTATCTTAATATTATGTACATTCCAAACATCAGCGAAGTGGTAATATTTACTGCCGCGCTGGTGGGCGCCTGCATCGGATTTTACTGGTATAACTGCTTCCCCGCACAAATTTTTATGGGCGACACGGGAAGCTTAACACTTGGGGGAATCATTGCCATTTTGTGTATCATTGTACGTAAAGAATTGTTAATCCCAATTTTGTGTGGCGTATTTCTTGTTCAATCATTATCTGTCATTATTCAGGTAATCTATTATCGCTCAACAAAAGTGAACAGTTACAGAAAAGCCAACCATATCTCGTGGGTCAAAGCATACTGTATCTATAAAAAAACTCCGCAAAAATTAGAGGAATTTTCAGGTAAACGCATCCTCTTAATGACACCGCTACATCATCATTATCAGAAAAAAGGGATGCACGAATCTAAGATTGTTCAGCATTTTATCGTAATTAGCATTTTATTAATAATCATATCATTAGCAACATTAAAAGTAAGATAATATGGCAACTCAAACCAGAACAGGCATGTTTCAAGCCTTATCCAATTTTCAACTTGTCCGCGACAGAGCAGCAACTTTATCGCAAAACCTCATTCATCTTCGTAATGAAACTTTACATGAATTGCTCTCCGATTTTGAAAATACGGAACACAAGTTAGAATTTGTTAAAAACATTGAAGGTGTTGATTTTATAAACGATTCAAGAGCCACAAACCCCAATGCGGTTTGGTTTGCTATGACAAGTATGCACCAGCCCATTATCTGGATTACCAATATGAACAGTATGGAATTGATTACGGAAGATTTGAAACAGGTAATTCAGGAGAAAGTAAAAATAATTGTGATGCAGGGCGTTTACAATACTGTATTAGAAGATTTCTTCAAGAAAATGAACAAAGATGTTTATATGGTAATGAATTTGGAAGATGCGGTGCGTACCGCTTTTTATGCAGGCAGTACCGATGAAACAATTCTTTTCTCCCCAGGCACAGTAAGCGAAGGTATGTATCGCACCTACCGCGAACGCGGGAATAAATTTAAAGAGGCGGTGGCGCAACTGTAGAAATGAATAAAAAGTCATAACTTGAATTTATGAACAAAATATCAATCCGATTTTTCGACAACAAAGAAGTACGCGCCGTTTGGGACGAGGATAGTTCCAAATGGTGGTTTTCTGTTATTGATATTGTAGCCGTGCTTGGTGAGCAAGACGATTACACAAAAGCACGAAACTACTGGAAGTATCTGTCTGCTAAACTAAAGAAAGAAAAAATGAAGTGGGTAGTGCCACTACCCAGATGAAATTGAAAAGCCCTGACGGCAAGATACGTCTTGCCAATGTGCTTGACGATAAATGTTTATGAAAGGGATTGACTACTCATATTATTATGAAGAGACATAGCAATAAATTAAAAAATGAACAACATCTCAAATCTTACGGTCTTACGCTCTTACAATTTTACGGTCTAAATTAAAAAAAGTATATGGAAAAACTTAAATTCAAAGGCGATAAAGTAATCTTATTGATTGTCATACTATTATCATTGCTTTCTGTAATGATGATTGCCAGCGCGGGCGACCGCTGGGTGGAACAATTGCGAAACTTTGGGGTGGGATTCTTCCTGCTCTTTCTCTTTTATCATATTGATTACAGAACTGTTTCGCGGTTTGCAATGCCACTGCTTATCCTTTCGGGTGTACTGCTAATCTACTCGTTGATAGATTCTTCCGGTGCACGTACGGTGAATATTCTCGGTATGGATCTGCAAATATTCTATTTTATCGGGTTTTGCGTACTCCTCTTTATGGCTAAATTTATGGCTAAAAAACTGAACTACGAAGAAGAACTGTCGCGCAGAGAAGTGATTACACTTTTTGGCATCATTCTGTTTTTTTGCGGTGGCATCTTCCTTTCCAACCAATCTACTGCCATCATTTTGTTTTGCACCTGTATTGTGCTACTTTTTGTTGGACGGGTCAAAACATCTTATCTGTTAATCTTTTGCGGGATAATTTTCTTTGCCGTATTTATCGCTTTTGCTGCAAACTTTGGTCGTGTACAAACTTTTAAAAACCGTGTTTCATACTGGAAAAACGACAAAATCACGCCCGGCATGGACAAAGATTACGGCAGACAGGCGATACTGTCCCGTGCATCTATTGCTACGGCAAGTTGGGTGCCTGCACATGTAGGAACAGGAAACATAAAGAAAGTACTTCCAGAAAAAGACAACGATTATGTTTTTGCTGTTTTAGTAGAAGAGATGGGACTTTTGGTTGGGTTGTTTGTATTGTTTGCCTACCTGTTCATTCTGTACCGAACGATGCGGATTGCCCGAAATGCGGAGGGCGCTTTTGCGATGCTTTTAGCGTGGGGCATTGGGTTTTGGTTTTGTATGCAAGCGCTCATACACATTGCTGTAAACAGTTTCCTTATTCCCGCTACCGGACAAACACTACCTTTTATTAGTCGCGGCGGAGTATCGCTTGCCATTTCCGGCGCTGCAATCGGGATGCTGATGAATATAAGCAGGAAAGAGATGTAAGGAAGTGATATAGGCGCGTTAATGAAAGCGTAGCGTAACTTAAAAACAACTTGCATAAATATGCTATACAACCGAAAAATAAACTATTTTCGCAAGTTATTTTAATAAATTATTTTTATGCACAAAATAGAATTTCATCCTATCTTAGAAATTTCTAAAAATGAGAAAGTTACATTCTTATTTAATGGTAACGAAGTTGTGGGGTATGCCGGCTATACCATTGCGGCAGCCTTACATCAGGCAGGTTATCCTATACACAGTCACAGTTTAGAAAACCGCGAACGCAGTCTGGAGTGCGGCATCGGAAAGTGCGGCGCCTGCGAAATGCTCGTGGACGGAAAAATTAAACGAATATGCATCACGAAAGTAGATGGCGTAAAGGAAGTGGCTGAAGTGAACTCGCAAAGCCTTCCCAAAGAGGAAGTTGCCAATACGCAAAAAGAGACTAAAATCTATAAAACACGTGTTGCTATTATCGGCGCCGGTCCTGCCGGATTGGCTTGCAGAGAGGAACTTAATAAATTGGATATTCCTAACATTGTGATAGATAACAACGATAGAATTGGAGGACAGTTTAACATGCAAACCCACCAGTTTTTCTTTTTTGAAAAGGAAAAACTCTACGGCGGTATGCGCGGTTTTGAAATTTCCTCGCACCTTGCCGGAGAAGACCATACCGGAATATTCCTCAACTCTACCGTTTGGGATATTTTGGAAGGCAAACGCATTGCGGTAAAAAATCTCTCTACCGACGAAATCTATTACGTGGACGCCGAATATTTAGTGGTTGCCACCGGCGCTGTGCCTTTTATGCCCGCCTTTGAAAACGACGATCTGCCGGGCGTTTACACTGCTGCCGTGCTGCAAAAAATGATGAATGTGGAACACACGTTGCTGGGCAAACGCATCTTATCTATCGGTGCGGGAAATATCGGCTACCTAACCTCTTATCAGGCAACGCAAGCAGGCGCGCAAGTGGTGGCTATTATTGAAGCCATGGATAAGGAAGGCGG
Source organism: Bacteroidota bacterium (assembly GCA_009787115.1). Classification (GTDB taxonomy): domain Bacteria; phylum Bacteroidota; class Bacteroidia; order Bacteroidales; family WCHB1-69; genus WRNX01. Next base: position 10,453 of record WRGQ01000107.1, read on the forward strand.
ATTCCCCGTGCAGGCT
>WRGQ01000108.1 GCA_009787115.1 Bacteroidota bacterium
AATTGTATTGAGTTTGAGCGATTTGTTACAGAAAAGTTTGGAGAGAATATTTTTGAAACCCATCTCGAAAAAGCCTATTATTCACATACATTAGGTTTGAAAAAACCAAAACCGGAAGCGTTTCAAAAAATTTGTGAAGAACAAAATTTGCAGCCCTCTGAAACGTTATTTATTGACGACACGGAACGTCATATCCTTGGCGCACAAAAAGCAGGATTGAAAACCTATTGGTTACGTGACGATAATTTGGAAAATAGTACAATAATTAAAGATTTATTGCAATAAATTATGACAAATCAGCAAGAATCATTTAAAACACTGCGAAAAAAATACCCCCAATTTCACTATTTGAATTATGAATTTGAAGTACAAGAAAATTGTGTTTTTATGCAGTTTTTCTTTCAAACAAACGAACTTGTTTTTAGTCCAAAAATGACCTTAAAATTTGGGAAATATGCACAAAGTATGAATAAAAATGAGATGGAAGGAGTTGTTTTTAATATTGGACTTATTGAATTGGTAAGTTATTGGAAAGCGACCTGTTCTCCTAACATTGTGATACATAACTATACGCTTGACAAAAGACAGGAAAAATGGTGGCGAAAATTATATTACAAAGGGCTGGCAGAATTTCTTTACCAAAATAAAATTGAATGCAGACAGAATCATTTTGTGCGTTTTTCTTTTGTCGAAGAAGCAAAACCTTATTCTGCCTTGCAATTTAAAGAAATAAAAAACGCTAAAAAAGCGATTGTTCCCATTGGCGGCGGAAAAGATTCGGTGGTAACTTTGGAAGAATTGCGAAAGAAAGAGGAAATAGTTCCGTTCATTATCAATCCGAGAGGCGCTACGTTGGATTGTGCGCGGGTTGCCGGTTTTAAAGACTTGAATGAGATTGTGATATTAGAACGAGAGATTGATAAAAATTTGTTAGCTTGCAACGCGCAAGGATTTTTGAACGGACACACTCCATTTTCCGCGATGTTGGCTTTTTACACATTATTAGTTAGTTATGGAACGCGTACGCGCCGAATTGCTTTGTCGAACGAAGCCAGCGCCAATGAACCTACTGTTTTTGGAAAAGAGATAAATCACCAGTATTCCAAATCGTTAGAGTTTGAAGAAGATTTTCAGGATTACGTATGCTATTATATGGAAGATTGCGCTTATTATTACAGTCATCTTCGGAAGTTTTCGGAGTTGCAGATTGCTGAGAAATTTGCGCAATATCCGCAATATTTCTCTGTTTTTAGAAGTTGTAATGCCGGCAGCAAGGAAAATGTCTGGTGTTGCAATTGCCCTAAATGTTTGTTTGCCTACATTATTTTAGCACCATTTATTGATAAAAATACACGTTTGCAGATTTTTGGCGAAGATTTGCTCAATAAACCGGAAATGCAACACTTTTTTAATCAACTTATTGGCAAAGAAAGCACCAAGCCGTTTGAGTGTGTCGGCACGGTACAAGAGGTGATTACTGCGCTAAAAATGTTAGATAATAGCAAGGAAAAAAGTTGTTTGCTGGGTGAATTTAGCTTACCGGATGATAGCCGGTAATGCCGTGTTTCGGCGTGAAAACTTTATCTTGTTGCGTGGGTATAACGAAACGTAACGGGCAGTTTTGCTCATCTATGACCCCTAACTAATTAAAAAACGCAAATTTTCCCTCCTCAAACGAATCCACCTTGATCGGCATATCTTTATTTAAAGAGCCTGACAGGAGGATTTTAGAGAGTTCGTTGAGAATTTTCTTTTGGATCACACGTTTCAGCGGACGGGCGCCATACACAGGGTCGTAGCCCATATCTACCAATAAGTCCATAGCATATTTGGTAAACTCTACCTGTACACCCTGTTCTCCTAACATTTTGTTCAGGTCGTTGATTTGCAGTTTAATAATCTCTTTGATTTCACGTTTGGAAAGCGGCTGAAACATTACAATCTCGTCAATACGATTGAGAAATTCGGGGCGCAACGCTTTTTTCAGCAGATCGGTAACTTCCGTTTTGGTGCGTTCAAATATCTCTTCATCTGTATATTTGCCCTTGTCGGCATAGTTATCCTGAATAATGTGCGAGCCAATGTTGGAGGTCATAATGATAATGGTATTCTTAAAATCGGCAACACGTCCTTTGTTATCGGTCAGTCTGCCGTCGTCCAGCACTTGCAAGAGGATATTCAAAATATCGGGATGTGCTTTTTCAATTTCGTCGAACAAAATTACGGAGTATTGTTTGCGACGTACCTTTTCGGTAAGTTGTCCCCCTTCGTCGTATCCAACATAACCCGGAGGGGAGCCTATAAGCCTTGAAACCGAGTGCGCTTCCTGAAACTCGCTCATATCAAAACGAATCATAGCGTCTTCGGTGTTAAACAGATATTCTGCCAAAGTTTTTGCCAACTCAGTTTTTCCTACTCCGGTCGTTCCCAGAAAGATGAATGAACCGATGGGACGTTTACTGTCTTGCAAACCCGCACGGCTTCTGCGAATCGCATCGGCAATGGCGGTAATCGCCTCGTCTTGTCCTATCACACGTTTGTGTAACTCTTCTTCCAGATGCAGCAGTTTCGTCTTTTCGCTTTGCATCATTTTGTTCACGGGAATGCCTGTCCAGCGGGCAACCACTTCAGCGATGTCATCGGCGCCGACCTCTTCGTCAATCATAGCGCCGTCGGCTTGCAAATCGTTCAGTTTCTGCTGCAACTTTTCAATTTGCTCTTCGGCTTCTTTAATGATACCGTAGCGCAATTCTGCCACACGCCCGTAATTTCCCTGACGCTCCTGCTCGGCAGCTTCCAACTTAAACTGTTCAATATCCGCTTTCTTCTTTTGAATATTTTCTGCCACCTCTTTTTCTGCGTGCCATTTTGCATACAACGCATTACGTTCTTCCTGTAAATCGGAAATAGTTTTGCTCAACTGTTCTAATTTTTCGGGTGTATTTTCATTTTTAATTGCTTCGCGTTCAATTTCCATCTGGCGGATCTTTCTGTCCAACTCATCTAACTCTTCCGGCATCGAGTTGATCTCTAATTTTAACTTCGATGCGGCTTCGTCAATCAGGTCAATTGCTTTATCGGGAAGTTGCCGGTCGGTAATATATCTTGAGGAGAGTTCAACTGCTGCAATAATTGCTTCGTCTAAGATGCGTACCTGATGATGTGTTTCGTAACGTTCCTTCAATCCGCGAAGAATAGAGATGGTTGAATATTTATCGGGTTCTTCAATTTTCACAGGTTGGAATCGGCGTTCTAAGGCTTTATCTTTTTCAAAATATTTTTGATATTCATTGAGTGTGGTAGCGCCTATGGAGCGGAGTTCGCCACGTGCGAGGGCAGGTTTCAGAATATTTGCGGCATCCATAGCACCTTCATTGGAAGCGCCGGCGCCCACCAATGTATGAATCTCATCAATAAACAGAATAATCTCTCCGTTCGATTCAATCACCTCTTTGATAACGTTTTTCAAACGTTCTTCAAATTCGCCTTTATATTTAGCTCCGGCAATGAGTGCACCCATATCCAACGAGTAGAGTTTTTTAGTTTTCAGGTTTTCGGGAATATCGCCGCTCACCAATCTATGCGCCAAACCTTCTGCGATGGCAGTTTTGCCCACGCCCGGTTCGCCAATAAGTATCGGGTTGTTTTTAGTTCTGCGCGATAAAATTTGCAACACCCGACGAATCTCTTCATCACGTCCAATTACGGGGTCAAGTTTTCCTTTACGTGCAGCGTCATTCAGATTTACAGCGTATTTATTCAACGAGTTATAAGACTCTTCGCTACTCTCGTCGGTAACTTTGTTGCCTTTACGCAAATCTTCAATTGCCGACTTAATTCCTTTTTCGCTGATACCTGCGTCTTTCAATATCTTGGCGACATCGTCATTTGCCATATAGATTCCATAGAACAGATGTTCCAAAGAAACAAAGTCATCGCCCAATTCATTGCTGAACAGAATGGCTTTTTGTATTGCAGTATTAGAGGCAGGAGAGATGTAAACATCGCTTCCATTCCCTTTTGCCAAAGATTGAATCTGTTTATCCACAACTTGCAAAATCATTTTCGGATTGGTATCCAATTTTTTAAGCAGAATAGGAATGACATTAGGATCCACTTCTATCAATGCTTTTAAAATATGAAGCGTTTCCATACGCGCCTGATTGTGGCTGTGCGCAATCAACTGTGCCTGCGCAATCGCTTCCTGAGATTTGAGAGTGAAGTTATTTAGGTTCATAGTCTGTTAATGATTAATGGTTAATGATTAATTTTTTTTAGTATTTCTGTTTTACAAAGACAGTGCCAAAAGTTTATGCTGACAAAATGGCAAAGAAAATATTATAATGTTGTTCTAATAAAAATATACTTTTGCCATCATTTTATCAAAGTAGATGAAACAAAAAGATTTTCTTTTCAACCTTTTTATTCTTCTTTTTCTAAATCTGCTGATTAAGCCATTTTGGATTTTGGGCGTTGAGCGGGAAGTGCAAAATGCTGTGGGCGCTGAAAATTACGGTATCTATTTTGCAATTCTAAACTTCACTTTCGTGTTTAATATGTTGTTGGATTTGGGGGTAACAAACTTCAACAACAGAAATATTTCTCAAAATACACAATTATTGTCGAAACATATTTCAGGGATATTAACACTAAAATTAGCGCTCGGATTAATTTATCTCATTATAGTTTTAATAGTAGGAGTATGTATCGGCTACAATGGATTTCAGATAAAATTACTACTCTGGCTCGCATTTAATCAATTTCTGAATGCCTTGATTCTTTACCTGCGCTCTAACGTTGCCGCTTTATTGATGTTTAAAACCGATAGTGTTTTATCTGTTTTAGACAAGTTGATTATGATTGGAATATGTGGTTTATTACTTTGGGGTAATGTAACACAAAAATGTTTTCAAATAATATGGTTTATTTATGCCCAGACCGTATCCTATTTGATAACAGCCGCTGTGGCATTAGTTATTGTTTTGTTCAAAGCAAAACTTGTCCGCTTAACGTGGAATATTACGTTTTTCAGAGCCATATTAAAGCAAAGTTTCCCGTTTGCGCTACTCTATTTATTGATGTCAATATATGGACGCACCGACTCTGTAATGCTTGAGCGGTTATTGCCGGATGCAACGGGCGCGTATCAGGCAGGCATCTTTGCCTCTGCCTTTCGACTTTTAGATGCGTTGGTGCAAATTGCTTACCTGTTTGCGGTAATTCTTTTGCCTCTGTTTTCCAAGATGTTGAAAAACAAAGAAAACATAGTACCCATTATCAAAAGTGCGTTTTCGGTGCTTTTCTTTTTTTCGATAACAGCCACCGTACTACTCTTTGCCTATCGCACGCCTGTACTTTCTTTAATGTATCCTCAAATCGGCGCTGAAAGCGTACGTGTGTTTGTTTTCCTGATTCCGTGTATCATACCTGTTTCTATGACATACATTTTCGGGACGTTGCTCACGGCAAACGGTAATCTACGCATATTAAACATTACTTCCGCCATTGCCATAGCAGTAAACATTGTGATTAATTTCACTTTAATCCCCATTTTGGAGGCGCGGGGCGCCGCTATTGCCGGACTTGCCACGCAAACATCTATTGGGGTGATGCAATTTATTATTGCTTTTAAACAGTTGAAAATTCCGTTTTCTACCTTACCCTATTTGAGAGGTTTACTCTACATCTGCTTATTGATTGCTACGGTGTATGTTGCTATCCAATATTTACATTTTGGATTGATATACAATCTGTTAATTTGCAGTGGAATGGCTTTTATCTGGGCATTTGCCACCAAATTGATACCGCTAAAGTTTATAAAAGAAATTTTCTGCTAAAAATATGGTGATTGACGAAAAATAAATCCTTTTAAGAATTTTAATATTTTTGCACGATTTTTAAATAACCTCTATGTCAAACCCTATCATCTTAGCAGCGTTAGTATTAGGCGCTATTGGTCTTGTTTCCGCCGTAATTTTATTTTTTGTATCGAAAGCATTTTATGTATATGAAGACCCGCGTATTGAGCAGGTAGCCGAGAAACTTCCGGGCGCTAACTGCGGTGGGTGCGGTTTTGCAGGCTGTAAAGCATTGGCAGAAGCCATTGTAAAAGCCGGCTCTATGGAAGGGCTGATGTGTCCTGCCGGCAACGACCAAACTATTGGAGATATTGCGCAAGTTTTGGGCATTGAAGCAGTAGCAGCAAATCCGCGTATTGCAGTCTTGCGCTGCAACGGCTCCTGTACAAACGCTCCGGTGAAAGCATTCTACGATTCCGCGTTGAGTTGTGCGTATGCCGCCTCTATTTTCGCCGGCGAAAGCGCCTGCCCATACGGATGTCTCGGCTGCGGCGACTGTATCGCTGCCTGCCAATTCAATGCCATTACTATGGATGCTGAAACAAAACTGCCTATAGTAGATGAAAATAAATGTGTGGGCTGCTCTGCCTGCGCCAAAGTTTGTCCGCGTAATTTGTTGGAAATTAGAAAAAAAGGTAAACTTGGAAGAAGAATTTATGTGACTTGTGCCAACAAAGAAAAGGGCGCTGCGGCAAAGAAAAACTGCGCAGTGGCGTGTATCGGCTGTAGCAAATGCGCCAAAATATGCACTTTTGAAGCCATTACGGTAGAAAATTTCTTGGCATATATTGACGAAGAAAAATGCAAATTGTGTCGCAAATGTGTGAATGAATGTCCAACATCTTGTATTATGGCTACCAATTTCCCCCCGCCAAAAGTGAAAGAAGAAATTAAAGAAGAGGTAAAAACTGAAAATGAATAGATTAGAAACCACCATTAACGGTGTTGTATTTAAAAATCCCATCATCGCGGCATCGGGCACATTCGGTTTCGGTAGAGAATACAACGAATTGTACGATGTAAGCATCTTGGGAGGAATCAGTTCCAAAGGACTAACCCTCAATCCACGCGAGGGCAACTCCGGTATCCGCGTGTGGGAAACGGCAAGCGGTATGATGAACAGTGTGGGACTGCAAAACCCCGGCGTGCAAAAATTTATCAGCGACGAACTGCCCTGGATGAAAAAACTTGGAAATGTTGTATTGGCAAACCTCGGCGGCGCAACAATAGAAGATTATATTGCAGGAATTGAACTTCTCAATAATTCAGATGTTGATTTTATAGAATTGAATATCTCCTGCCCTAATGTAAAAGCGGGCGGAATGGCGCTGGGCATCAAGAACGACATTGCCTACGAAGCAGTGGCAGCCTGTAAAGCCGTTTGCAAAAAACCGCTAATGGTAAAACTCTCCCCAAACGCCGAAAATATTATCGAAATGGCGCAAGCCTGCGAAAAAGCCGGCGCCGACTCATTGTCATTGGTAAACACATTCAAAGGATTAGCCATTGATATAAAAAAACGAAAACCGGTATTCGACAATCTCTATGCAGGCGTTTCAGGTGCGGCAATAAAACCGATTGCCTTGCGTATGGTGCACGAAGTTTGCAAAAATGTGAGTATTCCGGTGGTGGGTATGGGTGGCATCTACACAGTGGAAGATATTGTAGAGTTTATCATGGCAGGCGCATCCGCAGTACAAATCGGAACCGTAAACTTCTCACATCCACTCGCAGGTAAAGAACTTGTGGAAGGGTTAGCGCAATATTTTGAGAAAGAGGGAATTTCTTCTATTGACGAGATAAGAGGGATCATATAATAATTGTTACCGAACCAAAGCAACTGCTTTATTTTAATAGCACACCCCATCTGTTTTTTCTATTTTTGCAAAACTGTTTTTTATAAATCATTATCAAATGAATACCACAGAAAATAAAAATCAAAATCCTGAAAATAAAAGATATAAATTAGAAAAACAAACGCCTCGGTGTATTTGGTGTCCTCTGTGTCTTTGTGCTAAAAAAATAACAAACTCATTATGAAAAAAATAGCTCTCCCTTTTTTCTTGGTATTTATTGCCTTATACTTTTTTATAGCCTGCTCATCATCAACATCATCCGATAAAAAAATATTTCGCTATAATGAAAGCGTTGGGATTCAATCGCTTGACCCTGCTTACGCATCGGGACAGGCGGCTACTTGGGTGTGCAATATGCTGTATAACGGGTTAATAGATTTGGACGACTCGCTGCATATCGTTCCCGTAATTGCCAAACACTGGAATATTAGTCACGACGGCAAAACCTATACCTTTTATCTTCGTAATGATGTTTTTTTTCAAAACACCGTAAACTATGATTGGCAAACGCCCCGAAAAGTAACTGCCTCCGATTTTGTGTACAGTTTTAACCGAATTGTCAGCCCTGAAGTTGCCTCTCCGGGCGCGTGGATTTTTCAAAAAGTTGCTAAAACCGATTGGAATACTTACTCTTTTACTGCACTGAATGACACTGTTTTTCAAATTGTTCTGTCAGAGCCGTTCCCGCCGTTTTTGGGAATGCTTGCTATGAAGTACGCCTCTGTGGTGCCGCAAGAAGTGGTAACAAAATACGGTAAAGATTTTAGAAAATATCCTGTGGGAAGCGGTCCTTTTCAATTTCAATTGTGGGAAGAAGGGATTAAACTTGTGTTGCGCAAAAACGAAAACTATTTTGAGACAGATGAAAACAACACTCCCCTACCCTATTTAGATGCCGTTTCCATCTCTTTTATTATTGACAAACAAGTGGCATTTATGGAGTTTATGAAAGGAAATTTAGATTTTATATCCGGAATTGAAGCCTGTTATAAAGATGCCCTGTTAACAAAAGAAGGCACATTGCAAGAAGAATATGCAGATAGAATTACACTACAAACGGGTCCCTACCTTAATACCGAATATCTGGGTTTTCTATTGAAAGCAAAAGAGAACAATCCCTTATTAATAAAAGAGATACGCCAAGCCATAAATTACGGTTTCGATAGAGAGAAGATGATTAAATATCTTCGTAACAACATAGGCTATGCCGGCACGAGCGGTTTTGTGCCTATGGGTATGGCATCTTTTAATCCGGAAAAAGTGAAAGGGTATGATTACAATCCGCAGAAAGCGCTTGAATTATTGCAAAAAGCAGGTTTCCCAAATGGAAAAGATTTACCTGAAATTCCACTTTCCGTTTCAGCAAGTTATTTGGATTTATGCCAATATATTCAACACGAACTCAGTAAAATAGGAATTCGCATCTCTTTGGAAGTGCAACAGGGTGCACAGCAGCGACAAATGATGCGCAGTTATCAACTGCCGTTTTTCAGAGGCTCATGGATTTGCGATTACCCCGATGCCGAAAACTACTTGTCGCTTTTCTACTCTAAAAACTTACAACCCTACGGTTCAAACTATACGCATTATGTAAATCCTGCTTTTGATAAACTTTTTGAAAAATCACAAACGATTATCGATGAGGTTATTAGAAATGAATATTATACTAAATTAGATTCTTTGTTAATGGAAGATGCACCGGTAGTTGTACTTTTTTATGATAAGAAAGTACGGTTTATTCAAAAGAATATCAGTGGATTGGATAATTCACCTACAAATTTATTGAATTTGAAACGAGTAAAGTTATCGCCGTCTCAATCCTCCGAACAGTTTCATCTACACCAATAAAATCAATAATTTCAAACAGATCCGGACCTTTGGAATCACCTACCAAAGCAAGGCGCAGACAATTCATAATTTGTCCCATATTGAGTTGGTTTTCCTGAATGAACGTTATTACTTTATCGTGCGCTGCTGTTTTATCGAAAGGAATTACGGACGTAAGAATGTTGGTAATTTGTTTTAAATTTTCGGGGGTATCTTCTTTCCAGCGCTTTTTTACCACTTCGGGATTATAGGTTTCAGGTGGTTGAAAAAGGAATGCAGATTGATTCCAAAAATCGGTAATAAAATAGAGACGTTCTTTTACTAATGATACCGCTTTTGCAATTTTTTCTATCTCTATGTGAATATTTTTTTCTGCTAATTGTTGGGCAAAAACTTCAGCCAATTTTTGATTGGGAGTTTGTTGTATGTAATAATGATTAAACCATTTAGCCTTGTCCAAATCAAACTTTGCGCCCGATTTGCTCACTTTTTCCAATGAGAAACGTTCAACAAGTTGTTCCATATTCATCACTTCTTCTTCTGTTCCGGGATTCCAACCTAACAATGCTAAAAAGTTCACTACTGCTTCGGGCAGATATCCGCTTTCGCGATAGCCTGATGAAATTTCGCCGGTTGCAGGGTCTTTCCATTGCAGTGGAAAGACAGGGAAGCCGAGCCTGTCGCCGTCGCGTTTGCTCAGTTTTCCGTTTCCGTCAGGTTTAAGTAGCAATGGCAGATGGGCAAACTGCGGTGCTTGCCACTCAAAAGCCTTGTAGAGCATTACGTGCAACGGCGCCGAGGGTAGCCACTCTTCGCCGCGAATTACATGCGTAATCTCCATTAAATGGTCATCTACTACATTGGCTAAATGATAAGTAGGCAACCCGTCCGATTTAAAAAGTACTTTATCATCTAACAACTGAGAATTTATCTTTACTTCTCCGCGAAT
>WRGQ01000109.1 GCA_009787115.1 Bacteroidota bacterium
ATAAATCTGTTGTACGTATGAATATCTGTAATAGGTATTCATAGGAATCTGGTATGTTGCTGTAGTAGCAGTGCCCACTATCTTGTCGTCGCAGGCCCTGGTGTTTGTGGTGCCGTCGGTAGTATTATATACTGTACCTGCTCCGGCATTCATAAAATAGGTATCAAAAGCCACAGCGCCATTACCGTTATTTGGTATTTGTGTGGTTAATGATCCGTTGACTTTAGATGCCCCTAATGGATCATACCCACTGTCAGTAAGAGGTCTCCCTTTTTCTTGCGCAAAAGCGCCAATACACAGCAGCAAAATTGCCATGAAAATAAATGTAAATTTTTTCATAATAAATAAATGTTAGTTAATAATTATTTTGGTTAATTTTTTTTGGTTAAATTACATAATAAGTTTTACTATAAATAGCGTGCAAAAATATATTTTTTTAGTTATGTATGCTATTTCGTTTTTTTTTTTTAATTTTTATACAAAAAAAGTCTCCGACATAAAAGTAAAAAACAAATTCAGGAAAATATTTTCAAATTAAAACTATCGTTGTTTTAAAAATATATTTTTGTGTCCTTTTAAAAAATAATTCTATTTTATTCAATATCAATTAAAAACAAAAATTCAAATGAACAAAAAAAAGCCCAAATCATTTATTTTATTGGCAATTTTGCTTATGGCAACCTCATTTTTGTATGCCATACCTGCCATTCCAACTCCGATTGTTTTTACGCAACCTGACGGTACCCATTTAACCGTTATGGTTCGCGGCGATGAACGCATCCACTGGCACGAAACGATGGATGGATACACGTTGCTTTATAATCAGGAACATTTTTTAACCTACGCGCAATTAGATGAAGCAGGTAATTTACAACCTACCGATTTTATTGCAACAGATATCGAAAATAGGGATATTGAAACGCTTTTCTTCTTAAATACTATTGTAAAGAAATTATTTTTCAGTGATGTGCAAAAACAAGTGATGCTTCAGGTTTGGGATATTGAGGATAAATTTGCCGCCCAACACGAATTACAAGAGGGCAGTTTGCGAAGCGTACAATATAAAACAATATGTGCCTTTGTGCAATTTCCCGAAAAAGCAATGATAAAAGCAATAGCAGACTTTGATCCTTTGTTTAATCAATTGGGCTACACCGGAAGCGGTGTTTATGGAAGCGTACGCGATTATTTTAAGGAATCTTCATACGATCAGTTTGATTTACTTATTACCTTATGCGGTATTTACACCGCTCCCCAATCTGAAAGTTATTATGCAGGACCTGCGGGAAATGGGACATTACATGTGGACGAACTTGCCCGATGGACTGCACTGCAAGTAGCGGCAGAACCCACTATAAATTTTGTAGAATATGATAGTAATAACGACGGAAAAGTAGATGGTTTTCATTTCATTTTTGCAGGCATCGGACAAGAAACCGGCAGTTGTTCCACCTGTATCTGGTCGCATAAATATCAATTTAATCCTCCCGTAACACAAAACGGAAAATCAATAAGTATATATTCCTGTTCACCTGAGTTGAGAACTATCAACGGGAATGCCATTACTACTATCGGTGTTATTGCTCACGAAATGTCTCATGCATTCGGCGCTTACGATTTTTACGATACCGATTACAACGGTTCGGGCGGAACTTATCCCGGTACAGGAGACTGGGATATTATGGCAAATGGAAGTTATAACGGATCTCCCGAAGGAAGTCGTCCTCCGCACCACAATACGTTCACTAAAATTCAATATGGCTGGGTAACGCCAATCGTACTCAATTCATATACCACAGTAACCAATATGCCCAATTCAACCGAAAATCCGGTGGCATACCGCATAAACACGACCTACCCTAACGAATATTATCTATTAGAGAACCGTCAAAAGAATAAATTTAACACTACCGTACCGGGAGCAGGGTTGCTTATTTGGCATGTCCATGCACAAGTAAATCAGGGGGGAATGCAAAACTGTGTGAATTGTATGCACCCGCAAAAAATGTATCCTGTTTGTGCCAGCAGAAATACACAAATGCCTACCTCATCCCCTTCCAGTTACGGAAATATCAACAGCGGAGGATGTCCATTTCCCGGAACCAGCAACAAAACTTCTTTTACCGATGAAACTACCCCTGCCATGAAATCGTGGAACGGCGCCAATACCGGTAAACCAATTACCAAAATCACACATGCCAACCAATTGATTAGCTTCGTTTTTATGGAACCAGTAACTAACTACACCATTACCGCTACCTGCGAAGCCAACGGGTCTATATCTCCTGCCGGCGTTACTACCATTGCTGAAGGAGGCTCGCAGGAATATACGATAACTCCAAATGCAAATTATGACAGAAAAGAGGTTTTAATTAACGGCACTAACAATCCATCTGCCGTAACATCAGGAAAATATATGTTTACCAATGTACAGTCAAACCAAACTATCCATGCTACTTTTGCCCCTCAAATCTATCAGGTAACTTTTAATGCTAACGGCGGAACCAATACTATGGAACCTCAAAGTTTTGTTTTTGGCGAGTATCAAAAATTAAACCCTAACGGTTTTATAAAAACAGAATGCCATTTTGAAAATTGGAATACTAAAGCAGATGGAAGCGGAACATACTATGAAAATGAACAGAGTATTTCCATCACTGCAAATATGCTGCTGTTTGCCCAATGGAAGGAAAACACCGGTATTGACGAATGGGCAAATAATGATTCTCCGATACATATTATCCCCAATCCGGCAAACAATTACATTGATTTGCAAATTTCAAGCGCAGGGCAAGCATCGGGTATTGACTTTTATAATGCTTTCGGACAATTAGTAAAAAGTGAGCCTTATCATGGTGAAGAACATAATGGTGCTATCACGCAACGTGTCTCAATTATCGATTTGAGTCAAGGAATCTATTTAGTAAAAATAGGAACTGCAACTGCAAAGTTGGTAGTGTACTAATTCCGTGACGAGTGACAAATGACGAGTGACAAGTAAAACCAGAAATATGAAAGAATCCTTAAATTTTGACACCCTGTTAATTCACGGTTCCGATATAGAGGAACCCTTCGGGGCAGCCGTTACGCCAATTTACCAGGCAAGTACTTACAAATTTAAAAGTGCTGCAGATGGCGCCGCCTGTTTTGCCGGAGAAAGTCCCGGATTTATTTACACCCGCATCGCAAACCCTACTATTAATGCTTTGGAAAAAACACTGGCGCAGTTGGAAAATGCTGCCAAATGTATAGTAACATCCAGCGGAATGGCTGCCGTGAACACCGTTTATATGGCATTTCTGAGCGCCGGAGACCATATCGTTTCTACCGATGCCGTTTACGGTCCTTCGCGCGTGGTCATCGAAAAATACTGGTCGCGGTTTGGTGTTGAATACAGTTATATTGATACTTCCAACATCGAAAATATTAAAAAAGCGATTCGCCCCAATACAAAGATGCTTTACATCGAAACGCCCACCAACCCAACCATTGCCGTTACGGATTTGAAAGCCGCAGTAGAGATTGCCCGTCAATATAATATATTAGTAGTAGTGGATAATACTTTCTGCACGCCTGTTTTACAGCGTCCGTTAGATCTAGGCGCTGACATAGTCGTTCATTCTATGACAAAATTTATTAACGGACATGCCGATATTGTTGCCGGCGCCATTATGTCGAAAACAGATGCATTAGATAAGATTATCCGCCCCACAATGATCAATTTGGGTTGTTGTATGGATCCTACTCAGGCATATATGGTAATACGCGGTGTGAAAACATTATCTTTACGTGTAAAAAAACAGCAGGAAAATGCGCAGATTATAGCCGAATGGTTAGAAAAACACCCCGCTGTGGAATGGGTAAGATACCCCGGATTGAAATCCCATCCCCAATATGAAACAGGGAAACAACAGATGGAGGGTCCCGGCTCGCTCATCAGTTTTGAGTTGAAAGGTGGATACAAAGCAGGCGAAACACTTATGGATAACATTCAACTGATTCTGTTAGCCGTTTCTTTAGGTGGTGTGGAATCGCTAATGTCGCACCCCGCTTCGATGACGCACTCTAAAATGAGCAAGGAAGCAAGGTTGGCAGGTGGAATTACCGATGGTTTAGTGAGATTTGCCGTGGGTATTGAAGAAGTAAACGACATTATTGCAGATTTGGAACAAGCATTAGGCAAGTGTATATAAATAAAGAACTTTTCTTAGATTTTCTTAAAGAACGGGAGGTTACGTGGTTAGGTATTGATTTCTCAAAGGCTACCTTTACCCGAAAAGGCTTTGATATGCCAAATGATGTGTTACAACTCTATCTCAATGAATGGAACGCATTGATTATCTCCGACCAGAAAAAGTACGACATCCGTGTGGCATTCAGAAAACCAATTGTGTATTTTGATTTATCATACATAAAAAAACAAAATAAACTTCATAAAGGAGATATCATTATCCGTGATGTAGTACGAATGAAAAATCTGCTCGATGAAAATCTTATTGCCAATTATGTACGACAAATTACACTGCCCGCACTCTCAAAATATGCGCTCCTTTTTATAGTAGAATCTTTTGACAACACAATAAAGAAAGGTTCTGTTTGGGTAAACATCCTTAAAAGCGATACCAAAGAATTGATATTCAGCGATAAATTTACAGAATCGCCCGGAGGCTTTAATATCAAATCGTATTGGGCTCGGATATTCTACAATATTTTCTTCAACATCAGCCGAACAACGTACTTGCAATGGGAACATCTTGTAATGGAGGAGATGATTAGATGATTAGATCTTACGGTCTTAATTACTCTTGTCGTTTTAAAGAACTTTTATGCAACAGCAATAAAAACTCCTCCAGAAATTGCCTGTAGTTTTCATCTTTTAACATATTCTCTTCGTAAATCTCTACCACCTTTTTCCATTGATTGGGTTGCAATACAGGGAGTGCGTGTTTTGCTTTAATAGTTGCAATTTCATCTACCACTTCCATTCGTTTGCTTAATAGTTTGCTAATTTGAATATCAATATTTTTAATTAGATTTCTTTGAATGAATAGTTCACGCTCCGCCAAATTACCGGCATCGGGTAATGTAATATTTTCCAGCAGATGTGCAAACTGTGAAGGCAGGAGTTGTTGTTTGCTATCCGACAGCGCCTTTTCGGGTGCATAATGCACTTCCGCCATCAGTCCGTCGAAGCCATAGTTAACGGCAGTTTGCGCCACATTTTGCTGTAAAGAAACATTTCCGGCAATATGGGCAATGTCGCATAACACAGGAATATCGGGTAATTTCATTTTCAAAGCCACCGGAATCTCCCAGCAAGGGGCATTACGATACACATTTTCATTTTCAACGGAAAACCCGCGATGAACTGCCATCACACTTTTTATACCGGCATTTTGAAAACGCCGGATAGCGCCTGCCCACAAGTTAATATCAGGATTTACGGGATTTTTTACAAGAACTGTAAGCGAGGAGTGTTGCACTGCATCTGCAATCTCCTGCACTATAAACGGATTTACGGTAGTTCTTGCGCCAACCCAAATAGCATCTGTGTTGTTCCTAATACACAAGGAAGCATGTTCTTTCGAGGCAACCTCCACGCAAATTTTAAAACCAAACTGTTCTTTAATCTCTTTTAACCACTCAAACGCAGTATCTCCAACCCCTTGAAAATCGCCAGGATTTGTCCGCGCTTTCCAAATACCACATCTAAAATACTGAAAATCAAAATGATTAGCGTGGACTGTGTTGAATTCAAAAAGCGCTTTTGCAGTTTTGTAAAGTTGCTTTTGGGATTCAGCAGCACACGGACCGGCAATAAGAATTTTTTGAGTGTTCAATTTTGATGTTTTTAATCACTAATCACTATTTCTCCTTTACCTTCTCAATATACAACCTTAAAGAGTGAATACCGTAGTTGTCGGCTTTATTCGAAAACTGGTTCACTTCTAACGAGTAAGTTCCGGTCTCTGAAAAAAATCTTTTGGGATAAACTGTTAGTTTATAGATTTTCTTATTAGGTGCATCTCCTTTTAAATAAGGTTCTTTAGGATGAACGAAGTTGAACAGGAGCGCTTTAACGGTTTTTCCTCCGGCAGGACTTATCAATGTGAAAGTTGCATCAAATTTTTCAACATTGGGAGTTCCTACGAGTTCCAACTCAAGAACTACTGAATATGGTTTCTCCGAAGCTTTAAGCGGCGCCTCAAAAGTGATTGCCTTTTGCTCAAAAGCCCAATTGTTGTCAGGAAATACAACTTTTTCATCATATACAATTGATTTATTGCAACCTGTAAATAGAAGAACGGATAAAAGAGGAAATAATAAAAATGTTAATTTTTTCATTGTTTTTTGGGCGCAAAAATATAAAAATAGTAACAGGCGATGAGTGACAGGTGACGAGAATAAAATCATTAAAAATTGAGTTAAATCTTTTGTCATAGCACCTCAAAAAAAAGAATTAACCAAAAATTGAATATTTATTTTTTGGCACAGTTGTTGCAAATAAGTACCCGCTTTTTAGCAACATTAACAATTATAAATATTAACAATTAAATCATATTTACTATGGGAAAAATCATTGGAATTGACTTAGGAACCACCAATTCATGTGTGGCAGTTATGGAAGGCAGCGAACCCGTTGTTATTCCAAATAGTGAAGGCAGAAGAACTACGCCTTCCATCGTGGCTTTTGTAGGCGATGAACGTAAAGTGGGAGACCCCGCTAAACGTCAGGCAATTACAAATCCTACCAAAACTATTTACTCTATTAAGAGATTTATGGGCGAAACCTGTGCACAAGTGAAAGACGAAGTGAGCAGAGTACCATACAAGGTAGAATGTGTAAACAACCTGCCTAAAGTGCTTATTGACGACAGAAAATTTACTCCGCAGGAGATCTCTGCAATCGTTCTTCAAAAAATGAAAAAAACCGCCGAAGAATATTTGGGACAAGAGATTACCGAAGCCGTAATTACTGTGCCGGCATATTTCAGCGACTCGCAACGGCAAGCTACTAAAGAAGCCGGCGAAATTGCAGGATTAACCGTAAAACGTATTATCAACGAGCCTACTGCAGCAGCATTAGCTTACGGATTAGACAAAAAGAAAGCAGACTCTAAAGTGGCAGTATTCGATTTGGGCGGCGGTACTTTCGACATCTCTATCCTTGAATTGGGAGACGGCGTGTTTGAAGTGAAATCTACCAACGGAGATACCCATTTGGGCGGCGACGACTTCGATCAAATGGTTATCAACTGGTTGGCAGATGAATTTAAAAAAGATTTCAATGTAGATTTGAGAAAAGACCCGATGGCGCTGCAACGACTGAAAGAGGCTGCAGAAAAAGCCAAAATCGAATTGTCGAGTTCTAACCAAACGGAGATCAACCTTCCGTACATTATGCCGATTGACGGTATTCCGCAACACTTGGTACGCACGCTTACACGCGCTCAGTTTGAACAACTTTGCGACACACTGATCCGCAGAACGGTTGAACCGTGTAAAAAAGCTCTGGCAGACGCAGGTATGAAACCCGCCGACATTGACGAGGTTATCCTTGTAGGGGGCTCTACCCGTATCCCCGCTATCCAAAAAACGGTTGAAGATTTCTTTGGCAAAACCCCTTCCAAAGGTGTTAATCCGGACGAAGTGGTAGCCGTAGGCGCTGCTATCCAAGGGGGCGTATTGAGCGGTGAAGTGAAAGACATCTTGTTATTAGATGTTACGCCTCTGTCTCTTGGCTTGGAAACGCTGGGCGGCGTTATGACACGACTGATTGAGTCAAATACCACCATTCCGACCAAAAAAACCGAAACATTCACTACAGCAGTTGATAACCAAACCTCTGTAGAGGTGCATATCCTTCAAGGCGAAAGACCTATGGCAAACCAAAACAAGAGTATCGGACGTTTCCATTTAGACGGCATTCCGGCAGCCATGCGCGGCGTACCGCAAATCGAAGTTACTTTCGACATTGACTCGAACGGCATCCTGAACGTTACCGCGAAAGACAAAGCCAGCGGCAAAGAACAGAAGATACGTATTGAAGCCTCCTCCGGCTTGAGCGACGACGAAATCAAGAGAATGAAAGCAGAAGCAGAAGCAAACGCAGAAGCTGACAGAAAGGCAAAAGAAGAGATTGACAAACTGAATCACGCCGACTCATTGGTTTTCCAAACGGAAAAACAACTCAAAGAGTTTGGAGACAAAGTGCCTGCCGAAGATAAAGCCAAAATAGAAGCCGCAGCAGCCAAACTGAAACAGGCACACGGCGACAAAAACATCGCCGCTATTGACGCCGCTACGGCTGAACTGAATGCTGCGTGGAACGAAGCCTCCCAAAAGATGTACGCACAAGGGCAACAACCCGGCACCGACCCATTCGCAGGCGCAGGCGGAGACCCATTCTCGCAAGCAGGCGCACAACCCAACGCAGGCGCAAACCCCAATCCTTCCGGTGAAGACGGCGTAACTGATGTGGATTTTGAGGAAGTGAAGTAGTTTTAATGAACAATTAATAATGAGCGGTGGAACAATGTTCTACCGCTTTTTTTGTTGCAGAAAAAATATTACTATTTTCGCGGCTACGAATAATACAGTAAAATTAACATCACACTCCCTCCTTCCTCCTAACCACTAACCACTAACCTCTAACCTCTAACCTCTAACCTCTAACCGCTATTGAACACCCAACCTCTTCATCAAAACAAAATCGTACTTGTCGGCTTTTCGGGGGCGGGCAAATCTACTGTTGCCAAAAAAATTGCGCGACCTCTTAATTTTTCGGTGATAGATACCGATAAAATTTTGGAAGAAAAATACAAGATTTCTGTTTATGATACTTTTGAAAAATATGGGGAAACAGTTTTTCGACAGTTAGAATATAAAATTTTAGTAGAAGCGTTGCAACAGGAGAATGTAGTGATAGCCACCGGCGGCGGCGCTCCCTGCTTTTTCGATGCTATGAAACTCATCAACGAGACGGCATTCTCAATCTATATTGAGATGTCACCAAAATCGTTAGCACAAAGACTATTCCGTGCAAAAGTAACCCGTCCACTCACTAAAAACAAAACCGAAAAGGAGTTGTTGGATTTTGTAAATGAACAACTTGCAGTGCGTGCGCCTATTTATAAACAGGCACATTTAACGGTAAGAGGGGAAGATTTGAATCTAGATGAATTAATGCGGTATGCGATAAGCGACAACATTAAACTTGAAATTTTTAAATCTTAAATTTCAGTCTCCACCCACCTGTAAACCTTATCATTCCTCCTCACCAACTCAGGAATGAAAATAGAGCAGTATTCGCCTTTTACCGTTTGATTTACGGGTTCTAAATCCACTCTTATCTCGTTCACTTTCACATCTATAACGCCTGTGGTGGAACCGAAAATCATAATTTCATCACCTACAGATATTTCGTTGGTTTCGATTAAGATTTCGGCAACTTGCAGTTTGGAGAAGTAGTTGGTAATTTTTCCTACATATTGTTTGGTGCGGGTGGCTTGCGAGCCGTAATTTTGTGTCCATTCGCCCACCTTTTGTCCTAAATAGTAGCCGTCCCAAAAATCGCGGTTATAAACACTCCGCAATTTGGTTGTCCATTCTTCAATTTTTTCTTTATTATAAGTTTGATTTTGAATGGCTTTTATGGCTTCGTGATAGCATTGTGTAACCATTTTCACGTATTCGGGCGAGCGCCCGCGACCTTCAATTTTTAACACAGTTACACCGGCGTCTAAAATTTTATCCAAAAAACCGATGGTACATAAATCTTTGGGCGACATAATGTATTGGTTTTCAATAGCGAGTTCAATTTCGGAATCTACATCTTTAACATGGTAGCCGCGTCGGCAGGGTTGCAGGCACGCCCCGCGATTTGCCGAGTAGTTGAAATTATCCAAACTGATATAGCATTTTCCGGAAACCGCCATGCAGAGCGCCCCGTGAATAAACATCTCAATTTTAACAAGTTCTCCCTTTGGTCCGCAAATCTTTTCTTCCTCAATCCGTTTTACGATCTGTTTTACATCTTTCAGTTCGGTTTCGCGTGCCAATACAATGACATCGGCAAATTGGGCGTAATATTTTACGGATTCAAAGTTTGTAATATTACACTGAGTAGATATATGTATTTCTAAACCAATCTGTTTACAATAATTCATCACTGCCATATCGGAGGCAATAATGGCAGAAATACCGCTTTTTTTTGCGGCATTCAACAAAATATGCATGGCTTCAATTTCGTGATTATAAATGACAGTATTTACGGTTAAATAGGACAAAACGTTGTTTTCTTTGCAAATTTGCGCAATTTTTTCAAGGTCTTCAAGCGTAAAATTTGCGGAGGAGCGGGCGCGCATATTCATTTCTCCCACACCAAAATACACAGAACCCGCGCCCGCATGTATGGCTGCCATCAACGCCTCGTAAGAACCTACGGGCGACATAATTTCTATAAGAGGGGAAGAGGTTAGCATAGATTTAACTCTTTTGTAGAACATTCTTTATCGCATTTATATTTACCTCTCGTTCAAATGAATACGTTTGGCTTTTCAAGTTACATAAATTGTAGTGTTGTAATGCTTTTTCCATCATTTCATGTAACAACATTCCTTTTGTATCTTCAATTTGGTGTTCAAGCGTTATTGCCAAATTTCCTTTA
>WRGQ01000110.1 GCA_009787115.1 Bacteroidota bacterium
GCTTTCCAACCTTAAAGGGATATTTCCTGATTCGGAAATATACTATTATCGCACAACAGGAGGCGCAGAAATTGATTTTATAATGAAATCAAATAATCAAACTATCGCTATCGAATGTAAGGCTTCTTTTTCTCCTTCCTTATCAAAAGGCAATTATATTGCTATTGAAGATATTGTGCCGGATCGTACCTTTATTGTTACTCCTTCTCCGGATTGTTGGTCAATGAAAGAGGGTATTGATGTTGTTTCGATAGAAAAACTGATGTATCACTTAGGTTATCCACATGAAAATTAAACAAATATTTCTCTTCCCTTTAGTTTTCTTTTGTGTTGTAATACAAGCGCAAACACCTGATAACAAAATATTTAATCTGTTTTTTGAAAAACAGTATAACAAAGTAATTGAAACTGTTGAAAATACAAAAACAGCAAATATCAACGATTTTTATTATGCCGGATTGAGCGCGGAAACGTTAGAAGATGCCATATTATCTGCATTCTATTTTAAAAAATGTATCGTCATAGACACTACTTTTGTGCCTGCTAAAATCAGTTTGGCGAAAGCGCTTTTCCAAAATGAAGAATATGTCAGTGCGATTGAAATTTATGCTAACTTATTGGAAACAGATACTTTAAATGCTTTCTTGTGGGGCGGGCTGGGCGACTGTTATGCAAAAATGATGCTTTTGCCGCAGGCTTACTCTTGTTATGAGAATGCTTTTTATCTTAATCCGAGAAACAGTTCTAATACCTTAAAATTTGTTTCAGTTTTGGGAGCGTTGAGAAACAAAGATTATATGGAGGAGGCGCTTTTTTATTGCGATTCGACTTTGTTTTACAATGAAAACAATAAACCGCTGTTGCGAAAAAAAGCATCTGTTCTTTTTGCACATAAGGAGTTTCTTCAAGCAGCGCCGGTGCTGGAGCTTTTGATGAGCCAGCGCGACAGTTCGTTTCAGGTTTTAAAACAGGCAGGGATTTGTAAAGCATTGGTTAATAAGTATGATGCAGCAATTTTTCTACTTCGGAAAGCACATCAGCAATCCAAAAAAGATATGGAGGTGATGTTGCATTTGGCATCCTCTTTGTCGCACAAACCGGAACTTTTTGATGAAACTCTTGAGGTAATTTCAGAAATACGCAAAAACATAGAGCCCGATTCTGCTATTATCTATCAAACAAATACGTTATTGGCACAGAGTTATTTGGGTATAAAAGATACCGTTAATGCCATTCTTCAATATTATTATTCTATAAATCAAGAAAATAGAGATGACAGACTGTTGCGTATGGCAAGTTTGGCAAATCAGATAGCGCTTGAATCGTCAAACTCTTTGCTGTGGTACGTGCATTACTATTTTTTACAAAACTTTGAGCCTGAATATGAGCGTAATTGGAATTTCCAGCGACAAAAGAGTTTTTCGCAATTTCTTCTGGGAGAATATTTTAAATATATGCACATGTCCGGAAAAAAGAAAGTAAGTTGGCAAACTTTCGATGGAAAATGGAAAACCATTACGATGAACGATTTACAGGAATTGTTAAAATAAACTACTTCTCCTGACCTCGTCAAGGATAAAAGGATAATGAAAGTCTTTAAATTTTATGGCACAGGGTCGTAACCACTTCCACCCCAAGGATTACACCGTATAATCCGTTTTATTGTTAACCAACTGCCTTTCAGTGCGCCGTATTTCTGTATCGCTTCTATGCCATATTGCGAACAGGTAGGGGTAAAACGACATTGTTTTCCCAGAAAAGGAGATAACGTGAATTGATACACTTTTATCAATCCTATAAAAACCCCCGAAATAAGTTTGTTTAAGTGACGGGTGACAGGTGACAAGTGGCGGGTGACAATCATTTAATATTTAATATCTAAGCTCTAATATGCTCTGGCAAACACTACCCTTTGCGCCGATGGTTTTCCCGTTAAAATACATTTGCCTTCCTCTTTTTTATTATCAAAAGGAATGACGCGGATAGTGGCTTTGGTTTTCTCTTTAATCAGTTCTTCGGTTTCGGATGTACCGTCCCAGTGGGCGAGTACAAAGCCGCCTTTGTTATCCAAAATGTCAATAAATTCTTCCCACGTATCTGCGGTATGTGTATTTTCCTCTCTGAATTTCAACGCTTTATTATAGATATTTTGTTGAATATCTTGTAACAGAGTTTCAATATGTTCTGCTAAACCGTCGAAAGAGGCGGTGTGCTTTTCAAGTGTGTCGCGGCGGGCTATCTCTACCTGATTATTTTCCAAGTCACGCGGTCCGATAGCAATTCGCACCGGAACGCCTTTTAACTCATATTCATTGAATTTCCAACCGGAGCGTTTAGAATCATCGTTATCAAATTTTACGGAGATATTTTTTGATTTTAATGCAGCGCATAAAACGGATACTTTTTCAGTAATTGCCTGTAATTGTTCTTCTGTTTTATAAATGGGAATAATAACCACTTGCAACGGCGCTAATTTTGGAGGCAGTACCAATCCGTTATTATCTGAATGACACATAATGAGTGCGCCTATTAAACGGGTGGAGACGCCCCACGAGGTTGCCCAAACGTAATCTAACTGGTTTTCTTTGTTCAAAAATTTCACATCAAATGCTTTGGCGAAGTTTTGCCCTAAAAAGTGTGAAGTTCCAGCCTGTAAGGCTTTTCCATCCTGCATTAAGGCTTCAATACAGTATGTTTCTACAGCGCCGGCAAAACGTTCGTTTGGAGATTTTACGCCTCTCAGTACAGGCATTGCCATAAACTTTTCGGCAAATTCTGCATATACATTTAACATTTTTTCTGCCTCAACGATGGCTTCTTCGCAGGTGGCGTGCGCTGTATGTCCTTCCTGCCACAAAAACTCTGCAGTGCGCAAAAATAAACGGGTGCGCATTTCCCAACGCACTACATTTGCCCATTGGTTACACAAAATAGGCAAATCGCGATACGACTGTATCCAATTCTTGTAAGTATCCCAGATAATAGTTTCGGAGGTGGGGCGCACAATAAGTTCCTCTTCTAATTTTGCTTCCGGGTCCACCATAACGCCGCCGTTGGGGTCGGTTTTGAGGCGATAGTGGGTAACTACTGCGCACTCTTTGGCAAAACCTTCTACGTGGTCGGCTTCACGGCATAGAAACGATTTGGGAATAAAAAGCGGGAAATACGCGTTCACGTGTCCGGTATCTTTAAACATTTTGTCTAACGCATCGTGCATATTTTCCCAAATTGCGTAACCGTAAGGTTTAATTACCATACAGCCGCGCACGGCGGAGTTTTCCGCCATATCTGCCTTTTTAACGATGTCGTTGTACCATTTTGAATAATCTTCTTCCTGGGTTGTAAAATCTTTTGCCATAATAAACGAGGTTTGCGGTGAGCGGTTTTACCGCATACCGTTTTTGGGCGGCAAAAATAGAATATTATAAATAAGTAAAGATATTTTTTGTGATTCTCTATTGGGTCTGTGTCTCTGTGCTGAAAAAATAGATATTAAGCACAGAAACACTGAGAACACAAAGTGGTACAGAGGAAGTATAATTACTTTTTCCTGAAATAAATCTCTATCGGAACCCCAGAAAAGTCCCAATGTTCTCGCATTCTATTCTCTAAAAACCGCTTGTAGTCTTCGCGCACATACTGGGGAAGATTGCAGAAAAAAGCAAAAGCAGGAAAAGCGGTCGGCAGTTGTGTTACAAACTTAATTTTCACCATTTTATCTTTTACCATCGGAGGAGGTTGGTTTTTGATGATGGGCAACAATGTGTCGTTCAATTCTGATGTAGAGATTCTACGTTGTTTATTATTATAAACGGCTACCGCTGTTTCCAACACTTTGAAAATGCGTTGTTTGTTAATTACGGAAGTAAAAATTACCGGCACATCATTAAATGGGGCAAGTCGCTTTTTAACCAACTCTTCATACTCTTTGTGGGTTTTGTGGTCTTTTTCAACCAAATCCCATTTATTCATCACTACCACTACTCCTTTTCTGTTTCGTGCTGCCAAACTGAAAATGGCAATATCCTGTGCATCAAAACCATCTGAGGCATCGCACATTAAAATGCACACATCGCTGTTTTCAATGGCACGCACGGCACGCATAACGGAATAAAACTCAAGGTTTTCTTCTACTTTTTTCTTTTTGCGCAATCCTGCGGTATCTACCAAATAAAAATCGAATCCAAAACTGTTAAAGCGTGTGTAAATAGAATCGCGGGTAGTGCCGGCAAGCGGCGTAACAATATTTTGTTCTTTACCCAGAAAAGTGTTGATAATGGAAGATTTGCCTACATTGGGTTTTCCCACAATCGTAATGCGCGGGAGTTCTTCGTCGTAATGTTCCTCTTCTTTAGAAAAATGTTTGACCACCTCATCTAAAAGTTCGCCGGTGCCACTACCGGAAACTGCCGAGATAGAATAAATATTTTCAAAACCTAACGCATAAAATTCAGCGTGGTCAAAATAATTTGAAGGACTATCAATTTTATTTACAGCCAAATAAAACGGTTTTTTCGATTTTCTCAACATTTTTGCTACATCTTCATCTAATGGCGATAAACCCTCACGACCATCTACCATAAAGATAATTACGTCGGCTTCTTCGAGCGCCAATGCCACCTGTTTACGTATTTCAGTTTCAAAAATGTCATCGGAGCCTACCACATAGCCGCCGGTATCTATTACCGAAAATTCGTAGCCGTTCCAGTCGGCATGTCCGTAATTTCTATCTCGTGTTACGCCGGCAATTGCATCTACAATGGCTTCACGGGTTTGAGTTAAACGGTTGAAAAGCGTTGATTTTCCAACATTTGGAGTTCCAACTAAAGCGACAATATTTCCCATAAATTATTATTTAAAATTTGTGGGCAAAAATAGAAGAACTTGTTTATTAAATACTATAGTTTTTTTAGGCAAAAAAATAATTCGTTATTTTCGCCAAAAAAAAATCAAAAATTGAACTGGAAGCAGTTAATTTTTCAAACTTGGGTAATCTATTTTTTGAGATGCATGAAATTGATTCCGCATTATTTTGTTCCAAAAAAGAAGATTAGATATTGCCTATAAAGCATTATTTGAAAAGAATATTGAAATTATTGAATATCAAAAGCAATCATCAGAAACATATCAGGAAAAATACAGGAAAAGCGCACTTACGCATGATATGCAAGATGAACTTTTAGACGTCATTTTAAGTATTATGGAATCTCCTGCTATTTTTTTGAGGGCGCAAACATACAACACCAAAACACGTTTGTCAAGAGGGTAAGAATTGAAATTTGTTTGTGAATATTTAAAATCTGAAAAAATCATTTTAATTTGCACCATAATTTAATAAGCATATTATTACGGCAACAGCAATAATTAAAAACAAACAATATAATAAAATTTTAAAATGAAAAAAAACCACATTTCCAACCCCATAAAGAAAATAATCCAATTTTCAATTCTCAATTGCTTTCTACTTTCTGCCTTCTGCTTTCTGCTACCTGTAGCGGTTTCAGCGCAGTTTTCCGGAGGCGACGGCACGTCCGGAAATCCGTATATTATTACCACCCAGGCAGAATTAACCCAGTTGGCAACGTATGTAAATGCACTCAACACAACCTATAATGATAAATATTACAAATTGGGGAACGATATTGACCTTTCCGACTATCAAACCGGTACAGGGTGGATAATCATAGGGCGGCGAGTTGGTATAACCAATTATTCCTTTAAAGGAGATTTCGACGGCAACAATCACAAGATTACAGGACTGTATATTAACGACCCCAATCGTTTTTATCAGGGATTGTTCGGTATGGTTGATTACGGAACGGTACGGAATCTCGGCGTTGAAGGCGCTAATATTGCCGGTGGTGGCGCAATTGGCGCTTTGATAGGATATGCAACCTACAGTACCATCACAAACTGTTATTCTACAGGAAGCGTCAGTTGTCCAACTTCCGGATTTATTGATGCCGGCGGCTTGATTGGCTCTATTGATAGTTGCATGGTGTCCGGCTGTTATTCTACCGCAACTGTTACCGGCGATTATGCCGGCGGTTTAATCGGTTTTTTTCAGGGAATGGAAGGTTTCAGTACAGTGATCAACTGCTATTCTACAGGAAACGTAAATGGTCATCAGAATACAGGAGGTATATCGTCAATGGTTCAAAAAGCCGGAAGTAACATTACCAATTGTTATTCTACCGGAAATGTTACCGGAAATAATTGGGTAGGAGGTATATCAGGAAACATAAGCAATTATTCCGCGATAACCAATTGTTATTCTCTTGGGAATATTTCCGGCGCTGCGTGGATTGGAGGAATAGTAGGAATGATAGACAATTGGAGTACGGTATCTCATTGCTACGCCACAGGCAGCGTAACAGGTTCAAGCAATACCGGCGGTATTGCAGGACGCGTTGCCAATTCAAGTAATGCAAACAATTGTGCTGCACTTAATATTAGTGTAAGCAGCCCAGGTGCAAGCGGAAGAGTAACCGGCAGTCTTACAGATGGCGGTACGGTTACTTCCAATATCGCTTTTGAGGGTATGTTAAACTATAACGGCACTACATCATGGAATAATATCGGCTTAAACGATAGAGACGGCGAGAGTATCAGTAAAGTGGCTATCCACGCTGACGGTACGCTTGGCGGACGTTTTACCTCCGCCGGAGGCTGGACCACATTCAACGGTTTACTCCCGGGGTTTGTCGTTCCTACTCCGATGCCTGTACATTTGCGCCTAACCGATGCTCCGGTGATCACAACAGAAACTTTGCCAAATGGGGAAATTGATATACCCTATAGCCATACCCTTACTGCCACCGGCGCTACTCCTATTACATGGGTACTGCAAGGCGGTAGTTTGCCCACCGGATTATCACTCTCTACCGCCGGCGTTATTTCCGGAACACCCACCACAGCAGGCGCTTTTTTTATTTCGGTGAGAGCAACCAATAGTATTGGAAGCGACATTAAAAATTTTATATTAACTGTTATCGATGTTAATACAACACCACCCACCATTACTACAACAACGTTGCCCAACGGTGAAACAGGAGTACCATATAACCAAACTCTTACCGCTACCGGAGATACACCTATTATATGGTCGTTACAAAGCGGTAGTTTGCCCACAGGATTAAGTCTTTCTCCCGAAGGCATAATTTCAGGAACACCTACCGCAACAGGAACGTTTACCTTTACGGTAAAAGCAACCAACAATTTCGGAAATGACACTAAGATTTTAACCATTATCATTGAAAATAGCGCCGTGCCACCTGCTATTACTACAACAATGCTCCCCCACGGAACAGTGGAAATAGCATACAGCGAAACCCTTACCGCCATTGGAGATAATCCTATAATATGGTCGCTACAAGAGGGCAACTTGCCCACAGGATTGGAACTCTCAACAAACGGCATTATTTCCGGCATACCCACCAATGAAGGAACGTTTACCTTTACGGTAAAAGCAACCAACAACGCCGGAAACGACACAAAAGAGTTGAGTATTATTATTGAAAAAGGGGAAGGTATTGAAGAAAATCTATTAGTAAACATTGCGATTTATCCAAACCCAACCACAGGAGAATTACGAATTACAAATTACGAATTACGAATTACGAATATTGAGGTATTTGATGTTTACGGTAAATGTCACTCGTTAGTTGTTTCTCGTCACGAAAACGGCGAAGCCGTAGTCAACGTTTCGTATTTCCCTGCCGGAATCTATTTTCTGAAGATACAAACTAACAAAGGTGCGGTAACCAAACAAATCATAAAACAATAAAACCCTGTTTTGCTACAAAACTTCTAATTCTTAAAAATGCTTTCTATTTCAAATATTTCCTATAAATACCAAAAATATGCTGTATTAAAAGATGTTTCTTTTGAACTGCAAAAAGGGGATTATTGTGCTATCATAGGTCCAAACGGTTCGGGAAAAACTACGTTATTGAATATTATTTCCGGTGCACTCAAAAAACAGGAAGGAAATATTCAGATTTCGGGTAAAAAAATGGAAGATTATCAAGTTAAAGATTTGGCGAAGCAAATTTCCGTAGTACCGCAACGGAGCGAGCCCGTTTATCATTTTTCGGTTTTTGATATGGTAATGTTTGGAAGACATCCTTACCAAACGCGATGGAATTATTATAATCCCGAAGATGAAGATATTGTTATTGATGCTTTAAAGAAAACAAATCTGTTGTCTTTAAAAGATAGAATGACATCACAGTTGAGCGGCGGGGAGTTTCAGCGCACGTTAATTGCCCGTGCCATCGCCCAGCAAGCGCCGCTGATGTTGTTAGACGAACCGCTGGCAAACTTAGATATTCCGCATCAGTTTGAAATTCTGGAAATATTATCGGATCTCAACCGCGCCAAACAAATCACCATTGCAATGGTGATTCACGACCTCGCACTGGCAATGCAGGCAATTCCAAAAAGTTTACTATTAAAAAACGGTCAACTAATGTATTTCGGAACAACTTCAAAAATTTGTGAAAACGCATTGATTTATAAGTTGTTCGACTTGGATGAAAGTTATATCGTGAATGAGTTTGGGAATGTGAGAAAACGGATGACAAGCACAACGAGTGATAAACGCGACAAGTGATACTCCTTCTAATTTGTCACCGTTCACCATTTTAAAATTTTAATGATTTTCTTTAAAACACTTCAACCGTTCTTCCAACACCGGCATCTGCTCCATTTTGATAAGCGAAACGCAGGCGCGTAATCCTTCCGTACGTTCGCTGCCCGTGATTGCCAAAGAGATTGCGCTAATGCCGTAATAAAGAAACTCTTTTAGCAACTCCTCACCGCTGAGTCCGGGATAACTTACTGTAAAATAAAAACCATCGGCAAGTGGTTGGTCTTCATCTTTATCATACACAATTTGAAAGCCGTTTTCTAAAAAGAGCCGTTTCATAATGTTGGCTTTTTCTGCATAGATTTTCACATCGTCCAAAAAATTATAAACACCATCGTTACAGGCTTTTAATATGGCTGCCAATCCATATTGCGCCGAGTGGGACGTGCCGGAACTGATGGCATACACCGTACCGTAAATAATGGCGCGACCCAATTTCGGAGTGTTAAAATAGGGAATTAAATCGGGAAATTCTCTGTTGTACATTTTGTCTGACAGCACCAGCAACCCCATTCTTTCACCTGCATAACTAAACGATTTTGAACTGGAAATCAACAGGGCGTAATTATCTGTGTATTTGCTCACTGTAGGCTGAAACGGCGGTACACCGGGCTTGGAAATATCTCTGCGAAAATCCATACCAAAATACGCTAAATCTTCAAAAACGCACACATCGTATTGGGTGGACAGTTCGCCGATAATTTGTAACTCTTTCTCTGTAAAGCATATCCATGACGGATTGTTGGGGTTGGAGTAAATGATGGAGTGGATATTTCCTTTTTCCAAATAACTGATAAGTTTGTTGCGCAGTTTATCGCCACGGAAATTATACACATCAAAAGTCTCATATTTAAGCCCTAAAACTCTGTGTTGCTGTTTTTGTACGGGAAAACCGGGGTCAATAAACAGGGTGGTGTCTCTTTCTTTGCGCGCCCGAACGAAAGTCATAAACCCCGCCATGCCGCCCATCATCGAGCCTACGGTGGGAATGCAGCCATCGGAGGAGACCTCTAAATCTAAAAAGTTTTTTACAAAGCGCGACATCTCCTTTTTCAATACCGGTGCGCCCTCAATATCTGGATAAATCGCTGCTACTCCGCTTTTTAACGCTTCAATTTGCGCATTTACGCCAATTTGGCAGGCAGGCAAACCGGGAATCCCCATTTCCATACGAATAAACGGAATGCCGCTTGCTGTTTCAATATCGTTAATCAATTTCTTAATTTCTCTGATTGAAGCGCTTCCCACTTTACTTATGCCGCTTTCTGCAACTATTTTGTTTACAACTTGTTCAGGGATTGGAGTCTGTTTTCCAGCCATAATAAAAATGTTTATTTATAAAATTGCGCAAAAGTAAAAAAGTTTCTGTTATATGAAAAAATACTTTTGCAACGAAAATTAAGAGTAGTAAAATTTTTTGAATTATTTATCGTTAATTTTTGCAGGTTATTAACCACAAAGGACACAAAGGATTTCACAAAGGACACAAATATAAATTGTTATGACAGAGAATGAATTATCTAAAATTGTATTTAATGCCGGTACAAAAATACATAAAGCATTAGGACCCGGATTATTAGAAAGCGCTTACGAAGAATGCCTTTTTTATGAACTGCAAAAGCAGGGTTTATCAGTGGAAAAGCAAAAAGCGTTACCACTAATTTACGAAGAAGTAAAATTAGATGCCGGTTATAGGATTGATATATTTGTTGAAAGAAAATTAGTCGTCGAAATTAAATCTGTGGAGGCGTTGCATGATATACATTTGGCACAGATTTTAACGTATTTAAAATTAAGCAACTGCAAATTGGGTTTATTGATAAACTTCAATACAGTATTATTTAAAAATGGTGTAAAAAGAGTAATTTATGGACAATTATAGTGTTCTTTGTGAAATCCTTTGTGTCCTTTGTGGTAAAAAAACATTCTTCCCAATGCTAAAAAATAAGATTTAACCAAAAAAAATTTCCTGAATATGCAAAATAGAAAACCCCCTTTAGTCATACTCCCCGTTTTTCCGGGTAC